>JAQTLK010000004.1 GCA_028714955.1 Sulfuricella sp.
CGCTTCGATTCTTCAAGTCCGACAGGCTCCTAGAAACCTCAGTTGACCGCTTGCCATGAGGTATGGAGTTTTGGTTCTAAACAACTTTTGTCGCAATTTTACGCTCACCCGTCTGGTGAGGGCGCTACGGGCCGGATTGCACGGTTTTTTGCCCACCTCGCAAAAAACCGCACACTCCAGCCCGTCCAACTGAGGTTTCTAGGTTGAAACATGGAACAGAAAAAACACCTCAGTGCCGATAGCCAGCGCTTTTCCGCCCGGATTTTCAATATTGCCAGCATGGTGGCAAGCGCCATTCCACCGCTGCTGATGATCTGGATCGCGGCATCGATTTTTGTCTACGCCTCGGTGGCGCACCACCCGAATCCCCGCGTGGCGCATTACAACCGTATCGCGGGCTATCGCTTCTATGGCGTGGCGGGCGCGATGGTGGTTTTCGGGCAGCCGATTTACGGCTTGTTCGACAACTGGCATGGATTGCTGGCGGTGTGGGCGATTATTGCGCTGGTAGTCATTCCCCTCGGGCTGCGCGACCTGGTCAGGGTGCAGCGGGAAAATTGGCAGGACATGGATGTTATCGAGGAAAAAGCACATGAATGACGTGGCAGAGCTTGAACGGATAAACCATTCGCCATGGACGGTGGCGCAAATCGAGGCGCTGTTCTCCATGCCCTTCAGCGACCTGGTATTCAAGGCGCAGACGGTACATCGCGCGCATTTCGATCCCAACGAAGTGCAGGTCAGCACGCTGCTGTCGATCAAGACCGGTGGCTGTTCCGAGGATTGCGGCTACTGCTCGCAGTCCGCGCACCACGACACGGCGGTGGAGCGCGCGCCACTGCTGGCGCTCGACGAGGTCGTATCTGCCGCGGCAAAAGCCAGGGAGAGCGGCGCCACCCGTTTCTGCATGGGCGCAGCCTGGCGCGGCCCGCAGCAGAAGGATATGGCGCCGGTATTGGAGATGGTGCGCGCGGTCAAGGCGATGGGGCTGGAAACCTGCGTCACCCTCGGCATGCTCAAGGAAGAACAGGCGGCCCAGCTCAAGGATGCCGGGCTCGACTATTACAACCACAATCTGGATACCGCCCCCGAGTTCTACGGCCAGGTCATCACCACGCATACCTACCAGGATCGCCTGGATACGCTGGACAGGGTGCGCAAGGCCGGCATCAAGGTATGCAGCGGCGGCATCGTCGGCATGGGCGAATCGCGCGCCCAGCGCGCGGCGCTCATCGCCCAGCTGGCCAATCTCGACCCGGTGCCGGAGTCGGTGCCGATCAACATGCTGGTGCAGGTCGAAGGCACTCCGCTGAAGAATGCTGAAAGCCTCGATCCGCTGGAGTTCGTGCGCACTGTCGCAGTGGCGCGCATCACCATGCCGAACAGCCTGGTGCGATTGTCCGCGGGGCGCGGCGAGATGGCGGAAAGCCTGCAGGCGCTGTGCTTTCTGGCCGGCGCAAACTCCATTTTCTACGGCGAGAAACTGTTGACCACCGGCAACCCCGATACCGGCGCAGACCAGGCTCTGTTCGACAAGCTCGGCATGCGTGCCATGGCGGCGTAAGAGGGGCGGTGATGGGCAATGCGGGATGGGTAATGGGTAATTTCCGTGGGTTTCATCACTCATCACCCATTACTCGTTACCGATAAATGCCTTTTTCATCCTTATCGCTGGAGCTGCAGCAACGCGAGGCTGACGGCCTGCTGCGCCGCCGCCGCGTGCTGCAGAGCCCGCAGGGCGTCCGTGTGCGGATGGATGGCGAAGATGTCCTGTCCTTCTGCAGCAATGACTACCTTGGCCTCGCCAGCCATCCCGCGCTGGTCGAGGCGGCCTGTGCGGGGGCGCGGCGCTTCGGCGTGGGCGCCGGTGCCTCGCACCTGGTAAGCGGGCATACTGCAGTTCACCATGAGCTGGAGCAAAAGCTGGCGGAATTTACCGGCTTGCCGGCGGCGCTGCTGTTTTCCACCGGCTACATGGCCAATCTCGGCATCATCACCGCCCTGCTCGGGCGCGGTGGCACGCTCTTTGCCGACAAGCTCAACCACGCTTCGCTCAACGATGCGGCGCTGCTTGCGCGTGCCAGGATGATGCGCTACCCGCATGGCGACCTGGCCGTGCTGGAGCGCCAGTTGGCCGCTTCCACGGCAAGGCGCAAGCTGGTGGCGAGCGATGCCGTGTTCAGCATGGACGGCGACATCGCCCCCGTGCCAGAATTGCTGGCATTATGCGAAAAATACGATGCCTGGCTGCTGCTGGATGATGCCCACGGCTTCGGCGTGCTGGGAAAAAACGGCCGCGGTACCCTGGAGCATTTCTCCTCACTCCTCGCCCCTCGCCCCTCACGAATAATTTACATGGCCACGCTCGGCAAGGCTGCCGGCGTGTTCGGCGCCTTTGCCGCCGGCGCGCCGGAGCTGATCGCCTGGCTGGTGCAGGCCGCGCGCAGTTATATCTACACCACTGCCACGCCACCGCTGCTGGCGGCGGCCTTGCTGGAAAGCCTGCGCATCATTGCAGAGGAGACCTGGCGCCGCGAGCGCCTGGCCGAACTGGTGGATGTGCTGCGCGGGGGGCTGAAATCGCAGCGCTGGCGTCTGATGCCGTCCGAAACGCCCATCCAGCCGCTGTTGATCGGTTCCAGCCAGTCCGCCGTCAGGGCAAGCGAAAACCTGCGCCAGCGCGGCATCCTGGTGCCGGCGATTCGCCCGCCAACGGTGCCCCAGGGAACGGCACGCCTGCGCATCACGCTTTCGGCGGCGCACAGCGTGGCAGACGTGCGGCAACTGGTCGACGCGCTGCAGCAACTGGAGAATGAATGAGCCTGCATGTCGATGTCCGCGGTAGCGGGCCTGATCTTGTCCTGCTCCACGGATGGGGCATGCACAGCAGCATCTGGGGCGGCGTGCATGATGAGCTGGCGCGGGATTTCCGCGTCCATGCGATGGATTTGCCGGGTTATGGCGCCAGTCCGACCTGCCAGCCTTACGACCTGCAGCATTTGGAGCAGGAAGTGGCGCAGGCAATGCCTGCCCGTGCCGGCCTTGTCGGCTGGTCTCTGGGCGGCCTGGTGGCGCAGCGCCTGGCCCTGAACCTGCCGCAGCGGGTGGCAAGGCTGATGCTGGTGGGCTCGACGCCCTGTTTCGTGCAGCGTCCGGACTGGCCACATGGCATCGAAGCCGCGCTTCTGCAGTCCTTTGCGCATGACCTGGAACGCGATTATGCAGCCACCCTGATGCGCTTTCTGACGCTCCAGGTGCGCAACGGCGAGAATGTGCGCACAGTGCTGAAATACCTGCGCATGGCCCTGTTTGCGCGCGGCATGCCGAGTGCCGAAGTGTTGCGGGCGGGTTTGGATATCCTGCTGGAAAACGATTTGCGTGCCGAGATCGGGAAGCTTGTCCTGCCTTTGTCCATCGTGCATGGCGAGCGCGATATGCTGGCTCCCGTGACGGCTGCGCGCTGGCTGGCGGCGCAAGTTCCTGGCGCGCGACTGACCCTGATCGCGGGCTGTGCCCACGCGCCGTTCCTGTCTCACCCCAAGGTGTTTTTGCAGGAAGCCCGGGCGTTCTTCTCGTGAGCGATGCTGTGTCGGACGATGAATCGAGAATTGACAAGCAGCGCATGCGCCGTTCGTTCGAGCGTGCCGCTGCGACCTATGACCATGTTGCCGTGTTGCAGCGCACGGTGGCGCAGCGCATGGCGGAGCGCCTGCAATTCGTGAAATTCACGCCGTCGCTGCTGCTGGATGCCGGATGCGGCACCGGCTATGCCCGTGGCTTGTTGCGCGACAGGTATCCGGCGGCGCGCCTGGTCGAGCTGGATATTGCGCTTGGCATGTTGCGCGCGGCACGCCGGGCGCAGCCATGGTGGCGGAAATTGCTGCCCGGCGCCGGAGGGGCTTACGTCTGCGGTGACCTGGACGCGCTGCCCCTGCGGTCCGCCTGCGTGGACATGGTGTGGTCCAACCTGGCCTTGCAATGGTGCAATGATCTCGATGCGACCTTCGCCGGCGTGCGCCGCATTCTGGCGCCCAATGGACTGTTCATGTTCAGCACTCTGGGTCCGGATACCCTGCGCGAACTGCGCCAGGCATTCGGCGCGGTGGATGGCTATACGCACGTCAGCCGCTTTCTGGACATGCATGACATTGGCGATGCGCTGGCGCATGCGGGATTCGCCGAGCCAGTGATGGACATGGAACACTTCACCCTGACCTATGGCGATGTTGCCGGCCTGATGCGAGACCTCAAGGCGCTGGGAGCGCACAACGCCACTCAGGGGCGGCGCCACGGCCTGGCGGGCAAGACGGCATGGCAGCGCATGGAAGCCGCCTATGAGCAGTTACGCCGCGACGGCAAACTGCCAGCCACCTACGAGGTGGTCTATGGCCATGCCTGGGCGCCGGCAAGCTTGCCGGATGGCCGGCAGGTGGTGCAAATGCCGCTTTCGCGCAAGCGGAGGGAAGGGTGATTATGGGCCTCTTGCCAGACCCCTCACCCCTTACCCCTCACTCCTCACCCAGGGGTATTTTCGTTACCGGCACCGATACCGGCGTGGGCAAGACGCTGGTCTCCTGTGCCCTGCTTCATGCCTATGCCGCCGCGGGTTACCGGACGGTGGGCATGAAGCCGGTAGCGGCAGGGTGCGCGCCGGGTCAGGGTGGATTGCGCTGCGAAGATGTCGAAATGCTGCAACGCGCTTCCAGCGCGCAGGCACCCCGCGAACTGGTGAACCCCTACGCCTTTGCGCCGCCCGTTGCGCCCCATATTGCCGCCGCCGAAGCGGGCGCGACGATCGACGTGGCGCATATCCGGCGCGCATATCTTGCGCTGACGGGCCTGGCCGACAGGGTGGTGGTCGAGGGGGTGGGCGGCTTCCGGGTGCCGCTCAACGAGCATGCGGATACGGCGGACCTGGCCTGTTTGCTGGCCTTGCCGGTGGTGCTGGTGGTGGGGATGCGCCTGGGTTGCCTCAGCCATGCCCTGCTCGCGGCGGAGGCGGTTGCGGCACGGGGCTTGCTGCTGGCCGGCTGGGTGGCGAACCAGGTCGATCCGCAGATGGCCCGTTTCGATGCCAACCTGGAGGCGTTGCGACAACGGCTTGCCGCGCCCTTGCTCGGCGTGGCGGCTTATGCGCCGCAACCCGATCCCGCCAGGGTGGCCCAGGACCTGCTTTTCCCACGTCTCGGCGAAGGTTGATTCAGGACATGCTCATCCTTTACAAAATTGATAATTGCGGCATAATGGCAGCATTATGATTCTGTCACGCACCAGCCAATACGCCATCCAGGCCCTTATCTACGTCACCACGCGACCGCGTGGCGAGCCCGTGCTCAACCGCGAAATCGCCGAACATCTGGGCGTGCCTGCGGCATACCTGGCCAAGATCATGCAGACCTTGTGCAGAAGCCATTTGCTCGATTCGTTCCGCGGACGCCTGGGCGGCTTCTGTCTGCACGAGAACGCGGAAAAGACCGACCTGATGCAGATCCTGCTGCTGACCGAAGGCGCGGGGTTTACCGATACCTGCCTGCTGGGCCTCAAGGTATGCAGCGACGAGACGGCTTGCCCCATGCACTCGCGCTGGAAGCCGATCAAGGAAAAAGTGGTTCTGCTGCTGAAAGAGCAGACGCTGGAAAAACTGGCGCTTGCCGTGCAAAGTGGAAAATACCGCATCACCGACCTGCCCCATGCGGCGATGAATCCCCCATGACGACCGCTGTTGCCATGCCCAGGCCAGGCAGGCGGCGCGTCAAGCTTGCCGAAACCGCTTGCGAGCCGATTGCCTGCAAGGATTGCGGCATCTACCGCCTGTGCCAGGCCGTGGGTGGAGATGTCGACCTCTCGCTGCTTGACCTGCTGGTAAAAAATCGCCGGACCTACAAACGCGGCGAACTGCTCTATCGTATCGACGAGCCTTACCGGGCGGCGTTCGCGATCCGCAGCGGGGCAGTAAAGACCTCCGTGCTGACCGATGATGGGCGGGTCCAGGTCACCGGTTTCCATATTTCGGGCGAGGTGCTCGGGCTCAATGCCATCATCAATGAACATTACAATTGCGAAGCGCGGGCGCTCGAAACCACCAGCGTGTGCGAAGTGCCGTTCGATCGCTATGAAGAGCTGGCGCTTCGGTTGCCCGGACTCCAGCACCAGATGCTCAGGATCATGAGCCAGGAAATCCGCCACAACCAGGAAATGATGCTGCTTCTGGGCAAGAAAAAAGCGGAGGAGCGGCTCGCGACTTTTCTGGTCAACCTGTCCCGCCGCCTCGAACGGCATGGCCGTCCGGCGCAGGAATTCAAGCTCAGCATGTCGCGTAGCGATATCGGCAATTACCTCGGACTGGCCGAAGAAACCGTGTGCCGGGTCATTACCCGTTTCGAGGAAAGCGCCCTGATTTCAACCGAACGCCGTCTGGTCCGCATCGGACAGATGGAACGCCTGCAAGCCATGGCAACGGGGCGCTCCAGCCTGGAATGACCCGGCGGCCGAACCCCGCTTCCGCCCTTCACACGTAAAGATCATATCCCGGCGTTCCCGCGGCCCGAACGCCATGCTCCCTTCTCCGTGCTTGACGGCTGTTTCCCCCGCGCTCCCGTCATTGACGGCCCTCGGCACGCGCCAGCAAACCAGAACGCAAAAAGTTGCCAAAAGTCAGTGATTTTCTGGTGGTTTCAGGCTATATTAGCTGACCGTGTCAGCTTGCCGCAGGCGAGATGAAAACAGACAGTCAGCCCGGGCGCATGGCGCGCCTGGTTTTTGTCATGTCTGCCAGGCGAGCGGTGACCCGGTGTTCAATTCTGGAAGATGTTGCGGTTCGCTTCAAAAAACGTTAAGGAGAAGGTTATGGCGGCAGTTGGCGTCGCAAGTGCCGAACAGTATAACTACGATATTGTTCGAAAATTTACGATCATGGCTCTGGTATGGGGAGCGGTTGGCATGCTGGCGGGGGTGTATGTCGCTTCCGAGCTGGCCTGGCCGTTCCTGAACTTCGACGTGGCTTACATTACCTTTGGACGTCTGCGTCCGGTACATACCAGCGCCGTCATTTTCGGATTCGGCGGCAGCGCACTGTTTGCCACATCCTACTATGTCGTGCAGCGCACCTGTCAGACGCGCCTTTTCTCCGATGGCATGGCGAGCTTCACCTTCTGGGGCTGGCAGGCGATTATCGTGCTGGCCGCGATCAGTTACATGCTGGGCTACAGCCAGAGCCGCGAGTACGCGGAAATGGAATGGCCGATCGACATCCTGATCGAAATCGTGTGGGTGGCGTATTTGATCGTCTTCGTGGCGACCATCATGAAGCGCAGGCAGCCGCACATCTATGTGGCCAACTGGTTTTACCTGTCCTTCATCCTGGCCACCGCCCTGCTGCATACCTTCAACAACCTGGCTGTTCCCGTCAGCCTGTTCAGCATGAAATCCTACAGCCTGTTCGCCGGCACCCAGGACGCCATGACGCAGTGGTGGTATGGACATAACGCCGTGGGCTTCTTCCTCACCGCCGCCTTTCTCGGCATGATGTATTACTTCGTGCCGAAGCAGGCCGGCCGCCCGATCTATTCCTATCGCCTGTCCATCGTACACTTCTGGGCGCTGTCCTTTCTCTACATGTGGGTGGGCGCTCACCACCTGCACTGGACCGCGCTGCCAGACTGGACCTCGACCCTGGCCGCCACGTTCTCCATCATGCTGCTGCTGCCTTCCTGGGGCGGCATGATCAACGGCATCATGACGCTGTCCGGAGCGTGGGACAAACTGCGGACCGATCCGATCATGCGCTTCATGATCGTTGCGCTGTCCTTCTATGGCATGTCCACCTTTGAAGGCCCGATGATGTCGCTGAAAGACGTCAATGCCCTGTCGCACTATACCGACTGGACCGTCGGTCACGTCCACTCCGGCGCTTTGGGCTGGGTGGCGATGATTACCTTCGGTTCCTTGTACCACCTGATTCCCAAGCTGTGGGACACCAGGATGTACAGCGAGAAGCTGATCGGCATCCACTTCTGGCTGGCAACCATCGGCGTGCTGCTTTACATCACCGCGATGTGGATTTCCGGCATCATGCAGGGCCTGATGTGGCGAGCCTTCGATGATTTCGGTAACCTGCAGTACTCCTTTGTCGAGTCGGTGGCTGCCATGCATCCCTTCTACGCGATGCGCGCGATCGGTGGCATGTTCTTCCTGACCGGCATGCTGCTCATGATATTCAATGCCTTCATGACCATCAGTCGGGCCAACCGCAATGTTTCCGTGGCCGTGTTGAACCCTGCCAGGGCGGCGGCAGCGTAAGAAAAGCATGGCGAGCCTTTGCCCCTGCCTCCCGGCGCGCGAGGGGCGAGGCGTTGCCTTGCGTGACTGTTTATAGCGAGAAAACAATATGTTCAAACACGAATGGATTGAAAAAAACGTCGGCATCATGCTGGTCGCGATCATGCTCGCCATCAGTATCGGTGGCATGGTGGAAATCACTCCGCTGTTCTTCATCAAGGACACGGTGGAAAAAGTGGCCGGGGTACGCCCCTACACGCCGCTGGAATCGCGTGGCCGCGACATCTACGTGCGCGAGGGTTGCTACCTGTGCCATTCACAGATGATTCGCCCATTCCGCGACGAAGCGCTGCGTTACGGCCATTACTCCCTGGCGGCCGAATCCCAGTACGATCACCCTTTCCAGTGGGGATCCAAGCGCACTGGCCCGGACCTGGCGCGCGTGGGCAAAAAATATTCCAACGAGTGGCACGTGCAGCATTTGAACGATCCGAAGTCCATGGTCCCGGCATCCGTCATGCCGCGTTATCCCTGGCTGCTGACGACCCCCCTGGATTACTCCGATGTGACCGACCGCCTCAAGGCCTTGCGCCAGGTGGGCGTGCCTTATTCCCTGACCCAGGGCGAGTATGACAGGAACGTCAAGGAATTCGGCGCTGACGTGGCCAAAATGCTGCACATCCCCGACGCCCAGAAAAACCTCATTGCCCAGGCGCAGGCCGGAAACTATGACGGCGATCGCAGCAACGTGAGCGAAATGGATGCGCTGGTGGCGTACTTGCAAGTGCTTGGCACGATGGTGGATTTCAGCAAGTACGATAACGACGAATTCGTGAAATTCCGTTAAGGGGACGGCAGGATGGAATGGCTATATTGGTTCTCCAGATTCGAAAATACCAAGCCCCTCGGCTTGCTGATATTTTTTGTCTGTTTCTGCCTGATCGTGATTTACGTCTATGGCAGCAAGGCGCGGGGGGAAGAACTGGAATCGCGCGGGAACATACCATTTCTGGATGAGGATTCAGATACTGAGGAAGCAAAATAATGAGTCAGCAAAAAACGCAAATGGCGCAAACTACCGGGCACGTCTGGGACGACGATCTGCAGGAATACAGCAATCCGCTGCCTTCGTGGTGGCTGATAGGGTTCTATGCCTCGGTAATCATGGCGCTGATCTACTGGATGATTTATCCGGCCTGGCCGGTCGGCAAGCATTTCACCACGGGGTTCAATACCGTCACTTACGTCAACGACAAGGGACAGGAAAAAACCTGGCACTGGAATACCCGTGCCCAGTTGATGAAAGACATGAACGAAGCGCAGAAAATGCAGAAACCATACTTTGACAAAGTGGCCGCCATGTCCTTCGCCGACATTGCCAGGGATCCGGAACTGACCAACTTCGTCAATTCCGCCGGCAAGGCGCTCTTTGCCGATAACTGCGCCGCCTGCCACCAGTCTGGCGGCCAGGGCAAGCCCGGTTTCTTTCCCAACCTGACGGATGACGACTGGCTCTATGGCGGCACCTATGCCAATATCCAGGAAAGCATTACCAAAGGCCGTCACGGCTACATGCCGGCGTTCAAGGAAGTGCTGAACGCCACGCAACTCGATGAACTGGCGAATTATGTCGCCAGCCTGTCTGGCGAGAAGGCGGATGCAGCCAAGGCCAAGGCGGGCGATGCCCTGTTCCACTCTGAAACCGCGGCCTGTTATTACTGTCATGGCAACGATGCCAAAGGACGCCAGCAAATCGGTTCCGCCAACCTGACCGACAAGATTTGGCTATGGGCAGATGTGCCGGGGCAAGGCACGCCGGAGAAAAAGGTGGAGGCCATCCGCACGGTGATCGCCAACGGTCTCAACCGCGGCGTAATGCCGGCCTGGGAAGACCGTCTCAAGCCGGAGCAGATCAAGCTGCTGACCGCTTACGTCCATGGCCTGGGTGGCGGCAAGTAGCAAGCAATATCACACAATACCGATCTATTTTTGGCCCGCCCCAGAGGTGCATCCTGGCGCGGGCCGCGCTAACTTCCGGAGCCGCCCGTGCCCACGACTGAAGCACCTTCCCTCTACCAGAAACGCATCCCGATCTTCACCCGTTCGGTAAAAGGCAAGTTCCGCACCTTCAAGACGGCAATGCTGCTCCTGGCTTACAGCGTCTATTTCGGCTTGCCGTGGCTGCCTTGGCATCGCGGCCATGAGGCGGCGTCGCAAGCGGTGCTGTTTGACTTGCCGGGACGCAAGTTTTATCTCTTCGACCTGGTGGTCTATCCCCAGGATATATTCTGGCTGTCGCTGCTGCTGTTTATCGCAGGGGCACTGCTGTTTTTCGTCACTGGCCTGATTGGGCGCGCATTTTGCGGCTATTTCTGCTTCCAGACGCTGTGGACCGACGCCTTTATCGCTATCGAAAGGATGATACAGGGAGAGCGTCCCGCGCGGCAACGGCTCTACAAGCAAGCCTGGAATGGGGAAAAAATCGCAAAAATCGGCCTGACTCACCTGTTGTGGCTGGCATTGGCGTTCTGGACGGCGTTTACCTTCGTCCTGTATTACGGCTATGCCCCCGAACTGACCGTTCAGTTCTTTAGCGGCAAAGCCCCGAGCGTGGCGTATTTCACCACGCTGATTCTGACCCTGACCACCTATGTGGCGGCCGGTTGGGCGCGCGAACAAGTGTGCCTCTATATGTGTCCCTATGCCCGCTTCCAGGGCGTGATGTACGATCCGGAAACACTGGCGGTGGCCTACGATAGCCGCCGCGGCGAAGGCACGGCGGGCCGGGCGGTGCCGCGCGCCGGGCTGAGAACCCGCGAGGAGCGCAAGGCCAAGGGGCACGGCGACTGCGTAGACTGCAAATTATGCATGCAGGTTTGCCCGACCGGCATCGATATCCGCAATGGCTTGCAATACCAGTGCATCGCCTGCGGCCTGTGCGTCGATGCCTGCAACAACATGATGGACTCGATGGGCTATCCGCGCGGCCTGATTCGTTATGATTCGGAAGCGAACCTTTCCGCACCCATGCCGTCCAACCCTCACTTGCACTGGAAGCGGCTCAAGATTGCCGGCTGGGGCGTGGCGCTGGCCATCATGAGCGGGGCGCTGATCTTCAGCGTGGAGCACCGCACCAGCCTCGACGCCGCAGTGCAGCAGGTGCGCCAGCCGCTATTCGTGATGCTGTCGGACGGACACATACGCAACCGCTACCAGATACGCATCACCAACAAGGCGGTGGAAGACGAAGTCTATGACATCACTGTCAAGGGCGTGCCGGACGCCGCGCTGGACATGGGTAATTTCCGTGAAGTCAAGGTGCGTGCAGGCAAAAGCCTGATCGTGCAGGCCAGCGTGTCGCTGCCGCGCGAAATGGCGGAACATGACAACCACTTCGAGTTCGTGGTCACCCCCAGGAGCCAGCCGGCACATGCGGTCACCCTGGCAACCCGCTTCGATTATAAACACGATGAGTGAACCCTTGAATGTTTGAAACCCTGTTTGGCGGCGCACTGACAATCATCGTGCTGTATTACCTGCTGCGTGCATTCGGCGTGGGCAATTACTGGCGCGGAGTAATCAGCGGCATTGTGCCGGTCATCGGTTACCTGGGGATGAGCGCGTCGAACTGGCCGGGGGGCGACGTGATCTCGATGCACTTGGCCGTTTATCTTGCGACCGCGACCGTGCTGACCGTGGTCGGTGCGCGCAAGCGGGGGGAAATGAAGCGCCTGCACTGGGGTCCCAAGGTCATAATCATTTTCTTCCTCGCATTGTTCGTGATCGATGGCTCGCTGCTGGTGGTTTCCGGCCAGGGTGTGCCCCAGGCCGTGGCGAAATGGATACTGCCGCCGGCAAAGAAAACGGATCATGCGGCACATACGGCTTTTTCCGGGGTGGTGCCCCATGGCGAGGAAGCCGCCAGGAGCATCAGCCAGTTTCGCGCCAGCACGGATAAGCAGAACAGGCTTGGCTGGAAGGTGAGCGTGGCGGGCCTGGGAAAAATCGTCCAGGGGCGTCAGGCTGGCGTTGCCGTCACGTCCAGCGGCGCCGATGGGCAGCCGTTGCGTGGCGCGGCGGCTGCAATGGCCGTATCGCGCCCCGGCATGGCAAAGCCGGAGCAGATACTCGACCTGGTGGAAACCGATCCAGGCGTTTATCGCACGCAGATTACCGTGGAGCGGCCAGGCGTTTGGCTGGCGGCAATCCGCCTCCAGCATGGCAGGGATCGCTACGAAGTGCAGCAACAGCTTGATGTATCCGCCGCGCAATGAGCCTGGATGGCGCGTGTTTTCACTGCGGCCAGGCGGTGCCGCCCGATGCCGATTACCCGGTCAGCGTCGACGGCGCGCCGCATGGCATGTGCTGCCGTGGCTGCCAGGCGGTTGCCCAGGCTATCGTGGACAATGGCTTGCAGGCATATTACAGCCATCGCACCGCGCTGCCCTCCACCGCCAATGAACTGATTCCCGCCGAACTGTCCAGGCTCGCCCTGTATGACCATCCCGAGATTCAAAAAAGCTTCGTTATCGAGGAAAAGGATGCCGCGCACCTCAAGCAGGCTTCACTGATCCTGGAGGGCATAACCTGCGCCGCCTGCATCTGGCTCAACGAACGCCACCTGCAGCAATTGCCGGGGGTCAAAAATGTTCAGGTCAATTACGGCAACCACCGTGCCCGCATCACCTGGGACGAACATGAAATACAACTGTCCCGCATTCTGCGGGAAATCCAGTTGCTCGGCTACAACGCGCATCCTTACAATGCCCTGCAGCAGGAGGCAACGCGGCGCCGGGCGAAAAGCCGCGATATACGGCGCATCGCGGTAACCGGACTGTCCGCCGGGCAGGTGATGATGCTGGCCGTGGCGCTGTATGCCGGCGCAGCTTTCGGCATCGAGCACCGCACCGCACAACTGCTGCGTTATGTCAGCCTGATCCTCACCCTGCCCGTCTTGTTCTACACGGCCGTGCCATTCTACGTCAGCGCCTGGCGTTCGTTGCAATCGGGACGGCTCAATATGGATGTGCCGGTTACCATCGCCATGATGACGGCCTTTGCCGGCAGTGCGTGGGTGACCTTTCGCGGTGCAGGCGTGGTGTATTACGATGCCATCACCATGTTCACGCTGTTCCTGCTGTCCACCCGCTTTCTGGAGCGCAATGCACGGGAAAGATCGGTGGAGGCGACGGAAAACCTGCTCAGGCTGGTGCCGGCAATGGCATTGAGGATTCGCGCCGGACGGCAAGAAGCGGTGGCCGTGCTCGACCTGGCAGCGGGGGACCTGATCCTGGTGAAGCCGGGCGAAGCGGTGGCAGCGGACGGCGAGGTTACGGAGGGCGTGAGCAGCGTGGACGAGGCTCTGCTGACCGGAGAAAGCCGGGCGGTTGAGAAAGTGGCCGGCACCCCGGTGATCGCTGGCAGCATCAATATGGAAGGGCCACTTACGGTGCGGGTCACCGGCGTAGGCGAAAATACCGTGCTCGCCGGCATCGTGCGCCTGCTCGACCGCGCCGTGGCGGAAAAGCCGCGTCTGGCCCAGTTGGCGGACCGGGTCGCGGGCTACTTTACCTATATCCTGCTGGCCCTGGCCCTGCTTGTCGGGCTGGCCTGGTGGTGGGCAGACCCCGCGCGCGTGCTCGAAATCGTGCTGGCCGTCCTGGTGGTGACCTGTCCCTGTGCGCTCTCGATTGCCGCGCCAGCCGCTTTTGCCGCGGCCGGGTCGCACCTGCTGAAGCAGGGTATCCTGCTCACCCGCGGACACGCGCTGGAAACCCTGTCCAGGGTTACGCACGTGGTATTCGATAAAACCGGTACCTTGACTTACGGCAAGCCGCTGCTGAGCCGGGTTGTCGCGCTGGGCGAAATGGACGAGACGGAATGCCTGCGCATCGCGGCCAGCCTGGAACAGGCTTCGGAGCATCCATTGGCGCAAAGCTTCCGGGCACGCATCGGCAATGTGGCCCTGTATGCGGTTTCCAATGCGCAGAACTATCCTGGCAAAGGCGTGGCGGGCGTCGTAAACGGACGGCGCTATACGCTCGGCAACCGCGCCATGTCCCCGGCGGCGGCAAATCCGGACGGCGATGTGCCGGATGCCGGGGACGGCGCGACGCTGGTGTGGTTGTGCGACGAGCGGCAAGTGCTGGCAAGATTCGCGCTTTGCGACGAACTGCGGCCAGAAGCCTTTGGCCTGGTCACCGAGTTGAAAGAACAGGGTTTCAGGATATCCATGCTGAGTGGCGATTCAGCGGCGGCAGTGCAGCATTTCGCCGCGCGCCTGGGCATTGCGGATTATCGCTGGGGCATGCGTCCGGAAGACAAGCTGGCGGCGCTGAAAGCGCTGCAGGCCGAGGGGCAAGTGGTGGCGATGGTCGGCGATGGCGTCAACGATGCGCCGGTGCTGGCAGGGGCGGATGTTTCCATCGCCATGGGCGGCGGCACACAGGTCGCACGTGCGAGCAGCGACATTGTCCTGTTGTCCGAAAAACTGCCCGACATCTGGCATGCCTTGCAGACAGGGCGCGCAACCATGAAGGTCATGAAGCAAAATTTCGCCTGGGCCGCGGGATATAATCTGCTCGCCCTGCCTTTCGCCGCCATGGGCTTTATTCCGCCCTGGCTCGCGGCTCTTGGCATGTCGGTGAGTTCTCTGGTGGTGGTGTTGAATGCCCTGCGTTTGAAACAGCTTTAGAGGTTAAAGAGATGACACCCATTTTGATCTTCCTGCTTGGTCTGGCTGCCTTGATGGTGATCATTGCTGGCGCCGGGATATTCTGGGCGATCAGGAACGGCCAGTTCGATGACATGGAAGGGCCGGCGCAACGCATCCTGATGGATGAGGATGATCCGCTCATACCGCACCGCACATTGAGGGGCGGCGAAAAATAAATTAGAATGCTGAACTAACCCGGATAACGAGGAGTGGAGCAATGGCAATGTCAAACCTGTTTTCCAAGGAAAACCTGCCCATAACGATAGTGGTTGCCTTGATCGTATTGGCATGGCTGAGCTTTATGTCCGTGGTTCTGGCTTAACGCTTGCCCCGGACGCAAAAAAGGCGCCGTGCAGCCGCGGCGCCTTTTTTGTTTGCTCGGCGGGAAATCAGTTTTCCCCGATAAGCACCTTCATTTTCTGCATGGCCTTCTGTTCGATCTGGCGAATGCGCTCGGCAGAAACGCCATATTCCGCAGCCAGATCGTGCAGCGTCGCGCCGCCATCTTCCTGCAGCCAGCGCGCTTCGATGATGCGGCGGCTGCGTGCATCCAGTTTTTCCAGTGCAGTGGCCAGACCCTCGCTATGGCGCCGGGCGGTATCCTCTTGTTCCAGTTTCACGGCCGGCTCGGCACTTGGGTCGACCAGGTAGGAAATCGGGCTGAAGCTGTCTTCGTCATCCATGCTATTGCCTTCCAGCGCGATGTCCTGGCCGGTGAGGCGAGTTTCCATTTCCACCACTTCATGCGGTTTTACGCCCAGTTGCCCCGCCATGGCGCGAACTTCCTCCGGGTTCAGGGTGCCCAGGCTCTGCTTCAGACTGCGCAGATTGAAGAACAGCTTGCGCTGCGCCTTGGTCGTGGCAATCTTTACCAGGCGCCAGTTGCGCAGAATGAACTCGTGGATTTCGGCCTTGATCCAGTGCACGGCGAATGAAACCAGACGCACGCCACGCTCAGGATCGAAACGCCTGACCGCCTTCATCAATCCGATATTGCCTTCCTGGATCAGGTCCGCCTGCGGCAGACCGTAGCCGATGTAGCCACGGGCGATGCTCACAACCACGCGCAAATGGGACATCACCAGCATGCGCGCGGCCTCCACGTCGCCGTTCTGCTGCAGGCGCACCGCGTAATCGTGCTCTTCTTCGGGAGTCAGCATGGGCAAAGCCTTGACCGACTGAATATAGCTTTCCAGGCTCCCAACTGAAATGGATATGGGAAAATTAAGGGCGTGGGTCATGAATTATTCCTCCTTGCAAGGCAATTTTAGCACTCGCTAATTGAGAGTGATAGTACAGTAAAAAGTTCAAGTATAAAACCCGTTCAACTTTTCAGGTACGGCAATACGGCCAGACAGCTCCTAGCCCGGATGTTTCATAAATTGACGCGCACCCTCGCTGGTCTTTTGTTCCGTATGGAAATTTTGTTCGGTCGGACGTATGAATAAAACGCCACTCCCTCACAAAATTCCCCTACAGAGCAAAATCCTGCGCGATCATCACGCGAATTTATGAAACATCCGGGCTAGGAGCCTGTCGGACTTGAAGAATCGAAGCGCAACGATTTTAGCAGGCAAGCCGCGCAGCGGCTGCTCGCAAAATTCGGCTGGGCGAGGACAGATTTTGCGAGTTGGGCGATAAAGCCGCCCATCCCTGCTAACCCCATTTGCCGGTTTTGCAGGTCAATAGTCATTCTATTGACCAAAAAAGCGGTGAAATATGGACCGCCCAGGCGGATTTGCAGCCGATTTCCTTCAAGTCCGACAGGTTCCTAGTGGTTTTATGCGTCAATTTGGTCCAATGCTGCGCGCATTGCCGCCAGAATGAGCTTGTCTGCGGCGCCCTCGTCAATCTCGGGAATATCCCAGTCGAAGATTGCGCGATATTTTTCAAACAGGTTGCGCATATCTGCGACGATTTCGCTGCGGTGCGCATCCAATTCCAGTTGTTCCATTTTGCTCATGGTATTTTCCTCTTTGACAAGATGACGATCTATTTACATTTCCTGTTGGTATCATGGATGCGCTTTCAAATTCATCATGGGCGTACTCCCCACTTGCGCCTGCCGGTAAAACAGCGTCAGTTGCCTGTAAACAGCGGGACAGCAGCTTTTCAAAATATCCGGTGCGGTAAAAAAATATTCGCTCAAAACTGCAAAAAACTCAGCCGGACTGGTAGCCGCGTAAGAATTGATAAAGCCCGGTTTTCCTGCCGCCACATCCCTGCACAATTCCGCGTAAGCTCCGCTCAATGCTTCGGTCCATTGTTTTCGGCTCATGCCGCGACGTAATGGCGGCATGCCATTGGCCACCCCATTGAGGCCATCCAGTTTGTGTGCAAACTCGTGCAATACGATATTGTTGCCGCCCTGGCGATGGTAACTGTCCCGTTCCACGTCATTCCAGGATAAAATTACCGGCCCGCGCAGCCACGACTCGCCGCTCAAAGCGCTTGCTTCGTCATGCACCAGGCCCATGGCATCGCGCTGTACATGATTAACGCGAAACGCGCCAGGATAGAGTATGACCTCGACCCAGCCGTCAAAATACTCCACGCCCAGATCCAGGATCAGCAAACAGGCCTGGGCGGCCACCACCACCCGCATTGAAGGCGTCACTTCCAGACCCTGCGCGCCGGTGATTGATTTCTGATCCAGGAACCATGTCGTCAACTCGCGCAGGTGCGCCATTTGTACCGCATCCAGCCCTCTCAACAGCAACACGCGGCGGGACACGCTTTGCCAGATGCGGTGCGGTATCGGATGACGCTTGAGAATCCTGCGCATGCGCCAGCGCCGTAGCGCGATGCCTGGTGGGCGCATCAGGTTTCCCCCCGGCTTTTCGTCGGTCAAGAAGATGGATTTCATGCTATCAGTTTTCCCTCACGCTGAATACGCCATTCCTTCCACCATGTCCGACAGGCTCCTAGGCTTGAAACTTGATCCCCCATTTGTCAGACTTCAACATTAAGCAATCGGAAAACCAGGCCATGCACGCAAGCGGATGTTTTCGGAGAATGCATGATCCGCTTTGATCATCATTTGTGGCGGCGCTTTCGTGCCATAGCCGAACCTTACTGGTTCGGGGAAGAGAGGTGGCAAGCGCGGGGACTGCTAGTCCTGCTGGTGCTGCTGTTGCTGGGGCAGACGGGATTCGCCGTGCTGTTCAACCAGTTGACGGGAGAATTTACCTCGGCGCTGGCGGCAAAGGACGCGGACCGGTTCTGGACCGCTATCGCTCAGTGCCTCGCCATTCTGGTCGTAGCCGTACCTATTTATGCGTTTTATTACTATGTGCGGGACAAGCTCGGTATTTACTGGCGGCGTTGGCTGACCCGGAATTTCCTCGGCAACTATTTCAGCAACCGGGCTTATTACGAACTGAATGCCGGCAGCGAGATCGACAACCCGGATCAACGCATTGCTGAAGACATCAATACCTTTACCCAAAGATCTCTCTACTTTCTGCTGGTGCTGATCGGTGCACTGCTGGACCTCGTGGCGTTCAGTGGCGTGCTCTGGTCGATTTCCACGGAACTGGTCATTTTTCTGATCATTTACGCGCTTGCCGGCACGGTGATCACGCTGCGCGTGTTCGGCAAGGTCCTGATCGGGCTCAACTTCCACCAACTCAGACGCGAAGCCAATTTCCGCTTCAGCCTGGTGCGCGTTCGCGAAAACGCCGAAGCCATCGCCTTTTATCGCGGTGAGGGACAGGAGTTGCGACAGGTCGGCCAGAATTTCAATGCGGCCTTCAGCAATTACAATAGACTCATCCGCGCGCAACTGAACCTGAACCTGTTTCAGTATGGCTACAGTTTCATGACCATCGTTTTGCCCAGCGCAATCATTGCCGGACGGGTACTCTCCGGGGAACTGGAAGTTGGACGCGCGATCCAGGCGGCAGGAGCTTTTGCGGCGATATTGAGCGCGCTGACGGTGATCGTGGAAAACTTCGAAAGCTTGAGCCGGTTTTCCGCGGGGATCGATCGCCTCGACAGCCTTGCCAGATTTTTCGCCGGGAAGAACGGCGGGCCGCCAAAGGAGGCCGAAGGTAACATCGACCTGGTGGCGGACTCCCGTCTGGTCATTGAAAACCTTACTTTGCATACCCCGGACCGCGAAATCACCCTGATCAGAGACCTCTCCCTGAAGATCGACCCGGGCGAGGGGCTGATGATCGTTGGCGCCAGCGGTTGCGGAAAAAGTTCGTTACTGCGCGCCATCGCCGGCCTGTGGCACTCAGGGAGCGGCCGCATCATCCGGCCGGATAGCGGGGAAATGCTGTTTCTGCCGCAACGGCCTTACATGTTGCTGGGTAGCCTGCGCAGCCAGTTGTTATATCCGCGGCAGGATAGGGACGTGACGGACGAGGAACTCCTGCAGTTGCTGGAGCGCGTCAATCTTCCGGATATCTGCGCCCGGTTTGGCGGCCTGGATGCCGACCTGGACTGGGCAAAGGTACTGTCGGTGGGCGAGCAGCAGCGCGTGGCTTTTGCCCGCGTGCTGCTCGCCACGCCCCGCTATGCCATTCTCGATGAAGCGACCAGTGCCCTGGATAGCGCCAACGAGGACCATCTTTATCGGCAGTTGGCGGCCAGCGCCACAACGCTGGTCAGTGTCGGCCATCGTCCTTCCATTCTGAAATATCACGCACAGGTACTGGAGCTTGCTGGGGATGGGGCATGGCGGCTGCATGCGGCGAGAGGCTACAATTTCAATTTCTAGGAGCCCGTTGGAAGTTCATAAATGTTGGCGATGGGCAACCGGGATTGGCGCGGGCGGAGGACAGATGATTTTGTCCCCCTCGTCCTTTGGGGGAAGGCAGGAGTGAGGGAAACGATCATGGCGAAGCGCTGTTTCATGACCCGGGGCGCCGATTCGTCATGATCGTCATGATCGTTATTGTCGGACACCAGTGATGTATTATGGGGAAAAATTCAATGCATTGAGTCATCTTGTCGGGGCCATGCTGGCGCTTGCCGGTGCCATCGTGCTCGTCGTATTGGCCGCGCAGCAAGGGAATCCGTGGAAGGTGGCAAGCGTCTCGATCTACGGCGCGACACTGGTGCTGCTTTACAGCTTTTCCGCGCTTTACCATAGCCTGCGCGGCCGCGCCAAGGATGTTCTGCGCGAGCTCGACCATCATGGCATCTATCTGCTCATCGCCGGCAGTTACACGCCTTTCTGCCTCGTGACGCTGCGCGGCCCGTGGGGCTGGTCGCTGCTTGGGATTGTGTGGGGGCTCGCGGTGCTTGGCAGTCTGCAGGAACTGAGGGCGCAGAACGGCGCGCGAATCCTATCGGTGGTGATCTACGTCGTAATGGGCTGGGTGGTACTGGCGGCGCTGATCCCCCTGCGGCAGGCATTGGGGCCGGACGGTTTCGCCTGGCTCGTGGCCGGCGGCTTGTTTTATACAATCGGCATTGTTTTCTACGCGCTTGATACCCGCCTTCGTCACGCGCACGGCATCTGGCATGTGTTCGTGATTGCCGGCAGCGCCGCCCATTACATTGCGATCCTGAAATACGTCCTGTAATGATTCCCGTGGTTAACTCAATGCCAAAAGAGCTGCTATGACACTATTGCCCGTTCTGACCGAACACATCAAATACCTGGTGGGCATTTTCGCCATCCTGAATCCACTTGGCGCCATTCCCATTTATCTCAGCCTGATGGCGGACCGTCGCCCGAAGGAGATGCACCGCACTGCGCTCAAAACTTCTGTTGCCGTGGCGATAATCCTGACGCTGGCCGTCTGGGGGGGTGATGCATTGCTGGCGTTCTTCGGTATCGGCATCCCGGCATTCCGTATCGCGGGCGGACTGTTGGTGCTGATTATCGCCATCGCCATGTTCAATGCCAAAACCAGTCCGGCCCGCCACACTGACGCGGAGCAGGCCGAGGCGGAAGTCAAGAACGACATCGCCGTGGTGCCGCTGGCGATCCCCCTGCTGGCAGGTCCTGGGGCAATCAGCCTGACTATCGTTGATGCGCATCAGGCAATCAGCTTTATGGACAAACTTGTATTCAGCCTGGGAATACTCGGCGTGGCAGCGATAGTTTGGATGGTGCTGCGGTTGGCCGGGCCGATCGGCGCGCGCCTTGGCACAGGTGGGCTCAACATCGCGACCCGGGTCATGGGGCTGATACTCGCCTCCATGGCGGTGCAATTCATGGCAGACGGGATGCTTGAATTGTTTCCTGGACTATCCCACTGAGGTTTCCTGGTTCAAAGCCAGGTTCATGGTTCCAAACCGGTCGCGCCATTCATTCCGCCAGGGTCGGGTATAAGCTCACGGCGATGAATAGCAGGACGGCGAACACCGAGAGCATGGCTGTGAAGTCGACACCGTAACCGTAAATGTTTTCACCGCCGGTGATTACGAGTCCGCGCAACACGTCGATCAGGTAAGTAAGCGGGTTGGCCTGTGCGATGACGCGCAACCAGCGGGGCATGATATCCAGCGGGTAAATCGCGTTGCTGGCGAAAAACATGGGCATGGTCAGGAGCTGTCCGATGCCCATGAAGCGCTCGCGTGTTTTGACAATGCACGCGATGATGAGCGAGAAGGTGGCAAAGATACCCGATCCCAGCATCACGCTGCCAAGCACCACGAAAATGGCCAGTGGGTCCAGCCGGATGGAAACATGCATGAGCAGCGCAACAAGGTAAATGACCAGCGTCTGCACGATGCCGCGGAAGCCAGCGGCGACGGCCTTGCCGAAAACCAGCGAGCTGCGCCGGGCCGGGCTCACCAGGAGTTTATGCACCACGCCAAGGTCGCGCTCCCAGATGATCGCGATGCCATAGAAGATCGAGCTGAACAGAATGCTTTGCGCCAGGATGCCCGGCGTGATGAACGCAAGGTAGCTCATCTGCCCGGTGTGGATGCCGCGAACCTGGGCCAGCACCTGCCCGAATACTACCAGCCACAGCACTGGCTGCACCGCACGGGAAACAAGCTCGGTTGGGTCGCGGGCGAGCTTGATGAGTTCGACTTCGACAATTGCGGCGCTTTCTCGAATAAATCGTTCCATGCTTGAGTCCTCAGCCCAGGCGCCTGGCGGTTCTGCGGGTCTGGGCGACTTCGCTGAAGGTTCCGCTTTCGTGTATCACGCCACCTGCATAGTGTGCGAATACGTCGTCCATGGTTGCTTCCGCCCCGAGTCCCGCGCGCAACCCGGCGGGCTGTCCGACCACGCTTACCCGCCCCATATGCAGAATCGCCAACTCATCGCAGAGCGTCTCAGCTTCTTCCATGTCGTGCGTCGTGATGAGAACCGTCATGCCATAGTCACGCCGGAGGTCCCACAGGCGATCCCATACCGTGCGGCGCGCAACCGGATCGAGCCCGATGGTCGGCTCGTCGAGAAACAGGATGGCGGGGCGGTGCAGCATGGCCTGGGCAAGTTCGAGGCGGCGGATCATGCCACCGGAATAGGTTCTCACCAGCTTGCGCGCCGCGTCGGCAAGTCCCATGAAGTCCAGCGCATCACCAATGCGCGCGCTTCTTTCTTTACGAGACAGACCATAGAGCCGGGCCGACAGGAGCAGGTTCTCGTAGCCGGTCAGCGCGCCGTCGGCGGACAGGAGTTGAGACACATAGCCGATGCGCCGCCTGACCTCTCCGGGCGCTGCGACAATGTCGAATCCGCCGACCTCGGCCGATCCGGAGGTTGGCGGCAACAGGGTCGTGAGCATCTTGATCAGGGTGCTTTTCCCCGCCCCGTTTGCGCCGAGCAAGCCGAATAACTCTCCATATGGAACCTGCAGCTCGATGTGGTCCACTGCGGTCAAGTGGCCGAACCGGCGCGTCAGTTGTGATGTTTTAATGGCAAAGGCATCAGGCATGCCGGCGGGGCGGTGAGGGAGATTCATTGATTTACAATCCTTGCACTCCTGCACGCCAAAACTGCGCATCGGCACGGACCGGCAATCACCGGTGCTGCGGATATCGGGCGGGAAAGACGAAAAAGGCGACGTGCGGTCAATCGCACTCCCTGTTTACCGGCGCGAAACTATGACGCCGCCGACCAGCTTGACCTGGTCGCCGATGCGCCAGGGCGGCAGGGTGTCGGCGTCGATCAGGCGCGTGGTGCCATCCTCCATGCGTACCGTAACCTGGTAGCTGACCGTCTGGTTCCTGGATTTCTCGATTGTGTTGCCGAGCAGGCCGCCGCCCAGGGCGCCAGCGAGCGTGGCAAGCGTGCGCCCGTTGCCCCTGCCGATGTTGTTCGCCAGGGCGCCGCCGACAACGCCGCCGACGACTGCGCCCACGCCGCTTCCCTGGCCTTCATGGGTCACCTGGCGCACATCGGCGATGACGCCGCAATCGGCGCAGGGCGGCGGCACCGATGCCTCGCCTGGCGACGGAACGTAATCGGGAGGAACGCCACTGCCAAAGGGAGGAAGTGCCGCCTGGCTTACCGGAACTTCCGGTTTGGCTTTCATTCTTGCAGTCTTGCGATGGCGAGGCGGGGGTGTTTTTTCAACGGAAGCGGGCAATGCCATCGTTTCGGGTGCGCCGGCGGCAGTAGTTGGCGCGGTGGCGGCTGGCGCCGGCGGCGGGTTGGCCGCCACGGCGGCAGGCTGCACTTCGTTTGGAACCGGCCTGGCTGGCAATAGGCCGGTCAGTGCGGCGATGCCAACCAAAGACAGCAGCGTCACCGAAATGGCTGCGATCCACAACGCGGGGTGCAAAGAGGAAGACGAAACGGTGTTTGGCGCTGTTTCCATGGATGGAGTTTCCTAAAGCGGGTCAGGCAAGGCGGCAGCAAAAGAATGGTAGGCGTCCATGTATGAAACAACGCGAAGCGTTTCCTTCTCCACTTTCTCGCCGGATTGAGCAGCTTTGCCGCTCTCAGGGTGCGGGGTATCCCGGTGGCGGGGGCGGCGGGTAGGAAGCGCCTGCCGGCATCCGCGCCCGGCTGCGCGGTATGGCCCCGGGCACGGGGACCTGCTCTCCCTTGGCGTACATGCACTGAATGTAGGCATTATCATAACTTCGCTGGGTTCCATAGGCTGAACTTTGAGCGGCACCGGCGCCAGCCATGCTGCCCACCAGCAGCCCGGTGCCAGCGCCCACGCCGGCACCCTCGTGCCCACCGCCGATAGCCGCGCCAGCAAGGGCGCCCACCACGGTTCCGGCCGCGGCGCTCGTGACACTGGAATTGACTGCGGCCTGGTTCGCGCTGGCGCCGCCTATCTGCTGCAGGGCGTATTGACGGCATTCGGCATCGTCGCTGCGGAACTGTTCGAAGGTTTTGCCACTGCCAGGCAGCGCCATTACGCTGGGTCCGGTCGGCAGGGAAGCGCATCCGGCGAGCAGCAGCATGGCCGATATGGCCGCGCGAGTAAAAATCGGGGATTTCATGATGGTGACTCCTGGTTCAAATTAGGGCTGGCCTGGTGGCTGCGGCAATACCTTTTGCCATCCGCTGGGGCACTCCTTGACGTAAGGGTAATAACCCTTTGCCGCAGGACAGTAGTACCAGTAATTGACAGGCGCGGCGGCATCAGGAGCGGTGGGCGCCTCGGGAGCCGGCTGCTCGATATATACCTGCGGCACAGGATGTTCAATCACCACCGGCGGATAGTAATAGGGCGGGTACGGGTAGTAGTAGGGATGCGGATAAAATGATGGTTCCCAGTATGGTCCTATCGCCACGCCCAGATGCACGTGGCCACGGTGGTGATCTGCCCAGGCATTGCCTGCGCCGGATGCGCACAGCAGCAGAAGCGCAATTATCAACTTGAACGTTTTCATGGTGTTTGTCCTTATCCTTGGCGGCCGTGTTGGCTGTCTTCCAGACAGTTCCTGTTTTTCGAGTGACCCGAACCATTCGATTCCATACTTGCGAGATAGTTCTGTCACCTTGTTGACAGCTTTCTGTTGCCCTGCAGCGGCCGGGGCGAGCAGCGATAGAATGGCGGGCTAATAAGCCGTCAAATTCGTGCCCGCGGAGCCCACGGCGGCATATCCATAGTTGCCATGGGCGATCGCATAAAGCTTGTTGCCATTGCTTGGGGCCACCGAGACTGGAGCCGTCCAGTCAACCCCGTCAGCGCTGGTAAAGATTGCACCGCCATCGCCGACTGCCACAAATTGCGTGCCATATATAACGGCGTTAATTGCCGGGTTCGAAGTGATGGAAGTTTGCAATGTCCAGGTCAAACCGTCCGTGCTGGTCAGGATTGTGCCTGCGGCACCGGTCGCCACGAAGGTTCCGTTTCCGTAAGCAACCCCCTTCAGGTCGTTTGAGGTGAGCTGCGCGACGCTTTGCCACGTGCTTGCATCCGCACTGGTGAGCACCGTCCCGCCGGCACCCACGGCGACATACCTGCCATTCCCATAGGCGATGCCATACAGGGCGGGGGCTGCGGGGACTGAGGATGCGGGCACCCAGCTGGCGCCGCCGCTGCTAGTGATAATCGTCCCGTTCGACCCCACTGCCACATAAAAACTTCCATTGGCGGCAAGGCCATAAATATCATTACTCGTGCCACTCGTCTGGGGAGTCCAGGTGACGGCATCGGCGCTTGTCAGGATGGTTCCGCCCGCACCCGCGGCCAGATAGCTGCCACCATAGACAGCAGCGTTGAGCTGGGTGGAGACGCCGCTGTTTTGAGTCATCCAGGTTTTCCCGTCGGAACTCGACAGGACGATGCCGTTCGCGCCCACTGCGACGAATGTCGTTCCATAGGTAACGCCGCGCAGGTCGCCGGCGCCAGTGGACGCGCCGGTAATCCATGTGGCGCCCGCAAGACGCGGCACAGCCGAGACCGATGGACTGCCTCCCCCGCTGGGACCGCCATTGATTCTCCCGTCGATGGTAAAGGAATAGGTGGTGCCATTGACCAAACCCGTCACCACATAAGGTGAAGAGATGGACATGTGCGATTGCGCTCCGGGCAGGGTGGTCCAGTTTCCGGTGGTAATGCTGCTTGCAGGGGCATAGAAGATCCAGTAATCCACGCCGGGCGACATGGTCCATGTGGCCGTGACAACACCGTCCCCTGGAACCACGGCGACATCCGTAGGAGGTGGTGCTGAAGATCCGCCATCACCCAATTGGCAGCTTGTCAGCATCAATGCTGTGCAGATTGCCAGCAGGTAAACAAAAAACGCTTTCATTTCAATCCTTTTTGTTGTTTATGCGCTTGAACCTTGAAACCGTCGGTTGGACGGGATGGCGACAGTCGCCACACACTTAACGTAAAACTCGCGCAGCGCGACCTCGTCCCCCTTCTCGCCGGATTGAGCGGCTTTGCCGCCAATCCCGGTGGGGACACTCCATGCGGGAGCTCCCTCCCTCATCCCGACCTTCTCCCGGAGGGAGAAGGGGCGAGCGTTCCCCCTCTCCCTCCGGGATGGGCCAGGGGTGAGGGAAACGTACATGGCCGCAGCACTGTTTCATGATTTAGGGCGGTGCTGCGCCATGACCGTTGGGTTGAAACCTTCGAGTAGCGCCAATGCCAGTTTCCGGCAAAGTTTATCGCCTGATGGATGCGTTTCCCTAGAATCAAATTGTTTCCAATTGTGTCCGGGACCCGGATTGAGGAGGAGAAAAGGTAACGTCTGGCCAGCGTTTCCTCTGTCAGCCGTTCACTGCGCCTTTCGTAACAGCCTGTAACAATTCTTCCATTGATTCAAAAAGATGAGTGTTCCTAGAATGAAAACCTCAGATCAACGAATAAGCGAGGCTCATCATGAAAATATTCCGCTCTGTCTTGGGCGCTGTGGCGACCAGCATCCTGGTTACTGGTTTGGCGGCGCCCGCCATGTCGTTTGCTCACGATCAGGAATATCGCTACAGCCAGTTTCGGCGGATCAGCCCGGAAGCGCGCGAGCAGTGGTTCAGGAATCGTCTGGACAGGGAAGCGGCCATGCTTGAAATCAAGTCGTCCCAGCAAAATGCATGGGATGCCTACTCGGCTGCCAGTCTGGATGTCATGCGCACTTTCGGGGAAAGAAAAGCGTTGCCGGCTATAGCGGATGCTGCCGCCACCGTGCGTCAGCATGCAGAGCAGGCTTCAGTCTTTGCCCAGAAGCTTTCAAGGCTTGCTGATGCGACAGAAAAACTGCAATCGGTTCTGAATGAAGACCAGAAAAAAGTTCTCGATCGCATCGTTTCCATGCCGCGCAGACCGCATGGGAATATGCCATGAACCTAGAAACCTCAGTTGACCGCTTACCATGAGGTAAAGGGTTTTGGTTCTAAACAACTTTTGTCGCAATTTTACGCTCACCCGTTTGGTGAGGGCGCTACGGGCTGGATTGCACGGTTTTTGCCCACCTCGCAAAAACCGCACACTCCAGCCCGTCCAACTGAGGTTTCTAGGTTGAAGGAAGACAGAGGGGAACCCGCGCCCTCGACACAGGCGGGTTGGCTGGAATTTAAAGAATAAAGCTGCTGTTCCCCCTGGTTTTCGGACTTACAACGTTCCGTAGGAATGCAGGCCAGAGAGGAACATGTTGACGCCCAGGAAGGCGAAGGCGGTCACGAACAGGCCGATCAGCGCCCACCATGCCAGCAGCGGCCCGCGCAGGCCTTTTACCAGGCGCAGGTGCAGCCATGCGGCGTAATTCAGCCACACGATCAGCGCCCAGGTTTCCTTGGGGTCCCACGACCAGTAGCCGCCCCAGGCTTCGGCCGCCCACATGGCGCCGAGGATGGTGGCGATGGTGAAGAAGGCGAAGCCGATGGCAATGGATTTGTACATCAGGTCGTCGAGCATTTCGACGGTGGGCAGGCGGCTGGCCAGGATGCCCTTGTTGACCAGCAGGTAGGCCGCCCCGACCGCTGCGGCCAGCGCGAAGGCGCCATAGCCGATGAAGTTGGCGGGGACGTGGATTTTCATCCAGTAGGATTGCAGCGCCGGAACCAGCGGCTGTATCTCGTTGGCCTGGCGCCCGAAGGTGTACCACAGCAGGAAGCCTACCGCCGCGCTGATGACCAGCAGCACGAAGGCACCCATCTGGCGGTTCTGGTAGCGCAACTCGTAAAACAGGTAGAGCAGTGCGGTGAGGATGGAAAACAGGATGAAGACTTCATACAGGTTGCTGAGCGGGATGTGCCCGACATCCGGGCTGATGAGGTAGGACTCGTACCAGCGCGTCATCAAACCGACCAAGCCCATCGTCACCGCGCTCCAGGTGATGGCGCTGGATACCCGGGCGGCAAAGTCGGAGCGGCTCAGCAGGGCGAGCCAGTAGCCGCCAGTGGCGATCACGAACAGTGCACTCATCCACATGATGGCGGTCTGGCTGCCGAAAAAGAATTTAAGGAAAAAAGCCTGTTCCGCCCTGGCCAGTTGGCCGTGGTACTGGCTGATGCCGAACAGGCTCAAGGTGGCAACCACTAGCACCAATGCGCGGAAGGGCTTCCAGACCCAGCCTTGACCGATAAGTCCAGCACAGGACAGAAGCAGGATGCCTTTTTCGTAGCCATCCATGTCGTGGCCATAAAGATTGAACGCATAAAGGGCGCCGCCAGCCAGGATCAGGGCATAGAGCCAGTCGAACCAGGACAGGGTTTTAAGAAAGGCGGGCCGTGCACCGTAGTTTTGTGTCAATTCCATTGAATCATTCCTTTAGCAGGCGCGCGAGTTGTTCCTTGTGGCGAGCGAATTCCTTTTCGAAATCCATCGTCTTGCGGTTGGTCGACATGGCGAACAATACTGTTCCAGCCTGTCGTTTGACCAGCAACCAGATGCGGCGTTCCCTGACATAGAACATGAAGAAAACGCCCAGAACCAGCAGCGCCGAGCCACCGTAAACGATGTTTTTGCCGGGGGAGCGGGTAAGCTGCAGTCCGCTCGCCAGCACTTCATCGAACTGGGAGAGCTGCAGGTACGCAGGTGCGCCGTAGCTGAACAGGTCGCTGGTCGTATTGAGGCTGTCGCGCACGAAGCGCAGGGTATTGTCATCCATCACCGCCGGCTGGCCGGCTTTGGCCTGGGTGATTCGCCAGGCCGAAACCGCCGCGCTTTCGAGAACCTTGAGATAGGTCTGGGCCGCCTTTTCCTGCTCTGCTGAGGGCACGGATTTTTCGATGAATTTAGCCAGGGCATCGTAGCCGCCGGCGGCGAAAATATCCAGCACCTTGACAGTGCTTGCCACCAGCTTGTCCTTCATGGAAGCGCTGATCCTTTCCCCTTGCAGCGCAAAATCGGCAAATTGGTGCGCGATTTCGGGGTGGGCCTGCTTATCCATCAGCATGGCGCGCAGACGCATGAAGCCGTCGATCCGGTTTTGTCCGTCAAGCGGGAAGCGAACGTAGCGGAACGGCTCGTTGGGTGCCTCGCGCATGCCGGACAGCAGGTACCAGCGGTCATCCAGCAGGATCGGCAGCATGTAGTTGAAATACTCCCGTGCCTGGCCCTGGGCATCTCGGATTTTGTACTGAAAGCTCGGCCCGACATTGCGCAGGTCCTTCTTCGTCGATTTGGCGCTGCCGGTTTTCAGGTACTTGAGCAGGTTTTGCCAGCCACTGGCCATGTCGCCATTTTCACTAGCGAAATTCTCGATATTGAACTTGCGAAATTCCGTGAACTCGACGCTGTAGGTCGCATTGCCATTGGATAGTTGCGATGCCTGCTTGACCACGCCATGCATGGTGAAGGGTTGGGAGGAGGGGCTGAACAGGTTCCACCCATTCATGGTCAGGCGGGTTCCGCCATCGCCGAAACTGGCCTGATAAATGGCGATGCCCTTGTAAATCAGCGGATGATTGACGCGGATGGTTTGCGAGAGTGTCTCATGCGTCGTTTTGTCCGTGATGGTGATGTCGCTTTCAAACGACTTGGGCTGGCCAGTGGGGTAGTGTTCGATGCGGAATTTCTTCAGCGTGATGTCGAATGGCAGGTCCTGCACCAGATAGCCGTCGGCGATATTGAGAAATACCACGTCGGCGGAGCTGCCTTCCGGAATCGTCACGCCACCGCGAAAGGAGAGATTGGCGGGAGAGAGCCGGCTTGCGGCGGGGATTTCTCCTAGCGGCAGGTCGCGCGTCTCGATCTTCTTCCAGCCAATGAGTTGTTCCACCTTGAGCGGGAGATTGCCGTCGATCAGTCCACCCAGGCAGATGATGACAATCGCGGCGTGAGTAAGCACGTAGCCGAGGCGGTGATAGCTGCCGGTCTTTGCGGCAACGAGAATGTCGCCGGATCCGCTGGGCGCGCCTATCCTGGCATGGAAGCCCTGCCCCTGGAGGTACTGGCTTAAACGGTTTTGCAATGCGTCGGGTGGTACGTGGCTGGCAAATTCTGCCTGGTGCGAAAAGGCGCGCAGCGAGATTTCCGTGGCGTGTTCGCGAAACGAGCGCATTTCGCGCAGCATCAGGGGCGTGTTGCGGAAGATGCACATGCCGGTGGAGAGGATCAGAAACGCCAGAATGGCGAGAAACCAGCCGGAGTGGTATACGTCGTAGAGTCCCAGAAACTCGAACACCTGGAACCAGAACTGTCCGAACTGGATGACGTAGTTCGAATAAGGTTCGTTCTGCTTGAGCACGGTGCCGATTACGGAGGCGATCGCCAGCACGGTGAGCAGGCTGATGGCCAGGCGCATCGAGCTTAGCAACTCATAGGCATTTTGCGTCAAGCGACGGTGATAGGCGTTTGGAGGGTTCACGTTTTAATCAGTAATTAGTCATGTGCGGACAAAAAAGGGTGACATCACTGTCACCCTTTTGATTTGCTGCTGTCGGCCGCTTGTAATGCTAGTTGAGGCCGGAAATGTATTCCGCCACTGCCTTCATTTCCTGGTCTGTCATCTTGGAAGCGATAACGCGCATCATTTTGGCGCCGTCATTGGCGCGCTCGCCGCTCCAGAAGCTCTTCAGCTGGGTCAGGACGTATTCCGCATGCTGACCGGCCAGGCGAGGAAACTGTACCGGGATGCCGGCGCCGCTCGGGCCGTGGCAGGCTGCGCAGGCGGGCACGCCGCTAGCCTGATTGCCGCCCTTGTAGAGTTTTTGGCCCGCGGCTGCCAGGTTCTTGTCCTTGGCGTTGCCGGGAGCGGGTTTCTGTGCGCCGAAATATACGCCCAGGCTTTTCATGTCCTCTGGCGACAGGGTGGCGACCATGCCGGCCATAATGGGATTAACACGTGCACCGGATTTGAAGTCGGCAAGTTGCTTGTTGATGTATTCGGGTATCTGTCCGGCCAGTTTCGGGTTGGCGGCTACGACGCTGTTACCATCAGCGGCATGACAGGCAACGCAAACTGTCGTTGCGATCTGTTGCGCCTTGGCAGGGTCCCCCTTGGCGGCAGTTTCTTCTGCCAGCGCTGAAGACGCGACCATTGCTCCCGCTATCGCCACCATCGCCACGGTTTGTTTCATTCTTGGACTCCTTGACAAGTTCTTTTGACTTAAAAAACGGTAATTCTATACCAAGACTTAAGATATCATGCCACTTTGAACGAAAAATTTTCCATGGCCCTTTTCCAGCACGTCAAGTTTTTTATTTCGGCGCATGATTTGCGCGATTTGCCCCCCTCCAGCGGCATGGAAGTTGCCTTCGCCGGGCGCTCCAATGCGGGTAAGTCGAGTGCGATCAACACGCTGGCCAATCGCACCCGGCTCGCCTTCGTCAGCAAAACACCGGGCCGCACCCAACTGATCAATTTCTTTCGGCTCGGCGAAGAAGGAGAGGATCGCTATCTGGTGGATTTGCCCGGTTACGGTTATGCCGCCGTGCCGGAAAAAATCCGCCTTCACTGGCGCGGCGTGTTGAGCACCTACCTGCAGACCCGATCCTCGTTGCGTGGCCTGGTGCTGATCATGGATATCCGCCGCCCCCTCACCGATCTGGACCGGCAGATGCTATCGTGGTTCCAGTATACCGGCAACCCGGTGCATGTGCTGCTGACCAAGGCCGACAAACTCAACCGGCAACAGGCCCAGGCGGTGTTGCGCACGGTAAAAAAGGAATTGGCGGAGATTTACCCAGGCGCGACCGCCCAGTTATTTTCCAGCTCAAAACATCAAGGCATGGAAGAAGCGGAGCGCGTGATCGGCAAATGGTTCGAACTGGCCGGGGAAGATCAGACGCAAGACTGAAAGCGCCCGCTATCCGGTATTTACAAAATGCCGCGTGTAATGAAGCGCTGCTTCATGATTCTGGTTAACCCAGATTATCAATTAGCGCACGTAGGGCGGCTTTAGCCGCCCATGGGCGAATGAATTCGCCCCTACGGCGTATCGTTCTGCAAAAATCAGGGCTAATGGATTATCTGGGGTTAATGCAACACCCGCGGTATCGCCAGAGAAAACTCCGCCACCCGGGCTTCGAAATGCGTGCCGTCCTCGGCTACCATCTGGTAGCTGCCACGCATGGTGCCCACCGGTGTTGCCAAAGACGTGCCGCTGGTATATTCGAAGCGCTCGCCCGGACGTAGCAAGGGCTGTTCGCCGATTACGCCGAGCCCACGCACTTCCTGCACCTGGTTTTCCGCATCGGTAATGATCCAGTGCCGGCTGACGAGTTGTGCCGCCTCGGTCCCGGTGTTGTTGATGGAAATGGTATAGGCAAAAACATAACGCCCGGCGCCCTCATCCGACTGGTCTGGAAGATAGGTGGCTTCGGTATCCACCTGGATTTCATATTTTTTGCTGTCTGCCATAGAGCCATTATTGCACACGAATTTGACTTATCAGGCAAGAGAATCATTATTACCTCATCGAATAAGGACAGAGTCCATTGCGATACTTCGCAACGGGGACGATATGCGGTAAAATGCGCCGACTTCGGGGGCATAGCTCAGCTGGGAGAGCGTCTGGTTCGCAATCAGAAGGTCGGGAGTTCGATCCTCCCTGTCTCCACCATCATTTCAAAGCCCGGACATGCTCCGGGCTTTTTGCTGCGTGCGCCAGGCATGGCGCTGTTTTCTCCGCTGTGGTGGCGGGGAGAATGACTAGAAGGTGAAAGTCCTTTACACACCCGGCAAGGGGAAGTGTTAGCCGAACGGCAAGGGTGTCCGTCGCAAGGCGGAATCTGAAGGAAGCCGTAGGCAAAGTGCTGGCCTGACGAACAGGAAGCGGATAGAGGCGGCGTAGCGGGGTAAGCAGGCGCATATCTGTAAAGCCCGATACTTGCACGGAACGCTACGACGTAGATCCGACAGGCATAAGCATGAAGGTCGCGCGAATTACCCTGGGAGGCCCGTCGGCCTGCCTTGTGCTACTGACATCGCAAGGTGTCGGGATGGGATGATGGGAGTCAGCCGAGGCCATAGTAGTGGCTCTGACCAAGCCGCGAAGGGCTGAACCTGCCATGAGCGGAAAGGTGGCTATCTCTCCGTGAAGTCTGGACAGTTGTCCCGAGAGGGAGCTGGCGACAGAGCACTAGGGGCCGGAAGCCTCGAAGGCGGTCGCAGCGTCTATAGGCTAACGGGCGAATAGTCCTCGGGACGTAAGCTCAACCCAGCAATGGGAGGCAGGAACCGCCGGATACGTGATCCGTACGTCCGGTGGTGTGGGAGGACGGCGGGGGTGACCCCGCCTCCTACCCGATCCGCCGCGCCAGTGCTGGCGCGGCTTTCGGCAGGGTCTGGTGTTTCGCTATCGCCACATCAGTGAATTATTCCGACTACCTGGCTTCAGAGGACTCTCTTCTTTCCATTCGACCGGTGGCTGGCCAAACGTCCATAGGGGCCGATAGCTTGGTACTTCTGGGAGAGAAATCGTGCTGATGAAAAATGTCCCTACCTCGAATGAGATAGGGACATGGTTAATTGGCGGTCAACCAGCAACACGTTGGCTCAGCGCCTTGGTTTCCCCGCCCTTTTTAAGGGCGCGGCCGCTGCGTATTACAGGCTGTAATACATGGCGAATTCGACCGGGTGAGTGGTCATGCGGAAGCGGGTGACTTCTTCCATCTTCAGTTCGATGTAGGCATCGATCCAGTCATTGGAGAACACGCCGCCACGGGTCAGGAACTCGCGGTCCTTGTCGAGGTAGTCCAGCGCCTGGTCGAGCGAGGAGCACACGGTCGGGATCAGCTTTTCTTCTTCCGGCGGCAGGTCGTACAGGTTCTTGTCCATGGCATCGCCAGGATGAATCTTGTTCTGGATGCCGTCGAGGCCGGCCATCAGCAGTGCGGAGAAGCACAGGTAGGGGTTGGCGGAAGGGTCCGGGAAACGGGTCTCGATGCGGCGGCCCTTGTCGCTGGCCACGTGCGGTATGCGGATCGAAGCGGAGCGGTTTTTGGCGGAGTAGGCCAGCATCACCGGGGCTTCGAAGCCGGGCACCAGGCGTTTGTAGGAATTGGTGCCAGGATTGGTGATCGCGTTCAGAGCACGAGCGTGTTTGATGATGCCGCCAATGTAGTACAGGGCGGTCTCGGACAGGCCGCCGTAGCCGTTGCCGGCGAACAGGTTCTTGCCGTCTTTCCAGATGGACTGGTGCACGTGCATGCCGGAACCGTTGTCGCCGACGATGGGCTTGGGCATGAAGGTCGCGGTCTTGCCGTAGGCGTGAGCGACGTTGAATACCACGTATTTCAGGATCTGGGTCCAGTCGGCGCGTTTCACCAGGGTGCTGAACTTGGTGCCGATTTCGCACTGGCCGGCGGTTGCCACTTCGTGGTGGTGCACTTCGACCGGCACGCCCATTTCTTCCAGTGCAAGGCACATGGCGGAACGGATGTCCTGGAAAGAATCGACAGGGGGAACGGGGAAATAGCCGCCCTTGATGCCGGGGCGGTGGCCGGTATTGCCGCCTTCAAAGCTTTCGCTGGACGACCAGGCGGCTTCCTCGGACTCGATTTTCACCGAGGTGCCCGACATGTCGGCATGCCAGGTGACGGAGTCGAAAATGAAGAATTCTGGTTCCGGGCCGAAGTAGGCCGTGTCGCCGATGCCGGAAGATTTCAGGTAGGCTTCGGCACGCTTGGCGATGGAGCGCGGGCAGCGGTCGTAGCCCTTGCCGTCGGCGGGTTCGACCACGTCGCAGGAGAGGATCAGGGTGGCTTCATCGAAGAACGGGTCCATGTTGGCCGTATCGGGATCCGGCATCAACAGCATGTCGGACGCCTGGATGCCCTTCCAGCCGGCAATGGAGGAGCCGTCGAAAGCGTGGCCGCTTTCGAACCAGTCGGCATCCACGACGTGAGCGGGGATGGAAACGTGCTGTTCCTTGCCGCGAGTGTCGGTAAAACGCAGATCAACGAATTTGACTTCGTTGTCCTTGATCATTTTTAAAACGTCGGCAACTGCCATATTTCTCTCCTACGAACGAATGGTAAAAAAATTCATGCGCTTCAAAGCACGAAGCATGCCATTAAATAAATCTTAATTAATCATTGTGACACAGACAGTTAAAATCCGGGCAAAAAAATGCTTGCCCTAGGATGGTGCGGCAGCTTCTTTTTTTGCGCCACTATGGTGCGTGCCGGCGCAATTCGATGGTACGAAAAATGCCATTTTCTGCCTCAATCCTTGCAATTTCGGCTTTCAATCCAGTTATTCTTTCTGCTTGCCAGGTCGCTGGATCGGCAAGCAGAATCTCGGCGTCCACCTTGCCGCCCAGGTAGTGCAGGACGATCCTGTCTGCTGGCGGCAGGCTGGTGCCCAGCCGCTGGCTGAGCAGGCGCAACAGCTCTTCGCGCGGCGGCAGGTGTATGCTGCGTTTGACCGCCGAATCATCTTCCGGGTCGATGTGCACCATCACGTCGAGTGCGGCATGCGCCTTGAGCACGCGCGCGCGTGCGGTTTCTGCCACGTAATGCCCTTCCGACACGCTGATTTTCGGATCGACCAGCACGTGCGCGTCGACCAGCGCGCGGTCGCCCATGCGGCGCGTGCGCAGTTCGTGCAGGCCCTTTACGCCGGGTGTCGCCAGCAAGGTGCCACGGATGGCCGCGACTTCCTGTTCGTCCAGGCTGGTGTCGATCAGTTCCATGAGGGACTGATAGGCCTGCTTCCAGCCCATGCGGAAAATCATCGCCGCCACCAGAGCGGCCGCCAGCAGGTCGAGAGAAGTCACTCCGTAGAGATTGCCGGCAATGCCCGCTACCACGATCAGCGACGAGGCCGCATCGGAGCGAGCGTGCCAGGCGTTGGCTTCGAGCATGCGCGAGTGGAGTTTGCGCGCCACGTGCAGCATGTAGCGGAACAGCCCTTCCTTGGCGGCCAGCGTGAGGACGGCGATCCACAAGGTCATGACATGCACCCTCTGGATGACGGATGGATCCTGGAGGCGTTGTGCCGCGCCCCACAACAGGGCGGCGCCAGTCCCCATCAGGATCGCGCCCAGCACCAGGGTGGTGGCGGTTTCGATGCGCGCATGGCCATAAGGATGTTCCCTGTCCGCGTCCTTTGACCCGTGGCGGTTGGCGAACAGCACCAGGAAATCGCACAGCAGGTCGGACAGGGAATGCATGCCGTCGGCCACCAGCGCGGAGGATTTGCCGATAATGCCGATCACGATCTGCAACAGGGTCAGCGCGACATTCACGCCGACGCTGACCAGCGTGACTTTTTTCGCTGCATGGTAGCGCCGTCCCGCGCCCTCGTGCGAGCTGGTTTTTACGTCATGTTTTTCCACAACGGCTCCATCGGACCTGCGCGCTATTATTTTGCCTTGCCGGTTTCGAACGGGTAGCCGGCGGCTTTCCATTCCGGGTAGCCGCCACGGAACCAGTAGATATTCCTGTAGCCATTGCGCAGCGCCAGCACGGAAGCCTTGTAGCTCTTCCAGCACGGCGTGCCGTCGCAATAAAGCAGCATGGCGGTATTCTTGTCCTGCGGCAGCCTGGCCAGGTCGAACTTGTCTTCCGCGGCGTCAAACCCGACTTCCTTGGCGCTGACTTCATGATAGGTAACCGGCAGCGCGCCCTTGATGTGTCCTTCCAGATATTCCGGCTCGGCGCGCGCATCGATCACGGTCACGCCTTTCGCCACCAGGTCGCGGGCCTGTTTGGCCTCGACCACGCGCGTGCCGGGCAGTTCTGTGGGCGTGGTATTGAGCATTGAAGAAATCGCGGCAAACTCCTCGCGTCGGGTGGGCGAGAAAACCATTTTCTTGCTGGCATCGGTTTCCGTTTCAGCGTATTTCAGCAGCGCGCTCCCGATCTTTTTTTCCTGCTCCGGGCTGATTTTCTTGCTGTTGACGGCAAAAGCCATCTTGGGCGCTTCGGCGGTAGGCTGGATAATCTTGCCCGGATGCGATTTCAACCACTTTCCGGCCAGCGCGGAATCCACGGCGACAATATCCATGCTGTTGATTTCGAGCGCAAAAAGTTCAGCCTCCTGGCTACGGAAATAGCGGGCTTCCTGGAAATGCTTCCTGGTCTCGACCGATCTGGAGTTCAGTTCCCCGCGCACCAGGCCCGCCTGGACGGACTCGAAGGGCGGCAGGCCCAGTTTTGTTCCGACCGCCTCCTTGAGGCTTCGCCATTTCGCATCCTGTCCCGCGACGAAAACGGCACTCACCACGCCGCCTTCCTTGCATACCGGGTTGTAACCGGCTTTCAGCACGCTGGCGATGGTGTGGGAAGGTGCGATTATCATGTCATACTCGCCGCGGCTGGCGCGTTTGGCCGCGGTAAAAGGGCTCGCTACCGGCGTGAAAGTGACGGGGGTGTTCAGTTGTGCGCTCAGAAATTTGGCCAGCGCCTGATATTTGCCCAATACGTCGGCATCCGCAAAGCGTTCGCTATCCGAAGGCGCCGCAGCCAGTTTCAGGGCTTCTGCAGACCAGGCCGGGCCCGCGCCCATCGCGGCCAGAAACAAAAACAATGGTATTGCACGTGACATTATAGACACCCCTTTCAAGACATTTGACCATGCATATAGCTTACCTTGAGAAAGCCTTAATGCGAAATTCTGCCCTGAGGTAGAATTCGCATCCAGAAAACCGACTCCGCAGAGAATTTCATGACCGACCGCTACGCCGTGATAGGCAATCCCATCGCCCACAGCAAATCTCCCCTGATCCATGCCGAATTTGCCCGCCAGACAGGCCAGGACCTAAACTATACTTCATTGCTTGCCCCGCTTGACGCTTTTGCCCGCTGCGTGCGCGAATTTCAGGCAGCCGGGGGCAAGGGGCTCAACGTCACCGTGCCGTTCAAGCAGGAAGCGTGGAAGCTGGCGACTCGCCTGACGCCGCGCGCGGAACTCGCACAAGCGGTGAACACGCTGAAATTCGAAGGAGAAGCCATCCTGGGCGACAACACCGATGGCGCTGGACTGGTGCGCGACATTAGCGCCAACCTGGGTTTTGCCATCCAGGGCAAACGGATTCTGCTGATGGGGGCGGGGGGAGCGGCGCGGGGGGTGATCCTGCCCTTGCTGGAGCAGCGCCCGGCGCTGTTTGCCATTGCCAACCGCACACCGGCCAGGGCGCACGAACTGGCGCGGCTGTTCCTGCCCCACGGTGAACTGTGCAGCGGCGATTATGCCAGTCTTGCCGGCCAACATTTCGACCTGGTCATCAATGCCACTTCCAGCAGCCTGCACGACGAACTGCCGCCCCTTCCGGACAAGGTGTTCGCGTCCGGCAGCCTGGCTTACGACATGATGTACGGCAAGGGCCTGACGCCGTTTCTGCAATTCGCCCAGACCAACGGCGCGGCGCAATTGGCGGACGGCCTGGGCATGCTGGTCGAGCAGGCGGCGGAGTCTTTCTTCCTGTGGCGCGGCGTGCGGCCGGATACCCGGCCCGTCATGGCCATGCTGAAGTCCTTATGAAATTCCTGTGGCGCTGGCTCTGGCGCGGATTGCTGATTTGCCTGGGCGTGGTCGTGCTGTATCAGGCATGGATTTTTGCCCATATCTGGTGGTGGGTGGATCACAACCCTTCCACCAGCGCCTTCATGGACACGCGCCTGGCGGAAATGCAGGAAAAGAACCCGGGCGCCGAGTTGCGCCACAAATGGGTGCCCTACGACCGCATTTCGATGAATCTGAAGCGCGCCCTGATCGCTGCCGAGGATGCCAAATTCATCGACCACGAGGGCTTCGACTGGGACGGCATCCAGAAGGCCTACGAAAAAAACCTGAAAAAAGGCCGCATCGTCGCCGGCGGTTCCACCATCAGCCAGCAGCTGGCGAAGAACCTGTTTCTCTCGTCCCGCAAGGCTTTCTGGCGCAAGGGAGAAGAGGCGCTGATCACGCTGATGCTGGAGCGCATGATGACGAAGCGAAGGATCCTGGAGATTTACATGAATGTCATCGAATGGGGCAACGGCGTATTCGGTGCGGAAGCCGCCTCGCGCTATTATTACAAGACCAGCGCCGCCAGCCTGAGCGCGGAGCAGGCCGCAAAACTTGCGGCCATGGTGCCCAATCCACGCTACTACGACAGCCACCGCAACGCCAAGGGATTGATGCGGAAAAGCGCGATCATTCTCGCGCGCATGCCGGCGGCGGAAGTGCCTTAAGCAAACAGTCGCGCCAGTTCCACGCCGGGGTCCGGGGCGCGCATGAAGGCTTCGCCGACCAGGAAGGCGTTGACATTGTTCTGACGCATGCGTTGCACGTCCTCCGGCTTGAGAATGCCGCTCTCGGTAACCACGATGCGCTCTTGCGGCACGCTTGGCAGCAGTTCCAGCGTGGTTTCCAGCCGGGTTTCGAAAGTGCGCAGGTTGCGGTTGTTGATGCCGATCAGCGGCGTCCTGAGCTGCAGCGCCAGTTCCAGTTCTGCCGCGTCGTGCGACTCGACCAGCACCGCCATGCCGAGTTCGTGGGCCACCGCTTCCAGTTCCTGCATGCGCGGCCGGTCCAGCGCCGCCACGATGAGCAGGATGCAGTCGGCACCCATGGTGCGGGCGCGACAGATCTGGTAGGGGTCGATCATGAAATCCTTGCGCAGCACCGGCAGGCTGCAGGCGGCGCGCGCCTCGATCAGGTCGCTCTTGCTGCCCTTGAAGAACTGGGTGTCGGTGAGCACGGACAGGCATGCCGCGCCGTGCTGTTCGTAGCTGCGGGCAATCGCGGCGGGGTCGAAGTTTTCCCGGATGATGCCGCGGGAAGGGCTGGCCTTCTTGATTTCGGCGATCACGGCGGATTTTCCCGCGGCAATCTTGCCGCGCATGGCGGCGATGAAGTCGCGCGTCGGCGGCATCGCTTCCGCCTCGGCGCGGATGGCCGCATAGGGCTTCTTTGCCACCGCGCGCGCCACTTCGGCTTCCTTGACCGCGATGATTTTGTTCAGAATGTCGGACATCGCTCAGGCTCTCTTGAAACGTTTGGAAACTTCCACCAGCTGGCGCAATTTTTCGCGCGCTGCGCCACTTTCTATGGCGGTGCGCGCCTGGGCTATCCCTTCGGCCAGTGTTGCTGCGCAGCCGGCCACGTAGATCGCCGCGCCGGCATTGAGCAGCACGATGTCGCGCGCCGGACCGGGCAGGTTGTCGAGCACGCCGAGCAGCATGTCCCTGGCCTGGGTTGCGTCCCATACTTTCAGCGCCTCCAGACTGCATGGTTCGAAGCCGAACTCGCGTGGCTGCAGGGTATATTCGCTGACTTCACCGTCCTTCAATTCGCCGATCAGGGTTTCGCCCGACAGGGTGATTTCGTCCAGGCCATCGCTGCCGTGCACCACCATCACGTGGTGGCTGCCGAGGCGTTGCAGCACGCGGGCCTGGATGCCTACCAAATCGGGATGGAACACGCCCATCACCTGGTTACTGGCCCCGGCTGGATTGGTGAGCGGGCCCAGCACGTTGAAAATCGTGCGCACGCCCAGCTCGCGCCGCACCGGTGCGGCGTACTTCATGGCGCCGTGGAAGTGGGGTGCGAACATGAAGCCGATGCCGATTTCGTCTATGCTCTGGCCAGCCTGTTCCGGGGAGAGGTCGAGGTTGACGCCCAGCGCTTCCAGCACGTCGGCCGAGCCGCAGGAGGAGGAGACCGAACGTCCGCCGTGCTTGGCCACGCGCGCGCCAGCAGCGGCAGCGACAAAGGCGGCGGCAGTGGAGATGTTGAAGGTGTGCGCCGCATCGCCGCCGGTGCCGCAGGTGTCGACCAGATGGTCGGTGCGGGTAACCGGCACCTTGGTGGCGAACTCGCGCATCACTTGGGCGGCGGCGGAGATTTCCCCAACCGTTTCCTTCTTCACCCGCAGGCCCATCAGGATGGCTGCAATCTGCGCCGGGGTCACTTCCCCGCTCATGATCTGGCGCATCAGGGACAGCATCTCGTCGTGGAAAATCTCGCGCTGCTCGATCAGCCGGACAAGCGCCTCTTTTGGCGTCATCACGCGCATTTCTCCTTGAGGAAATTGGCCAGCATCTGGTGCCCGTGCTCGGTCAGGATGGATTCCGGATGAAACTGCACGCCTTCCACCCGCAGGGTCTTGTGGCGCACCCCCATGATCTCTCCGTCATCGGTCCAGGCGGTGATTTCCAGGCAATCCGGCAGGCTTTCGCGCTCGATCACCAGCGAGTGGTAGCGCGTGGCGATGAAGGGGTTGGGCAGCCCCTTGAACACGCCCACGCCCTTGTGGTGAATCTGCGAAGTCTTGCCGTGCATGAGCTGCCTGGCGTGAACGATCTTGCCGCCAAACGCCTGGCCGATGCTCTGGTGGCCGAGACACACCCCCAGCAGCGGCACCTTGCCGGCGAATTGCTGAATCAGCGGAACCGAAATACCGGCTTCGGCGGGCGTGCAGGGGCCGGGCGAAATCACGATGTGGTCCGGCTTGAGCGCCGCCACCTGTTCCACGGTGATTTCGTCGTTGCGGTACACCTGCACGTCTTCACCCAGCTCGCCGAAGTACTGCACCAGGTTGTAGGTGAAGGAGTCGTAGTTGTCGATCATCAGCAGCATAATGCGTCTATCCTATTGTTCTGTATGGCTACCGTTCCAGATAATCCGACTTGATACCCGCTATTTCTTTTGAGACCCCCGCGCCGATGGTCTGGAACCGTTTGCACGATAGCCGCTATTGTCGCCTAGATCGGCCTCGCTATAAACCCTTCCCTTGCCGCTCAGTCACGGCGCTTGCACCAGAAACAGCACGCCCCGCCATCGCTACGCCGTGCCTATCAGAACCACGCCATCATGCGGTAAAGTTGCGTCATGGCGAGCAATTCTACAATGGTTCAAGGTTCCACGCCCACGCCGCTATTGCTATCATGGCGGGCAAATGACAATTTAACCTCAGTTGACCGCTTACCATGAGGTATGGCGTTTTGGTTCTAAACAACTGTTGTCGCGATTTTACGCTCACCTGTTTGGTGAGGGCGCTACGGGCCGGATTGCACGGTTTTTGCCCACCTCGCAAAAACCGCACACTCCAGCCCGTCCAACTGAGGTTTCTAGGTTAATTAAAGAGGGGACCGCGTGAACTCAAACAGCATGCGTATTATTGGCTGGCTGCTGGTTGCCATTCTTGGCGCCTCAGCCCTGGGCGGCATCGCCCTCAACCGCGGCGAGCCGGTCAACGCCATCTGGCTGATTACCGCCGCCGCCTGCGTCTTCGCCCTGGCCTACCGCTTTTATGCGGCCTGGATTGCCGCCCGCGTGCTGGTGCTGGATGAAACGCGCGCCACGCCGGCCGAGCGTTTCGACGATGGGCACGACTTCATCCCCACCAACAGGTGGATCGTGTTCGGCCACCACTTCGCCGCCATCGCCGGGCCGGGCCCGCTGATTGGCCCGACCCTGGCCGCACAGTTCGGCTACCTGCCCGGCACACTGTGGATTTTGATCGGCGCGGTGCTCGGCGGTTGCGTGCAGGACATGACCATCATGTTCTTTTCCATCCGGCGCAACGGCAAAAGCCTGGGCCAGATGGCACGCGACGAACTGGGACCCATTGGCGGCAACGCGGCGCTGGTCGGCACGCTGATGATCATGGTGATCCTCATCGCCGTGCTCGGCCTGGTGGTGGTCAATGCCATGAAGCACAGCCCGTGGGCCACTTCCACCATCGCCTCCACCATCCCCATCGCGGTGCTGGTCGGCCTGTACATGCGCGACATCCGTCCCGGGCGGGTGCTGGAAGGCTCGGTGCTCGGCCTGGCGTTGTTGCTGTTGGCCGTGGCGGGCGGCGGCTGGATCGACCATAATCCGAGCCTGCGCCCCCTGTTCGACCACGAGGGACTGCCCCTGGCCTGGGCGGTGATCGCCTACGGCTTTGCCGCCGCCATCCTGCCGGTATGGCTGCTGCTCGCGCCGCGCGACTATCTCTCCACCTTCATGAAGCTGGGCACCATTCTTTTGCTGACCCTCGCCATCGTGGTGATGCGTCCGGAGATCAGGATGCCCGCCCTGACGCAGTTCATCGACGGCAGTGGACCGATTTTCGGCGGTCGCGTGTTCCCCTTCGTGTTCATCACCATCGCCTGCGGCGCGGTGTCCGGCTTTCACGCCCTGATCGCATCCGGCACCACGCCCAAGCTGCTGGCCAGCGAAAAGGATATCCGCATGATCGGCTACGGCGGCATGCTGCTCGAATCATTCGTCGCCATCATGGCCATGATCGCCGCCAGCGTGCTCGACCCCGGGGTGTTCTTCGCCATCAACAGCCCGGCTGGCATTGTCGGCAAGGAAGCTGCGGATGCGGTAGCCAGGATATCCTCCTGGGGTTACCCCGTCACGGTCGAGCAAATGGAAATGCTGGCACGGGAAATGGGTGAAAAGACCCTGTTCGCCCGCACCGGCGGCGCGCCCTCGCTGGCCGTCGGCATGGCCAGCCTCTTCGGCAGCGCCTTCGGCCAGAATCTGCTGGCCATGTGGTACCACTTCGCCATCATGTTCGAGGCGGTATTCATCCTCACCACACTGGATGCCGGCACCCGCGTCGGACGCTTCATGCTGCAGGACTTCCTCGGCAACTTCTCGCCGCGTCTCGGCCAGACCTCCTGGTACCCTTCCGTGATCCTCACTTCAGGCATCATCGTCGCGGCCTGGGGCTATTTCCTCTATATCGGCGTGATCGACCCCAACGGCGGCGTCAACATCCTGTGGCCGCTGTTCGGTATCTCCAACCAGATGCTGGCGGCCATCGCCCTGTCGGTCTCCACCGGCATCCTGGTGAAGTCCGGCAAGCTGAAATACGCCTGGATCAGCGCCGCCCCCCTCGCCTGGCTGGCCATCGTCACCAGCGCCGCGGCCTGGGTAAAAATCACCAGCCCCGACGTGCGCATCGGCTTCTTCGCCGCCGCCAGGGACCTCGCCGACAAGCTCGCAGCGGGTGATTTACCACCGGACAAAGCCGCTGTTGCGCCGCAACTCATCTTCAACCAGCAACTGGATGCCTGGCTCACCCTGTTTTTCGTCATCCTGCTGTGGATAATCATTTTCGACATGCTGCGCGTATGTGTCGGCCACCTCCAGGGCAAGGCCGTGCCGCCATTGACCGAATCCCCCCACGAGCCGAGCCGGTTGGTGGAAAAATGGGTGCGCGACTGAAATGTTGCGCAAGATATGGCGCACCATCCGGCGCTTGAGCGGCGACGATGCTTATGAACGCTACCGCGCACACTACCGCACCGTCCACCCTGACGAGCCCGAGTTAAGCCGCAAGGCATTTTTCAAACGCGAGCAGGAACGCAAGTGGAATGGCGTGAGGCGTTGCTGCTGAAGTGCTGGGCAGCAGGTTGACGGAATACCCGGTTTCAAAGGATAATCCGCAATTCGTTGAATCCGGCGATTTCGGGTGGTTAGCTCAGCGGTAGAGCACTGCCTTCACACGGCAGGGGTCACAGGTTCAAACCCTGTACCACCCACCAAATAAACAGGCAGGCCACCTTTCGGGTGGCCTTGTTGTTTCATGTGAAAAATGTGCGGAAACATCCGCAACGTCTACCCAAGCACGGGCTTTCTCAGGAAGTCGTGCGCAGCACGGCAAGCTGCGCCAGCAGCGCATCGGTTACCGGTCCCAGCTTGCGCCGCATGAGAGAGCCGACAGCCGTGGTGCGCACCAGGATTGGCGCCACGCTGAATTCGCCCGTCTCGGCCAGCACCAGGAGGGCGTGCAGCGCGGCACGATACTGCGGCGCGGCGGCAAGCAGCGCCCCCATCTCGTCATCCGGCGCGGCGAGGCGCTGTGCCGCCACGGCCAGCGCTTCTTCCAGCTCGAGCTCCCGGTTCGCGTCCTGGCGCAGTACGCCGAAATAAGCGCCGATGGCGCGAAACAGGGCTCGCGCCACATCCTGGTCCGCGGGGCGGCGCATCACGTCTTCGCAAGCCGCCAGGAAACGCTTGCCGGATGGCGCGAGCACGCGAGCCAGTTGCCGCGCATAGGGGTTGTCTGCTGCCAGCAATGGCTCCAGCACGGAGCTGCCATGTTGCGGCATTTCTCGCGCGTCATTTTCTCCCGGCAGCGCATCCGGCACAGCCTCGAGAAACCCCACGTAGTATGTGTTGTCGCCCTTGGCCCGGCTCCACAGGCGCTGCACGGTCCGCGGATCGAGCAAGCCCGGTTGCAGCACGATGCGCACCGTGTCGATCACGGCATGCGGGCTGGTTTCGAACGGCAGGTTTTCAACCAGGTACTCGGCCAGTAACGGCCCCATGGTTCCCTGCGACACTGCTGCCCGTTCCAGCATGCGCCGCGCATTGTCCCCGCTCTGCACGCACCACCAGGCGCGCCGCGCCAGCTCATCGGTGAGTTTGGGCGAATAGGCCACTGATACCACGGCCTCCTCATCACCCAGCAGCAGCAGCTTGTCAATGTTGTCTCCCAGGTTCTGGCCCATGCGGGTCCAGCGCTGGATGAACAGAGGATAGCCGCCGGGGGATCCCAGCGCGTGGCCGGACAGCATTTCCCGCACCAGCCGCAGATACTGCTCCTTGCGCCCGGTGGGATGCAGCGCGATGCGCGCCTCGCTGCGCCCTGTCAGGGCATGCAGGGTCAGGCTGTTTTCATCGATGCGCACCGCCTGCAATTCATGAGTAAGCAGGACATTGAGGCGCAGTGCGTCTTCGCTGGAGAGTTCCATTGAGTCTCGTAAAAAACCTAGTTCAGCTGTATCCGTTGTCCCCACGGCACGGGGGCCTTGCCCTTCACCAGCCAGAGCGTGGGGTAGCTGGGCTCGATGGCGGGGAAATCGCCTTCCGCGTCGGTGAAATAGAGCAGCAGATCGGGCTGGCGTCCCTGGCGCGCAATCCAGTCGAACACTGGCACGAAGCTGGTGCCGCCGCCGCCCTTGATGTCCCTGGGCAGACGCAATTCATCCCATGGCTCGAACTCCCACGGCGCACCGTTGGACAAGGCAGTGTCGCAAGCCAGCAGCGTCACCCTGGCACGTAATTGGCCCTTGAGCGCATCCACTTCCGAGAGGAACTGGGCAAGCTCCTTTTCCCCCACCGAGCCGCTGGTATCGAGCGCCACGACCAGGTCGACCTGGCCGCTGCGCAACGAGGGGAAAATGACATCGCCCTCGCGGCGCGAGGGTCGCATGTAGCTGTAATCGTCGCGTGCCACCTGGGAAAGGTATCGCGCCAGCAGCATGCGCCACGGCAGTTGCGGCTGCAGAAGGTGCTCGACCAGGCGCGCCAGCGCACCGCCCATCTTGCCCGCCGCCATCGCCTGCTGCGCGGCGGCGGCCATGCGCTGCTGCCATTGGCGGCCAAGTTCGTCGCGTTCCCTGGCATTCAGGGGAGGCGGCGGCGAAGCGCTGCCCTGCCCGTCCTGCCGCTCCTGCTGCAGCCCGCTCCCGCCGCCCTCGGCATCCTCCTTTTGCTGCCTGCCGCCGCCTCCGTCGCCATCCTGTTGCGGCTCCTGATCGTTCTCGCCGCCCTGGCCGCCTTCGGACTCCTCGCTGTCATAGAGGTGCTGATCCATGGTCTGGTCGGAGTTGTTGTCGCCGATGCAGGGGTAGATTTCTTCCGCCGTCATGCCCTCGAAGGCGTCCAGCAACAGCACGCCAGGGGGCGCCTTGAGGCCATCGGCCACGAGCAGGGGATTGATGGCATGATCGCAGGCCACATCCCAGCGGTGCCTGACGCGGTGCTGGCGGCGCGCGAAATGCGACAGGGCGCAATGCAGTGCCTCATGAGCCAGCACGAATTGGGTTTCTTCCAGCGTCAACGCGGCGATATAGGCAGGGTTGTAGTAAAACTTGCGCGCATCGGTGGCCGAGGTGGGGCACCATTTCTCGTTCGCCGCCACCATCGGCAGGCGCAGCGCCAGCGCGCCGAGAAACGGCTTGTCCAGAATCAGCCGGGTGCGGGCCGCCGCGAGTTTGGTTTCGATGGAAGTATCAAACATTGCATTCAGGTGCAAACAGCCGGATCACATCTCATACAGCATGATATCGGACACCGCGTTCGCCCAGCGCGAAAACTGCGGCACCTTGAACAGTTGCTGGCCGATGGCGCGATGCATGTCGGACACCAGCATGATGCCCATTTCGCGCAGCGGGAAACGCCCGGCGTAGTCGAGGATATGGCCATATGCCACCAGCGCGTCCGGGGCTCCCCTGGTGCGAATGGCCCTGCCGACCAGCGCGGCAGCCACGGCGTATTGGAGGTCAACCTCGTTGGGCACTTCGGCCGCCTCGCCACGCACGATGGCGTCGATATCCGGCATTTTGCCCAGGTTGTCCACGAAGGCGTGCAGCTCCAGACCGGCGGCGGGGCCGACGCAAGCCTGCAGCGCGCCGAGCAGCAATTCCGGCATGTCGCCGAACTTTTGCAAGGCGCGATGGGCGAATTCCCAGGAACGGGGGGAAGGGAAGGCCACCGGGTTGTGGGCCGGATCGAAATCGAACAGCAACTCGGGACGGAAACGCAGGAACGCGATCAGGCGCTCGTCGATGGCATTGGCGTAGGCCCAGGCTACCCAGTCGTCGAGATTGGCGTCCACCTCGAAATGGGAGAAGCGGTTGGCCAGCGGTGCGGGCATGGTATAAGTCACGCCGCGATCGCCCTGGCGGTTGCCCGCGGCAAAGATCGCCCAGCCATCCGGTACCCGGTAATCGCCCAGGCGGCGATCGAGGATCAACTGGTATGCCGCAGCAGAAACGCTCGGTGGCGCCGAGGTGATCTCGTCCAGAAACAGCACCCCGACTGCTCCGTGTCGTTCGGCATCGGGCAACATCGCCGGCGCCGCCCACTCCACGAGGTCGCCGACGCGGAAAGGGATGCCGCGCAGGTCGGAGGGCTCCATCTGCGACAGGCGAATATCCACCACCGGCGCATCATGGTGTGCGGCAACCTGGGCAATGATCTCGGACTTGCCCACACCGGGCGGCCCCCACAGCATCACCGGCGTATGGTGGCCTTCGTGGACACTGGTAAATTCCCGATCAAGTATCGTCATCAATTGCGCGGGGCGCATCAAAATTTTCCTGAATTATTTCAATTTTTCAAAAGCGCGCCGCGCGGCTTCCAGCGTCGCAGCGATCTCCGCATCGCCGTGGGCGGCGGACACGAATCCGGCCTCGAAGGCGGAAGGCGCAAAGTACACTCCCTCGTCCAGCATGGCATGGAAGAAGCGGTTGAACCTCTCCTTGTCGCACTGCATCACTTCGGCGTAGCTGGTCGGAACGGTGGCACTGAAGTACAGGCCGAACATGCCGCCCACTGCCTGTGCACAGAAGGGAATACCCAGTTCCCGTGCCACGGCAGTCAGTCCGTCGGTGAGCTTGCGCGTCATGGCGCCCAGCTTTTCATAAAATTCGGGCGTCTGCAGCAATTTCAAGGTGGCCAGTCCCGCCGCCACCGCCACCGGATTGCCGGACAGGGTGCCGGCCTGGTAAACCGGGCCGAGCGGCGCGAGTTTTTCCATGATGTCGCGCCGCCCGCCGAAGGCGCCGACCGGCATGCCGCCGCCGATCACCTTGCCCAGGGTGGTGAGATCAGGCGTAATCCCATAGAGGCCCTGCGCGCTGCCAGGGCCGACGCGAAAGCCAGTCATCACTTCGTCGAAAACCAGCACGCTGCCATGCTGCGTGCACAAGTCGCGCAGCGCCTGGAGAAATTCCGGCCTGGGCGCGATCAGGTTCATGTTGCCGGCAACGGGCTCGACGATCACGGCAGCGATCTCGCCGCCAATGCTCTTGAACGTCTGCGTCAAGCCTGCGACATCGTTATAGCCCAGCACCAGGGTTTGCGCCGCGACTTCCGCGGGAACGCCCGCCGAGCTGGGGTTGCCGAAAGTCAGCGCGCCGGAACCGGCCTTCACCAGCAGGAAATCGGCGTGGCCGTGGTAGCAGCCTTCGAACTTGATGATCCTGCTGCGCCCAGTAAAGCCGCGCGCCAGGCGGATGGCGCTCATGGTGGCCTCGGTACCGGAACTGACCAGGCGCACCTGCTCCATGGAAGGCACCAGCTTGCACAGCAGTTCGGCCATCTCCAGCTCGCGCGCGGTGGGCGCGCCGAAGCTGAGTCCACGCGCCGCGGCTTCCTGCACCGCCTTGACCACTTTGGGGTAGGCGTGGCCGAGGATGGCCGGCCCCCAGGAGCCGACATAGTCGATGTAGGATTTTCCGTCCTCGTCCCACAGCATGGCGCCCTTGCCGCGCTTGAAGAACACCGGCGTGCCGCCAACCGAACCGAAGGCGCGCACCGGGGAGTTCACGCCGCCGGGAATGAGCCGTTGGGATTGTTCGAATAAAGTCTGGTTACGTGAAGTCATGAGCATCGGGTCCTAATGCAGCCAGCGTCCAGGTGAAGCCGGACGGCTGAAAAGTTGAGAATATTGTCGCGCTGCCAGCTCGATGTCCGGCGCGTCGAACAGGCCGGAAATCACTGCTATCGCGGCGGCGCCCGCCTCGATCAGCACCGGCGCATTTTCTGGCGTGATGCCGCCGATGGCTATTATGGGAACATGCAAACGTTTGCGTGCTTCCTGCAACAGGTCAAGCGGGGCGGCCACTGCCCCGGGTTTGGTCGCGGAGGGGAAGAAGCTGCCAAAAGCGACATAATCCGCGCCTCCGGCTTCCGCCGCAAGCGCCAGTTCCAGATCATTGTAGCAGGACACGCCGATCATTTTTTCCGCACCCAGGACGATGCGCGCCTGGCGCAGGGAGCCGTCCTCGCGCCCCAGGTGCACCCCATCGGCGCCGCTCAGGTCGGCCAGTCGCAGGCTGTCGTTGACGATCAGCGGCACGCCGAAGGCATGGCACAGATCGATCAGTTCGCTGGCCTGCTCATGCTGCAGGGCGACATCCCGACTCTTGCTGCGATACTGCACCACTGCCGCGCCCCCGGCCAGCGCGGCGCGCACCTGTCGCAGCAATCGTGCCGTATCGGCCTGCTCGGGCGTAATGGCGTAGAGCCCGCTAATCATCGCCGGCGGCCTCGTCCTCCCGCGCCCAGAATAGCCGGTCAGGAATATATTGCCCCATGCCGGGACGAAAGCCCGCTTTCAGCGCAGCCCAAGTGTATTCCTGGGCCTCGCGCACCGCTTCGGCCACCTCCAGCCCATGGGCGATGGAGGCTGCCAGCGCCGAGGCCAGCGTGCAGCCGGAACCGTGATAGCTGCCGGGCAGGCGCTGCCAGGCATCGGAACGCAGCACCCCCTCCTGGCCGTGCAGAACGTTGACCACCTGGGGCGTATTCTCGTGCGTGCCGGTAATCAGCACGTATTCGCAACCGGTTTCTATCAGGCGCCGCGCGCAATCGTTCAGGTCGAGCTCTTCGTCGCTATCGTACTGTGCAAGGCGGCGCGCTTCCAGGCTGTTGGGCGTGATGATGGTGGTCTGCGGGATGAGCATGTCCAGCATGGCCTCCAGCATGTCCTCCGACGCCAGTTCGTCGCCGCGCCCGGAAGCCAGCACGGGGTCGATGATGAGGGGCACGTCGGGATAATCCGCGACGATCTCGGCGATCGCCGCGATGATTTCCACGCTGCCCAGCATGCCGATCTTGAACGCCGCGACCGGCATGTCTTCAAGCACGGCGCGGGCTTGCGCGGCGACCAGTTCCGCATCGAGCGCGTGAACGTCTTCCACCCCCACGGTATCCTGCACCGTGACGGCGGTAATAACCGTCAAGGCGTGGCAGCCCATGCTCGACAGGGTCAGCAGGTCGGCCTGCATACCGGCACCCCCGGTGGGGTCGGTAGCGGCAAAAGCGAGAACGATAGGAGGCGAATCGGCCATGATGGGGGGAATCCGTAAAGCGATCCCGCCGGAGCGGGATGCCGCTACGGCAGTTTACGCGGGTTTATTTCAGCTTGTTCAACTGGCGCTGGATCAAGTCATCCGAGAGCGGCACGTACCCTGCCTCCGCCACTGCCGCCTGCCCTTCCCTCGACAGGCCTGTCTTGAGAAACGCCATTACTTCGGGGGAAACCGGTTTGCCATTGGGCCTGTCGATATAAAGAAAAAGAAAGTGCTGCAGGCGGTAACTCTTGTTGTAGAGGTTGGCCACCGTCAGCGGAACAAAATCGCCCGCCCCCTTTTTCAGGGGCACGATCTTCAGGCCGCTATTTGCCTGGTAACGGCCATATCCGAGCGCATCCTTGTTCTGCGCCACCCTGGCCAGCAACTGTTCGTGGCTCAGCTCTTCGATACCGGGCTTGAAGTCGTCGCGGCACAGCACGGTGTTGCTGAAAAAGTCGCGCACAGGCGACTTGTTGTCGTGCCCGAGCAGCACGATGGATTGCTTGTCCCACGGTGCCGGCAAACCAAGCTGGCCCCAGGTGGTGATGCGCTCATGCCAGCCGCAACCGTGGCTGGCGGAATAAAGGCTGTCGAGCTGCCTGTAATCGAGGCCCTTGAGCGGATTGCCGGGGTGCACGTACACCGCCACGGCCTCGATCCCCACCGCGATGGCAGTGGGATAATAGCCATGCACGCGGATAAAGGCTTCGCTTTCGTCGTTGGTCATTTCGCGGTTCATCGCCGCCAGGTCGGCCTTGCCGGAAATCAGGGCTTTGGGTGCGGTGCTGGTGCCGGGGCTGGAAATATTGATATCGCCGCCGGAGCGGGCCGCCCACTGTTTCAGGAAAGGCTCCAGCACGCTGGAGCCAATCGAGGTAACGCCAGCCAACGCCGCCGCCGGAGCGGCCGCCAGCAAGAAAACCAGGGTCAGCAACGTGCGTAACATAGCTTTATTGCCCTTATTTTATTAACGATGAATTCTTCGCGGCATCATAGCATAATTGCCAAAGTCGGCAATTCGCCCAGATTATCGACGATATTGCCATTAACCCCCACAAGGACTTTACCTGTCGGGGTTTTTCTATACAATGGCATGCAGTTATGGCTTCGCGTTGTTTCACGTCAGGCAGGCTTCGAACGCGGACTTTGAGGAGGATGAGTGAGCGAGGAAAACAATTTGAGCGGCACCAAGGTGATGGTGATCGACGACAGCAACACCATCCGTCGCAGTGCTGAAATCTTCCTCTTGAAAGCCGGTTGCGAAGTGATCCTGGCGGAAGACGGCTTCGACGCCATGGCCAAGATCGCCGATTACCAGCCCGATATCATTTTCGTCGACATCATGATGCCCCGCCTCGACGGCTATCAGGCCACCATGCTGATCAAGAAGAACCCCCGTTTCAAGCACACGCCCGTCATCATGCTCTCCAGCAAGGATGGGCTGTTCGACCGCGCGCGCGGCAGAATGGTCGGCTCCGACGAATACCTCACCAAGCCCTTCACCAAGGACAGCCTGCTGGAAGCCGTCCGTAAACACACAAGCACCCGTAGCGGCGCATAAATCAACGTACAGAGGTTACGCATGGCAATCCATAAAATTCTGGTCGTCGATGATTCACCCACCGAACGCCATTTCCTCAACAGCCTGCTCACCAAGCAGGGTTATCAGATCGTGCTGGCGGAAAATGGCGAAGAGGCCATGCTCAAGGCCAGGCAGGAAAAGCCCGACCTCATCATCATGGACGTGGTGATGCCCGGCCTCAATGGCTTTCAGGCCACCCGCGCCATCTCCAAGGACGAGGAAACCCGGCACATTCCCGTCATCATGTGCACCACCAAGGGACAGGAGACGGACAAGGTATGGGCAATGCGCCAGGGCGCCAGGGACTATGTCACCAAACCGGTGAACCAGGCTGAGCTGCTCGGCAAAATCGCGGCACTCGGCTAAGGACGCCCAACCCCATGGCACGACGCAATAAAATCGGGCTGCGCGAATTCCACCAGGAGGTGGTCGCCAAGCTGCAGGCCCTGAGTCAGGGCGGCGAAGCCGCGCCCTCATCGAAACTGGGGCTGCAGGCGGGCGATCAGTACTGGCTGGTGGATCTGGCCGATATCGGCGAAGTGATCCAGCCGCCGGCGCTCACCCCCGTGCCGCTCTCGCAACCCTGGTTTGCCGGGGTCGCCAACGTGCGCGGCAACCTCTACAGCGTGGCGGATTTTTCCGCGTTCTGCGGCGGCGAAGCGGTAGCGGACAGCGCGGACAAACGCCTCGTTCTGGCCCACCCAAAATTCATGGTAAATGCTGGCCTGCTGGTCAGCCGCCTGCTTGGCCTGCGCCATGCAGACCAGTTGCAGGGGCGGGATATCCCGGCTGGCGCGGCGTCCTGGGTGAGCGCCGCGTACACCGATAACGAAGGGCACCAATGGCAGGAATTGAACGTGCAGGCCCTGGTCAACGACCACGGCTTCCTGCAGGCGGGGCGGTAGCGCAGTACAGGCTCAAAAACAGCACCGAAAACACGAGGGATGGAGATAAAAACAATGGCGTTCAAAGCGGAAAACCTGATGTTCTGGAAACGTGCCGGCAAAGGCAGGAGCGGTGCCGAAACCCCGCTGCATACCACCATGATTCTGCAGGGCATGCGCAAGCTTTCGGACAAGGAGCCGGGAACCGTCCCCCTCATCGGCCATCTGCCGATCGAGAGGCAATACCTGGTTACGGTTTCCACCCTGGTGATATTCCTCATCCTGGCGGTTGCCACCCTGGTCTACAACACCGTGCGCGTGGGCCGCAATGCCGAATACGTGGCCACCTCCACCGAAATGCAGATGCTTTCGCAACGGATCGCCAAGAGCGCGCAGCAGGCAGCGCAGGGCAATACCGCCGCGTTCCGGCAACTGGACGAAAGCGAAAAGCGCTTCGACAGGAGCCTCAAGAAACTGGTCAATGGCGGTGACGGCCTGCCGGCCTCGCCCGCTTCAGTGCAGCCGTTGCTGAAGGAGCTGGACAAGAAGTGGACCCCCTTGCAAAAAGCGATCGACCTGATTCTCAAGCAGGAAAAGGGGCTGGTGGATCTGAACCGCAGCGTGGCTGCGATCAACACCAACAACATCCAGTTGCTGGAACTGGCCGAGCAGGTGGCCGGTCTCCTGACCCAATCGGGCGCGCAACTGCGGGAAGTGACCATCGCCTCGCAACTGGTGATGCTGACCCAGCGCATGGCGAAAAACGCCAACACCCTGCTCTCGTCCGACGTCATCGACCCGGAAGTCGCCTTCCTGCTGGGCAAGGATGCCAACACCTTCCACGACATCCTGGATGGCCTTCTCAACGGCAGCGAGGATCTGCGCCTGACCGCAGTCAAAGACCCTGACACCCGCGACAAGCTGAACGAACTCAACGAGGCGTTCAAGGAATTTTCCGCGGAATCCAACAAGATTCTGCAAAGCATGCAGGATCTGGTGAACGCCAAGCAGGCCGGACGCTCGATCTTCGTGGGTTCAGACGGGCTGCTCGATGACGCCCGCAAGCTCGCCGCAGGCTATGAAAAGCTTGCCGGCGGCACAGGGCTGCTGGTGCTGTCCTTCGTTTACGGCCTTCTCGCCATTGGCGCCCTGGTCATGCTGGGCATGATTAACGTGAACGACGCCAAGAAGCGCGCGCTGGCAAGCGAGCGCGAGAACAAATCCAACCAGGAAGCCATTCTGCGGCTGCTGAACGAAATGGGCGACCTGGCGGAAGGCGACCTGACGGTGCGTGCCAAGGTGACAGAAGACATCACCGGCGCCATCGCCGACTCCATCAACTATACCATCGACGAATTGCGCGGCCTGGTAACGGAGATCAACAAGACCAGCGAGCAGGTGACCCAGGCTTCCCGCCAGGCGCAGAACATTTCCAACGAACTGCTGGAGGCCGCGCAGAAGCAGTCGCAGGAGATCGAGGACACCTCCGCCCAGGTGTTGCAGATGGCGCAATCGATTAACGAGGTATCCGCCAACGCCGCCGAGTCCGCCCGCGTGGCACAGCAATCTCTCGATGCGGCCGAGAAGGGCACCACCGCCGTGCACAACTCCATCACCGGCATGAACGAGATTCGCGAGCAGATCCAGGACACCTCGAAACGCATCAAGCGCCTGGGTGAAAGCTCGCAGGAAATTTCGGAAATCGTCGAACTGATTTCCGACATTACCGAACAGACCAACATTCTCGCGCTGAACGCCGCCATCCAGGCTGCATCGGCCGGCGAGGCGGGGCGCGGCTTCACGGTGGTGGCGGAAGAAGTGCAACGTCTGGCGGAGCGCTCCGGCGAGGCGACGAAACAGATTTCCGCGATTGTGAAGGCCATTCAGACCGATACCCAGGACGCCGTGTCGGCGATGGAAAAGAGCACCCAGGGCGTGGTGGAGGGCGCCAAACTGTCCGATGCCGCCGGCCAGGCGCTGAACGAAATCGACCAGGTGTCGCGCAACCTCGCGGAACTGATCGAAACCATTTCCCGCGCCACCCAGAACCAGGCGCAGGCGGCCCGCGTCGTGGCCTCCAACATGCAGGAAATCCAGAACATCACCATCCAGACCACGGAAGGCACCAAAAAAACCGCCATTTCCGTGGGCGAGCTGGCGACACTGGCAACCGACCTGCGCGGATCGGTGGCTGGCTTCAAACTTTCCTGAGCAAGCCAAGGGGCACCTTGATAAATGAGCATTGAATTCGATACCGGCCCGCTCACCTGGGTCAAGGGTGAAATTGACCAGGCCCTGCAGCAGGCTGACGAAAAACTGGCCCAATTCGCTGCCGACGCCTCCGACAGCACGCCGTTGCGCCAGTGCCAGACGCATTTGCACCAGGTCAGCGGCGCCATCCAGATGGTGGGGCTCGAAGGCGTGGCGCGCCTCGGCGAAGCAATCGAGCAACTGGTCGGGGCGATGGAAAAGCGCGAGGTCGCCATTTCCGGGGCCAATCTCGACTTGATCAAGCGGGGCATGGCCGCACTCTCGCAGTACCTGGAAGACCTGCTTGGCGGCCAGCCGGACCAGCCGCTGCGGCTGTTTCCTGTTTATCACGCCTTGCTCGCGGCGCGGGGCGTGGAAAAGGTCAGCGAAAGCGAGCTGTTTTTCCCCGACCTGACCCTCCGCGCGCCGAAAAACCCGGATGTCCACCCCCGCGCCGCCGAGGCGCTGCCGAGCTTCCTCAAGGCCGAGCGCGCGCGTTACGAGCGCGGCCTGCTCGGCTTCCTGCGTAACGCGGAAGACAGCGCGGCGCTGGGCAAAATGCGCGATGCGCTGGCCGCCATCGAACAAACCCAGACCGTTCCGGCGCTTCGCACTTTCTGGTGGAGCGCGACCGGCCTGGCTGAAAGCCTGCTGCACAAGGGCCTGGACGCCAGCCTCAACCTCAAGCAGTTATGCGGGCGCATAGACCAGCAAATCCGCCGTCTTGCCGAAGGCTCGCCCAAGGTGGCGGAACGCCTGCTGCGCGACGTGCTGTATTTTGTCGCGCGCAGCAAGCCGGTAAGCGGCAGGGTGGCAGAGATCCAGGGCTTGTTCGAACTAGAGGCATACATGCCCCATAGCGCGGAACAGGAAGCGGCAAAAACCGAGCAGGAGCGGATGCTGCCGCTGCTGCGCGAATTGCGCGACCTGCTTGCGTCCGCCAAGGAGGCCTGGCTCAAGTTCACCTCGGGCAGCAACGACAGCCTGGCGAATTTTCATGCTCAGGCCAGGCGCCTGGCGGACAGGGCCTCGGCTTTGGAAAATGCTCCGCTTAACCAGTTGCTGCACCAGATCGGCTATGGCGCCGCCGCCCTCGCCGCCCATCCCGCCGACATGAACGAAATGGTGGCGATGGAGATGGCTACCGCATTGCTGCTGGCGGAAAACACACTGGAACACTACCTGGGCGCAACGGATGAGTTCACCCGGCAGGCCGAAGTGCAATCCTCGAGACTGCAGGCGGCGCTGCAGGGCAGGCTGGACGAAATCGAAGTTTCGGACATTCCGCTGCTGGACGAAATGTCGCGCAAGGCACAGGAAAAACTCCTGCTGGCGCAGGTCGGCCAGGAAATCCAGTCCAACCTGCAGCACATCGAGCAGGTGCTGGACGGCTTCTTCCGCGATACCGCCAAACGCGACGAATTGCCCGGCCTGAAGCCTTTCCTCAAGCAAATCCAGGGCGCGCTGAAAATTCTCGAGCTGGAACCCGCCATCAAACTGCTGGATGAGTGCGAGCGCCTCATCGACGGCTTTTCTCAGCCTGGCCATGAACCCCTGCAGGCGCAGATGGAACAGGTGGCAGAAGGATTGAGCAGCCTCGGCTTCTATGTCGAAGCCATCCAGCGTGGCCGCGCGGACGCGGTGCAGATCGTTGACGGCGCCCTTGCCCGCCTCAATCCCGCCGCGCAAGCGCCGCTTGTGGCCACGCCGGTGGAAATCCCCGAAGAACAAGCCGCCACGAGCGTCGAAGCCAGTCTGGAAGACCAGAAACAGCGCGCCCAGGCCCTGCTGGAGCAGTGGCAGGAGAACCCTGACGATGCCCAGGCCAAGGCGGACCTGAAAAAACAGTTTTCCGTCTTGCAGCAGGACGCCGAACTGGTGGCGGATGGCACGCTCAAATCCCAGGCCACGGAAGCGATGCGCCTTCTGGAACAGGCGGAAATGCCGACGGCCGAGCTGGCTACCGCAACCGCAGCCCTGAGCGCGCCGAAAATGGCGGCCAGCGTCCCATCGGCGGAGACGACGCGTCTCGCCGGAGAAGCCGACGAAACCATCGATGCCGAAATGCTCGAAATCTTCCTGGAAGAGGCCGACGAAGTGCTCGCCACGGTGACCGGGAATCTCGACCTATGCCATGCCCGGCCCAACGACAGGGAAGCGCTTGCCACGCTGCGCCGCAGTTTTCACACGCTCAAGGGCAGCGGCCGCATGGTGGGCCTGTGGGAATTGGGCGAGGTTGCCTGGGCGATCGAGCAGGTGATGAACAAGTGGCTGCAGGAAGAAAAGAACGCCACCCCGGAACTCCTCGCCCTGCTTGGCCAGGCGCAGCAGCGCTTTCTTGGCTGGGTAGCCGCGCTGAAAGCCAGCGGCACGGTCAGGATCATGGCCGACGACCTGGTGGCGGAAGCCGAGCGCCTGAAAACCGGGATGAACGCACCTGGTGTTGCAGCGCCCCCCGAAGCACCCGCCGCGGCCGCTGAAGAAACGCCTGCGGCGGAACCGGGCATGGAAATCAGCGCACCGCCCGGCGAGGAGCCCGCTGAAGAAATCATAAGCATCGTCGGGCTTCCCGCCGAGGAAACGCCATCCGTTGCCGAAACGTGCGAAGAAAGTGCCGAAGCGGAGCCGCTTCCCGCAGCGCTCATGGAGCAAAGCGCGCCGGCAAGCGAAGCCGGGGTCGAAGCGGAGCCGCCTGCGGGTGTCGAAGCGCAGCAGCCTCCCGTGGAGGAAGAGCGTGAAATCTCGGTCGGCTCCGTCACCCTGCCCTATGCCCTCTACAGCATATTCATCAATGAAGCCGGACAGCACCTGGCCACGCTGCGGCAGCACCTGGATGCCCTGACCCAGAACCCCGAAGTGGCCGTGCAGCATGATTTCATGCGAGCGGCGCACACCCTGTGCGGCATCTCGCGCACGGTGGGTTTCCCGGCCATCGCCGAACTGGGCTTTCCGCTCGAAATGTGGTTGCAGGAACTGTTGCAGCACCCCGTGCCGCTCACGGCCAAACAGGTCGACCTCATGGGAGAGGCCATCGCCGCCCTGGGCAAGATGGTCGAAGCCATCCGCGATGGCCAGGAGCCAAAGTCGGCCCAGAAACTGGTTCGCTCCCTGGAGGGCATGCTGAACCAGGCCCGGGTGGCGCGCGAGCCGCTTGCGGTCGCCCCCGCACCCGCCGCCATCACGGAAGAAGCCGCCGTTGCCGCTCCGCCAGCGGTGCAGGAAAGCGTGCATCCAATCGCTGCCCCGCCAAGCGAAGCGCCTCGTGAACGCCGCGTCATCCGCGACGACATCGATCCGGACCTGTTGCCGATCTTCCTCGAAGAAGCCCAGGACCTGTTCCCGCTGGTTGGCGGCCAACTGCGCGCCTGGCGCGCCAATACGGCCGACCGCCCGGCTTCCGACGGACTGCAGCGCACGCTGCACACTCTCAAGGGCAGCGCCCGCATGGCCGGCGCCATGCGGCTGGGCGAACTGACCCACAACATGGAAGCGCGCGTCCTCGCCGCGCTCGACTCGGAGGACCTTCCGCCCGCGCTCTTCGACACGCTGGAAAGCGAATTCGACCGCATGGGCGACGTGCTGGAGCAACTGCGCAGCGGCCCGCTGCCCGAAGCAGAGGCCGTGCCGGCGAGTGCTGCCGTTATGGCGCCAGCCGAGCCTGCCGCCGTGGCGGCAGCGCCCGTCGCGGAGCCCGAAGCCGCCGCCAGGGTCATGCTGCGCATGCGCGCCGACGTGGTGGACCGGCTGGTGAATGAAGCCGGCGAGGTGAGCATCGCGCGTTCGCGCATCGAAGGGGAAATGCAGAATTTCAAGCGTTCCCTGCTCGATTTGACCGAGAGCGTCAACCGCCTGCGCAACCAGTTGCGCGAAATCGAGATCCAGGCAGAAAGTCAGATGCAGTCGCGCCAGTCGCTCGCCCGCGAGTCCCACGAAGCATTCGACCCGCTGGAATTCGACCGCTTCACCCGTTTGCAGGAAGTGACCCGCATGATGGCCGAGAGCGTCAACGACGTCGCCAGCGTGCAGCACAACCTGCTCAAAAATCTGGACGAAACCGAAGCCGCGCTGCTGGCGCAGTCGCGCATGACCAAGGAGCTGCAACAGGAATTGCTGCACGCCCGCATGGTGCCGTTGGCCAGCATCTCCGAGCGGCTTTTCCGCATCGCGCGCCAGACCTCGAAGGAACTGGACAAGCGCGCCACGCTGGAGATCATCGGCGAGCAGGTCGAACTCGACCGCAGCGTGCTGGAAAAGATGACCGCTCCGTTCGAGCACCTGCTGCGCAACGCCATCGACCACGGCCTGGAAAGCAGGGAGGCAAGGCTCGCCGCCGGCAAGGAGGAAGTCGGCGTCATCGAACTGCAGGCGCGCCAGGAAGGCAACGAAATCCTGCTCACCCTGCGCGACGATGGCCGCGGCCTCGACCTCGACGGCATTCGCCGCAAGGCGATCGAGCTCGGCATGCTCGCGCCGGAGGACGAAGTCGCGCCGGCGCAGCTGATGGAACTGATTTTCTTCTCGGGCTTTTCCACCGCCGCCGAAGTGACCCAGGTTTCCGGGCGCGGCATCGGCATGGACGTGGTGCGCAATGAAATCGCCAGTCTCGGCGGCCGCATCGAAGTCGCCTCCGAAGCGGGCAAGGGAACGACCTTCAGCATCTACCTGCCGCTCACCCTGGCGGTTGCCCAGGCGGTACTGGTGCGCGCCGGCAGCCAGGTTTATGCGTTGCCCTCGACCATGGTGGACCAGGTCCAGGAGCTCAAGGCGGACGCACTGGCGGAGATTTACCAGAAACAGCAGGTAACATGGCAAGGCAACGCCTACCCGCTGCACTACTTTCCGCGCCTGCTGGGGGACCAGGAATCCACCCCGGCAGCGCAGCGCTACACCACCGTGATGCTCTTGCATAGCGGCGCGCAGCACGTGGCGGTGCACGTGGACGAGCTGATCGGCAACCGCGAGATCGTGGTCAAGAACATCGGCCCGCAGCTCGCCCGCGTACCGGGCGTGGCCGGGGCCACCGTGCTGGGCAACGGCAAGGTCGTGCTGATCCTCAATCCGGTCCAGCTCGCGCAGCGTCAGGGCATCCCCGCCCTGCTTGGCCACCGCCCGGCTGCCGAAGCCGCGCAACAGCCCGCCGCCACGCCGCTCGTCATGATCGTGGACGACTCGCTCACGGTACGCAAGATCACCAGCAAGCTCCTCACGCGCGAAGGCTACCAGGTGGTGACCGCCAAGGACGGTGTGGACGCCTTGCAGGCTCTGGAGGACGTCACGCCGCAGGTGATGCTGGTGGACATCGAAATGCCGCGCATGGATGGCTTCGAACTGACCAAGAATGTGCGCGGCAACGAAAGGACCGCGCACATCCCGATCATCATGATTACCTCGCGCACCGCCGACAAACACCGCAACTACGCCCAGGAGCTGGGCGTCAACGTGTATCTGGGCAAGCCCTACCAGGAAGAGGAACTGCTGGGATACATCGCGGGCTTCGTCAGGGGCAACCTGCACTGACGGCAATTTCTGCTTCCGGGCTGAAGCAGGTGGTCACGAATTTGTAAAGCGTGGCTTATTTCTTCTGCAATATTTCGAAGCTGGTTCGCAGCCAGTTATCGCCCTTTTCGATCACCCGGCCCAAGGCGATCGAATAGTTGCGGCTGCGGGCGCTTAATTCGAAATGGCGGCCGGGAGCATATTCCACGCTGTCCATGATCAGGCTGACGCCACGTTTGTCCTCTCCGGCCGGCGGCAGGTAAAGCGCGCTTACCGGCAACACGATATCCACCGCGTCGATACCGTCGACGGTATAACCACTATGACGAGGTTTCGACGCCTTGAGCGCGACGGTGACCGGCGCCTTGGCAAGAATCTCGATGCCGACATTGCGTTGGCCAGATTCCAGCAAGGCCAGCCGCCGAATCACGCCGACCACCCAGTTATGGCTGCGCTCAGGCTTCAGCCCAACCAGTTTCCCGAGCCGCACCCAATCGTTATCGACGGAATCGACGGTTGCGCCGAAGCCGCCCGAACTCTCGTTTTCCATCAGCCAGCGCTCATGATGCGCCACCTGCTGCGCCTGCTCGACGGGCTTCTCCTGCCCGGCCCGTTGCAGCTTGTCCTGGGTGCGCTGCGTCACGAAGCCATAGAGACGCATGTCAAGCATCTCTTCATAGCTGATTCTGACCTTCTGCTCCGCTTCTTTCTGCCTGGGCGAAAGCGCTTCGTTGTCCTGTTTCACCAGAGCGCAGATTTCGAGAAAATCCTTTGCCACATCGATCATTTTTACCCTGGCTACGCGCTCCTGCGAGCGCCGCACCCGTCCCTCGCCCGTGGACGACCATTGGCGCGTGATGCGCTCGATGAGTTCCAGGCATGACGGCAGGCGGCAGTCCTCGCCCAGGCCAAGCCGGGCAGGCGTTTCGCCCTGCTGTAGCGCCACCTTGGCTTGCGCCACCCGTTCCATCAAGGCATCGGTTCCCCAGCAGCGCGACATGCCGTCCGCCGTGAAAAGCTTGCGGGCGCGCCACGGGCCCTTGTCTTCGCCCAGATTGACGCAGAACACATGCCGCTGCGGGTCATAATCCCGCTCCAGCTTCAAGGTGTCGGCCCAGGTATCGAGCCACAGGTCCGCCATCTCGATCTGTTTCGGAAACAGACTGTTGGTATTAAGCACATCCAGGCTCAGGAGCTGAAGATATTCCTCGGCACAGGTCGTGCGGCGCGGGCACAGGGGATAGAGAAGCAGGGGCTTGCGCTCGAATTCTTCATATTCCGACAGACGGTAGAGATTGTGAACATGTTTCCACAGCTTGGCGCCTATCGTTTCATAGCGAAAATAACGCCACTTGGCCTGCTGCGCAAAATGGCGCAGGGCGCGCGCGGTGATCAGGGGAATATCGTGGCGGATATCGCTGCCGTTCGGATTGCCCACGTAAGCCATGACGAACATGTGGTAGCCGCGCGCCATCTGCCAGTGAAAGGAAAATACTTCGTTCCACAGGCGGCTCTCGATCTGGCGCGACATGCGCGGATTGCGGAGATACTGCTGGGTCAGCGCGTGCTGCAGTTCCTGCGCGCCTTCATCGAGATGCATCAGCACTTGCAGGCGTTCTTTGCCGAGAGGCGCAGCTTTCTCGTTGAATTCATTGAGCGCAGCCACGATTTTTTCATGGGCTGAAAAAGTATCGCCCATGGGCAATTCGAGCAGCCACGTCGTGGCCGCCTTGAGGCTGCCCAGGGGGTCGGACGGAGGCGATGGTTTTTTTCGGCCAAAAGGCAGAAAGTCGAGCATTCCAGGTTTACCAAAGCAGTGAGAGATCAGCATCTTACCAGCAAACTGCGTGCCAGTTTCAATCCCCCCTTCCTTTATCGCCCAAGCAAAGGAAGGTATACTTGCCGCGAGACCCGTTTGACGTATTTTGAGGACGCCATGACCCACCCCGGATTCAAGCCTTTCTCCCTGGATAGCGACGCGCACTACCTGCAATGGCGCGCGCGCAAGCTGGAAAACTACCCTGCGCGCGTCGAGGATCTGATCGTCAGCGTCAACGACCCGCGCCACTTGACCCCCGATGAGCACGGTGCCCTCCTGGCGCGTTGCCGCAAGGCCAACATGGCGCTCTATACCAGTCCCCTGGCCAATGTCGACAACAAGGACATCACGCGCCAGCTCGGCTACCAGTTCGGCCTCAACCGGCTGGATCGCAACATGCTGGCCGACGATGACGGCATCACTTCGCTCGCCGTCCATTCCGGCGGCGAACATCAGCACTACATCCCCTACACCGACCGTCCCATCAAATGGCATACCGATGGCTACTACAACCCGCGCGAGCGGCAGATATGGGGCTTGCAGCTGCATTGCGTGTGCAGCGCGGCGACAGGGGGCGAGAGCGGTCTCATGGATCATGAAATTGCCTATATTCTGCTGCGCGACGCCAATCCTGACCACATTCGCGCCCTGATGGAGCCGGATGCCATGACCATCCCGGCGCGCATGGATGAAGACGGCGTCGCGCGGCCCGACGAAAGCGGCCCGGTATTCTCCCTGCACCCCGAAAGCGGCGACCTGCACATGCGCTACACCGCCCGCACGCGCAGCATCCACTGGAAAAAGACTCCCCAGGTAGAAGCCGCCGTCGCCTTCCTCGACCAGTTATTGAACAGCGACTCGCCCTATATCTTCCACGGTCGTCTGGAACCGGGCATGGGCCTGATCTGCAACAACGTGCTGCATGACCGCGCCGCGTTCAGCGATGACGAGAACTGCCGCCGCCTGCTGTACCGGGCACGCTACTACGACCGCATCGCGGGCACGGAACTGGCGGCGGTATATCCCCGCTAGGCGCCTGTCGGACTTGTGATGAATCGGCGGCAAATCCGCTTCGTTCCCCATAAGTCCGACAGCCTCCTGGGTGGATTGTAAGCCATTGTTCAGGCTATAATTCGCTCCCTATGTATATCCACATACTCGGCATCTGCGGCACCTTCATGGGCGGCATCGCCGCCATCGCCCAGCAGGCAGGCCACAAGGTTACCGGCTGCGATGCCAACGTCTATCCGCCCATGAGCACCCAGCTCGAAGCACGCGGCATAGCACTGATCGAAGGTTTTGGCGCAGAACAGGTCGGGCTGGAGCCCGACATGTTCGTCATCGGCAACGTGGTCAGCCGCGGCAACCCGCTCGTGGAAGAAATCCTCAACCGCGGCCTGCCCTACATTTCCGGCCCGCAATGGCTGGCGGAAAACATGTTGCGCGACAAATGGGTGCTGGCGGTGGCGGGCACCCACGGCAAGACCACGACTTCGTCGATGCTGGCGTGGATTCTGGAATACGGCAATCTCGATCCGGGTTTCCTGATTGGCGGCGTGCCGCAGAATTTCGGCATTTCGGCGCGCCTGACCGACTCGCCGTTTTTCGTCATCGAGGCGGACGAATACGACACAGCCTTTTTCGACAAGCGCTCCAAGTTCGTCCATTACCGTCCGCGCACGGCGGTACTGAACAACCTGGAGTTCGACCACGCGGACATTTTCCCCGACCTTTCCGCCATCGAAACCCAGTTCCACCACCTGGTGCGCAGCGTGCCCGGCAACGGCCTGATCGTCGCCAATGGCCGCGAAGCCAGCCTGGCGCGCGTGTTGCAGCGCGGCTGCTGGACACAGGTGGAAAAATTCGGCGTGGCCGATGGCTGGATGATCGGCGGCGCGGAGACCATTGCGTTCAAGGAGTCCTTCCAGGGCGTGCTGCGCTGGAACCTGATGGGCGAGCACAACCGCATGAATGCCCTGGCGGCAATCGCCGCGGCGCGCCATGCCGGCGTACCCTCCGACGTGGGCATCGAGGCGCTGGGCCGGTTCCAGAACGTCAAGCGGCGCATGGAAGTGCGCGGCGTGGCAAACGGCGTCACGGTGTATGACGATTTCGCCCACCATCCCACCGCCATCGCCGCCACCCTGGCCGGACTGCGCCAGAAAACCGGCAGCGCGCGCATCCTCGCGGTGCTGGAGCCGCGCTCCAACACCATGAAACTGGGAGTGATGAAAGACGCCCTGCCGGGCAGCCTCAAGGACGCTGACCTGGTATTCTGCTACGGCGCGAACCTGGGCTGGGACGCGACCGCGGCGCTGGCCCCGCTGGACGGCAAGGGCGCCGTCTTCGACGACCTGGAAGCGCTGGTGTCGGCCGTAGCCCGCACCGCCCGCCCCGGCGACCAGGTGCTGGTGATGAGCAATGGCGGTTTCGGCGGTGTGCATGGCAAGCTGCTGGCGGCGCTTGAAAACATGGTGAGGCGTGAGGGGTGAACAGTGAGGAGTGAGCAGAAAAGCATCGCTCTCCCCCATATTCCCCTCACTCCTCACTCCTCACGGATTTTTAAATGAACGTTTTGTATGAAGAAGACGGCGCCATCAAGGTGGCGAACGTCATGTCCGACAGCGGCGCCTCCCTGCAGGTGGAAACGCCTCACGGCAAGCGCGCCAAGATCAAGGCCGGCAATGTGCTGCTGCGTTTCGAGAACCCGCCGCTGGCTGGCTTCATGGATGCCGCCAACGCGCTTGCGGCGGAGATCGACACCAATTTCCTGTGGGAATGCTGCGGCGCCGACGAATTCATGTTCGGTGAACTGGCGCAGGATTACTACGGCCGCACGCCCAACCCCGTCGAGGCGGCGGCGGTCGCGCTGAGGCTGCATTCCGCGCCGATGTATTTCTACAAGAAAGGCAAGGGGCGTTACAAGGCCGCGCCCGAGGAAAATCTCAAGGCCGCCCTGGCCTCCGAGGAAAAGAAGCGCCAGCAGGCTGCCACCGTGGCCGGCTACGTCAGCCAGCTCAGCGATTTCACCCTGCCTGCGGCATTCACTCCCCAGGTCGTGGAAATGCTGCTCTACCGGGCGGACAAAAACTGCCTCGAATACAAGGCTCTGGAAAAGGCCTGCGCCGACACCGGCACTACCGCGGTCAAGCTGCTGGAGCTGTGCGGCGCCATTCCTTCCAGCCACGACTACCACTACCGGCGCTTCGTGCTGGAAAATTTTCCACGCGGCACCGGTTTCGAGCCGGCGGGCGAGTTCGCCCGCGAGCACGATCTGCCCCAGGCCGAAGCCGAAGCCTTCAGTATCGACGATGCTGCCACCACGGAAATCGACGACGCCTTCTCGGTGGTCAGGCAGCCCGGCGGCAAGTGGCGCGTCGGCATCCACATCGCCGCGCCGGCGTTGGGTTTCGAACCTGGCTCCGCGCTCGACAACGTGGCCCTGCAGCGCATGTCCACGGTGTACATGCCGGGGCACAAGATCACCATGCTGCCGGACGAGGTGGTGGAACAGTTCACCCTCAACGAAGGTACCTCCAACCCGGCGTTGTCCATGTACCTCGACGTATCGCCGGATTTTGAAATTCTGTCCGTGGAAAGCCGCCTGGAGCACGTGCAGATCGCCACCAACCTGCGCCACGACACGCTGGAGCCGTTGTTCAACGCCGCCACCCTGGCCAGCGGCAATGGCCCGGATTACCCGTTCAAGGCCGAGCTGGAAATGCTGTGGCAATTCGCATGCCGGCTCGAGGAACGGCGCGGCAAGGTCGGCAGCCAGAACCAGTTCAAGGATTACAACTTCGAAATCGATGGCGAGCGCGTCACCATCACCGAGCGGCCGCGCGGCTCGCCCATCGACAAGGTGGTGTCGGAGCTGATGATCCAGGTCAATTCGCACTGGGCCAGGCAGCTCAACGAAGCCGGCGTGGCGGCGATTTACCGCAGCCAGAACAACGGCAAGGTGCGCATGGGCACAGTCGCGGCGCCGCACCAGGGCCTTGGCGTGGCGCAGTATGCGTGGTCCAGCTCGCCGTTGCGGCGCTACGTCGACCTGCTCAACCAGCGCCAGATCATCGCCATGCTGCAGGGCGACACCCCGCCCTACGCGCCGAACAGCGAAGCCCTGTTTTCCGTCATCCGCGATTTCGAGCTGGCTTATGAAGCTTACAACGACGTGCAGCGCAGCATGGAACGCTACTGGTGCCTGCGCTATCTGCTGCAGGAGGGCATCGAAACCGCGCCCGCCACGCTGATCAAGGAAAACCTGGTGCGCTTCGAGCGCCTGCCGCTGGTGACGCGCGCCTTCGGCATGCCCGAACTGGCACCGGGAACAGCGCTGGAGGTCGAGATCAGCGCGGTGGACCTGCTGGAGCTGGAAGTACGGTGCAAATTCCATGCCGAGCGCCAGGCCGAACCCGCTTGACAGGCGTGTCCAGGCGTTTTAATTTCTGGCGTCAGATGAGCTTCCCGTCCGACATCCTGCCCGCACTCGGCGACCCCTCGCCGCCAGGAGACTGTCGGACTTGAAGAATCGAAGCGCAATGATTTTAGCAGGCAAGCCGCAAAGCGGCTGCTCGCAGAATTCGGCTGGGCGTGGACAGATTTTGCCGGTCAATAGTCATTCTACTGACCAAAAAAGCGGCAAAATATGGACCGCCCAAGCGGATTTGCGGCCGATTTCCTTCAAGTCTGACAGGCTTCTGGGGCTCATGCTGCTGTTTTCCGCGCTGGTTCATGCCGTGCTGCTCACGCTGCATTTTACCGCCCCGGCACTCAAGCAGCCGCCCAATTCCGCCGCCTATCTCGAAGTCGTGCTGGTCAACAGCAAGTCCGCCAGCAAGCCGCACAAGGCCGATGCGCTGGCGCAGTCCAATCTCGACGGCGGCGGCAACACGGCGGCCGAGCGGCGCGCCAAGAGCCCGCTACCCAGCCTCGACCGGCCCAATGCCGAGCCCAGCGTGGCGCAACAGGAACAACGCGTGGTTCAACTGGAGCAACAGGCGCGTCGCCTCCTGCTCCAGGCCAAGGCAAAACAGCGGGTGGAACAGGCAAGCGACACCTCTCGTCCGCAACGCGACAGCGAAGTCGCCGTCAAGCCCAACGCCAGCGAACTGGTGCAAAGAAGCCTCGACGCCGCGCGGCTCGAGGCGCAGGTTTCGCGCGACTGGGACAACTACCAGAAACTCCCGCGCCGCAAGTTTATCGGCGCGCGCACCCAGGAATACCGCTTCGCCCGCTACGTCGAGGACTGGCGCATGAAAGTGGAGAAAGTGGGCAACCTGAATTATCCCGAAGCCGCCCGGCAGCAGAAACTCTATGGCCAACTGCAACTGACCGTCTCGATCCGTGCTGACGGCAGCGTCGAAAGCGTCGAGATCAACCGCTCTTCCGGCCACAAGGTGCTGGATGCCGCAGCCAAGCGCATCGTCGAACTGGCCGGGCCCTACGCCCCCCTGCCCGATGATATCCGCAGGGATACGGACATCCTCAGCATCACCCGCACCTGGATTTTCACCAGCGCCGACCAGCTCGCCAGCGAATAGGCATTGGCTATGGCCGCTTGTCCCTGAGCAAGGGTTTCAGGTCGGGCAGCGTCGAGAAAGCCGTATCCGCCAGCAATTTTGCAAACCCGGCATGGGTTTCAAGTTCGCCGCTGCGTACCGCCGCATGGAGCTGCCCCCACAATCCTCTTGGGCCGATAGGCCGCGCCACGACGTAGCCGCGCTCCAGGTAGGTTTGTACCGCCCAGCGCGGCAAGGCGGCGATGCCGCGGCGGGAAGCCACCAGTTGCAGGATGGCTACGGTCAACTCCGCCGTGCGGCGGGGCGGGTTGATGCCGGCGGGTTTCAATACCCGCCGCACCAGGTCCAGCATGCGGTCCGGCACCGGATAGGTGATCAGCGTTTCCTGGGCAAAGTCTTGCGCCGTGAGGTACGGCCTGGCGGCCAGGGCATGGCCGCGCGCGGTCAGCGCCACCATTTCATAGGCAAACAGCGGGTAATAGCCGATTCCCGCCTGGCGCTTCGCTTCCGAAAGGATCACCACCTCCGCATGATGCCCGGTCAACAGCGCGAGCGGCTCGGCGTGAAAGCCCGGCACCAGGTCCAGCTCCAGCTCTGGATGGCGTTCGCGGCAGGCATCCATGGCGGGCATCAGCCAGTCATAACAGGTATGGCATTCCACCGCGATGCGCAGCTCGCGCGTTTGCGGCGCGGCTTTCATGCGCGCGATGTCCTGTCGCGCCGCCTCCAGCTCGGGCATTATCCGCCGCGCAAGCTGGAGCAGCGTCTGCCCTGCCTGCGTCAGTTCCAGCGGCCGCTGCTGGCGCGCGAAAAGCGGCATGCCCAGGTAGTTCTCAAGCGCCGCGAGCTGGTGAGACAGCGCGGATTGCGTCAAATGCAGACTTGCGGCGGCTCGCGTCACGCTGCCCGTGTCCGCCAGGGCGATGATGGCTTTAAGATGGCGCAGTTCTATCATTC
>JAQTLK010000005.1:0-8896 GCA_028714955.1 Sulfuricella sp.
CCGTCATGACAACCGGCTGTTCAGGTCACAATTTCAGGAGGAGGATCATCATGCAAAATGAAACAGGCGCCAACGATACGACGACGCTCGAAGCCGAAGTGCGCGGCGCCGTCGAACAGGGTCACGATGTGCAGGAAATGGTGCGGCAGCTCACCTTGCGCAAGATCAGTGCGCGCTCGCTCGATATCGAATCCCTGCGGCAGATCGCGAGCGCCGTGGTGCGTGGCGCGCGGGCAGGCGCGCAAAAGGAGTTGCACCAGTCAGCGGCACAAACCGAAATCACACGAACACGCCTCAAACAGGCTGTCGCGGGGCTGGACACGGCGCTGGCACAGTTTGCCGAAGCTTCCAAACTGGCGTTGGAAGAAGCGGCGGACCGGGCGCAGACATTTTCCAGCGATGACCTTGCCCGCGCACGCGCCGACCTGGAAAGCCTGGAGGCGATGTTCCTGGAAACCCTGCAAAGCTCGGCTTCTGCCACCCAGGACGTAGCGGGAGAAATCCTCCACGACCTGGCTGCGCACGGCCGCATCTATGGTTCCGCCGTGGGCGCGCAGTTGAAGGAAACCCTGTCCGTCTTCACGCACCAGCTCGGCGCAGCGGGACGCGCCCAGGTTGGGGTCGGCCTGCATCTGGCACAAGCCACGTCCGACCTGTTGCGCCAGATCGCCGCCGGCGTGCTCACTGGACTGGCCGATCACGTCAAACCCGGCCATCCCCAAGGCAAGGCAGACTGATGCTGTGGCAGGCACTGACGGCGGTGCGCGACCTTGGTCGACTGCATGACATCGCCTCGATCCTGATTCGCTATGGTTTCGGCGACATGGTGCGCCGAATGGGGCTGGCCAATGCCCTGGAGCGGGCTGGGCGGGCGCTGCACTGGCAGGCACCGAGCGGGCGGATGAGGTTCTGCAAGACTGGGGCGCGCGGCGCTTGCGAGCGCTGTTCACCGAGCTCACGGGCGCGTACGGACGGATCGGCGCATGGCGTATGCAGCGGCCGGAAATCGAGGTCTATCTCAAACGCTTCAAGGCGTTCGAAGCCGCTGTCGGACATGAATTCACAGAGCGCCGTGAAGTACGGCTCGCGACTCTCCTGCGCTAACGATCATGGCGATTCGCCGCCCCGAATCATGAAACAGCGATTCGCCATGATCGTTTCCCTCACCCCCGCCCTCTCCCAAAGGGCGAGGGGGACGAGGAAACGCTTCGCGTTATTTCACGTTAACTGCAGCGCGGCATCGAGCGTCTGCGCGGGTGCATCGGGTGGCGGCAGCGGCCGGTGGGTCATGGGAAAAATAAGGGAGGAACCGAATGAACCCCAAAACCAGCCGGAAGCGGTCATGGCTACGTGCGCCCTCATCCCCAGCCCTTCTCCCGGCGGGGAAGGGAGCACTCCTCTCCCGCCGGGCAGGGGTGAGGGAAACCGTGAGGATACTGGCGTTGCAGCAGATTTCGTCAAACCGACTGCCTTTTCCAGGAGGAATAGGCCGCAGACCGACAATGCTCCAGCGGTGGGCGTCGATGCGCCGGGCAGCGCCTCCTCGCTGCTCGGCAACGCCGCCGTGCCGGCGGGCGACTATCTGACCACCGGCGCCACGGCGAAATCCTTGTGGCAAGCCAGGTGTTGCTTCAGGAAGCCGATGCGATGGAGAACCGCGAGGCTCTTGTCATGACCACGCCCGCGCCTTCCATCAGGCGACTTCGTGTCCTGGCTATCCTGCTGTGGTTTGCCGCGCTGCCCGCCGCGGCGGCGCCGACCTGGCTGATCGCCACGCCCGACGAGACGGCGCAGGCCGGCGCAACACTCCAGATCGAGGTCGTCAAGCCGGCCACACAGCCGGCCTGGCCAGACGCGGTCCAGCTGAGGCTGACGCGCGACGGCAGGACGCGGGAAGTGACGCTGGACGTTGTCGGCCCGGCCACGCCAGAGGACGCCCGCCGGACCTATCGCGGGGTATTGCCGGCCGATCTCACAGGGCTGGTGCGGGCGGAGTTGGCCGGTGCCGCATCAAACCGGCTGGCCCTGCTGGTCGGCGCCCCGGATGCGATCGAACGCATGCGCTCGGCCGATGCCGAGGCACCGGCCCCGCAGCCCGCATCCGCCCGTGCGCTGGTGTTCCCGCCGAACGAACCGGCGCTGTCGGCCAACGAGCCCATGTATTTCGTCATCGGCAGCCGATCCACGGCCCGCTTCCAGCTCAGCTTCAAGTACCGGCTCTTCGATCCGGGCAGTCTGCCCGTCGCGTGGTTTGCGCCCCTGGCCGGGCTGCATTTCGGCTACACGCAGACCGCGCTCTGGGACCTGGGGGCGGACTCGGCGCCGTTTCACGACACCAGCTACCGGCCGAGCTTTTTCTGGCAAGGCGCGATGCCGGGCCAGGGTCTGATGCCGGACCTGCTGCGCGGCGGCTACGAGCATGAATCGAACGGCAAGGACGGGGCGAGTTCGCGCAGCATCGACACCCTGTTCGTGCAGCCGGTCTGGAGCATCGAGTTCGCCGACGGACGCAGCCTGATTTTCGCGCCCAAGCTCTATGGCTACCTGGACAAGGAAGACAATCCGGACATCCAGCGCTACCGGGGTTACGCGAACTGGAATTTACGCTATGGCCGGGAGGACAGCTGGGTGCTGGCGACGCAATTGCGTACCGGTACTTCCGGGCATGGCAGCGCCCAGCTCGACCTGTCCTGGCCGCTGCGCCGCCCGCTGTTCGCCCGCACCGGGGGCTTCCTGCACTTCCAGCTGTTCAAGGGGTATGGTGAAAGTCTGCTCGATTACAATCTGGATCGTGGAACACAAGCGCGAGTGGGGTTTTCGATTGTTCGCTGATGAAGGAAAAAAATTCAAATGAAGGAAATGCAAACCATATGAAAGAACGGATTCTGCTCACACTCCTGGCACCGTTGACGCTGTCCGTGTTCCTGAGCGCATGCGGCCGTGCGCCGGACGCCCATCCCCAGCCAGCTCCGAAAAGCTGGAACCTGCCGGTCATGAAAGCGCCCGCGGGGGTGCCGCTCGAATACACGGCGGTCGGCTCGGTGGTATCCGACCAGCGTGTCGATGTCGCGTCGAGACTGAGCGGCTATATCCGCGAAATCCTGGTGCAGGAGGGCGACCGGGTGCGGCGCGGCCAGGTGCTCGCCCGGCTCGACGCGGCGGACGTGGAAGGCGGCATCCGCCAGGCCCAGGCCGGGGTCGGCGCGGCGGAAGCGGCGTTCCGCGATGCGCAGACCGATCTCGAGCGCTTCCAGCGCCTGTTCGAGCGCGGCAGCGTATCGGACAACGAATTGCGCAAGATCCGCCTCAAGCACGATGCTGCCCGCGAAGCTTTGAATCAGGCGCGGGCCGGTTTCGATACGGCCCGCGCCCAGCGCGACTATGCCGAAATCAAAAGCACCGTGGACGGGGTGGTGGTGGCGCGCGCCAAGCGGGCCGGCGATCTGGCCGTGCCCGGCGCGACTATCCTGACCCTGGAGTCGGGCCGCGCCCTGCTGTTCGAGACTTTCGTGGCCGAAGGACAGGTGGCCGCCATTGCTGTCGGCAAGCCGGTCGAGGTCAGGATTGACGGCCTGACAACCCCTCTGAAAGGCACGGTGAGCCGGGTGGTCCCCTCTGGTGACCCCGCCACCCGCAGCTACCAGGTGAAAATTGCCCTGCCCGAGACGCCGGGGCTGATGGCGGGAATGTTCGGGCGCGCGGCCTTTGCCAGGGGGGAAAGCCAAGCGCCGGTGGTGCCCAGGCAGGCGCTGGTCGAGCGCGGAGGTTTGCGCGGCGTATTCGTGGTGGATGGCGAAGGCCGGGCGCACTTTCGCTGGTTACGCATCGGGCGCGAATGGCCCGATAAGGTCGAGGTGAGCGCCGGCCTAACCACCGACGAACGTTTTGTGGCGGCACCTGTGCCCGCGCTTCGTGACGGTGACCTCATCACTGCTGCGAAGGATGCGCGATGAGCGGCCATAAGCTCAACAGCGCCGGACGCCTAGCGAATCTCTTTGCCACGTCCAAGTTGACGGTGCTTTTCATGCTGGCCTGCACGCTGCTGGGAGTGCTGGCCGTGACGCTGACCCCGCGCGAGGAAAACCCCCAGATCGTGGTGCCCGGCGCCGAGGTGCGGGTGTTGCTGCCCGGCGCTTCCGCCGAGGAAGTGGAGGAACTGGCGATCCGCCCCCTGGAGGGCATCGTCAAGCAGATTCCGGGCGTCGATCACACCTATGCCACCGCCGTGAACTCGATGGGCGTGCTGATGGTGCAGTTCAAGGTCGGCCAGGACAAGGAGAAATCCCTGGTCAAGCTCTACGACCGCGTGCTGGGCCAGCGCGACCTCCTGCCTCCCGATGCCGGCAACCCGCTGATCAGGAGCGTGGACGTGGACGACGTGCCCATCGTCACCGTGACCCTTGCCTCGGAGAAATACGACGACTATGCCCTGAAGCGGCTGGCCGACCGCATGATGGAGGGGCTGCGCAGTCTGGAGGCGGTATCGGCCACCTACGTCAAGGGCGGGCGCGACCGCGAGATGCGCGTCGAGCTAGATCCCGAGCGCCTGCAGGCCTTCGGCGTGACGCTGGACCAGGTGCGCGCCTTCCTGGCGGCAGGCAATGTCTCCGCCCCGCTGGGCACGGTGGTGCAGCAGGGACAGAACCGCAATGTGTTCCTCGATGGTTTTCTCGTCTCGGCGGAGGATCTGAAGCGCCTGATCGTCGGCAATCACGCGGGTCGTCCGATCTATCTGGGCGACGTGGCGCATGTCGTCGACGGTCCGCCCGACGAGCGGGAGAAACTGACCCGTTTCGCCTTCGGCCCGGCGGATGCGCGCTTCGGTAAAACGCTGCAGCCGGAGATACCGGCGGTGACCCTGGCAGTCGCCAAGAAACGCGGCAGCAACGCGGTATTCGTCGCCAACGACGTGCTCGGGCGCATCGAGCGCATGCGGGCGCAATTCGTGCCGCCCGGGGTCGAGCTCATCGTCACCCGCAACGACGGCCAGAAGGCCGATGCCGCCGTGAACGGGCTGATCGAGCACCTGGGCATCGCGGTGCTCGCCGTGTTCCTGGTGACGGCCGTCTTCCTGGGGCTGAAGGAGGCGCTGATCGTGGGGGTGACCGTGCCGCTGATCCTGGCGCTGACGCTGGGCGCCGTCTACCTCTTCGGCCTGACCATCAACCGCGTCACCCTGTTCGCCTTGATCCTGTCGCTGGGGCTGCTGGTCGATGCCGCCATCGTCGTCATCGAGAACATCCACCGCCACTACAGCCGGCTGGGCGACAAAGACAAGCGCCAGGTCACGGTGCAGGCCACCAACGAGATCGGCAACCCTACCAACCTGGCGACCCTGGCCGTAATGCTGGTGTTCGGTTCGCTGCTGGTGGTCAGCGGCATGCCGGGGCAGTACTTCTACCCGGTCGCCTTCAGCGTGCCCGCAGCCATGGCCGCCTCCCTGCTGGTGGCCTACAGCATCGTCCCCTGGGCGACAAACCGCTGGCTGAAGCCGGGCGAGGGGCACGAGCTGGAGGACCACGATGCCGGGGACCGGCTGCACCGCTTCTACCATGCCGCGATGGCGCCCCTGGTGGACAGCCCGCGGCGGCGGCGAGGCGTTTTCCTGCTGGTGGGCCTGGCGATTGCGCTGTCCCTGCTGCAGCCGCTGTGGCAGTTCGTGCGCCCGGCCGGCGTGAGCGGCCCGCAGGCCTGGTTCGGCGTCGAAATGGCCATGATGCCCAAGGACAGCAAGAACACCTTCAACATCACCATCGACATGCCGGAAACCGCCCCGGTGGAAGACACCGACCGGCTCGCCCGCGAGATCGGCGTCCTGCTGCGCCAGAACCCCTACGTGCGCGATTACCAGAGTTGGATCGGCGAGGCCGGCATCATCGATTTCAATGGCCTGCTGCGCGGCGCCGGCGGCAAGGTGGGTCCGCATGTGGCGGAAATCCGCGTGAACCTGATGGACAAGGCGGCGCGCAGCAAGACCTCGATCGACATCGTGCGCGAGTTGCGTCCGGCGGTGCAGGCCATCGCTGCCCGCTTTCCCGGCAGCACCGTGCAACTGGTGGAAGACCCGCCGGGGCCGCCGGTGCGCGCCACCGTCCTGGCCGAGATCTACGGGAAGGACCCGCAGCAGTTGCGCGCGCTCTCCGGGCAGGTCAAAGCAGCTTTCCAGCAGACCTACGACATGGTGGAGGTGAACGATTCAGAGGGGGAAGACGTGTACCAGCACCGCCTGACGGTCGACCGGGAAAAGGCGGCGCTGTCCGGGATAACCAGCGCCGAGGTGGCCGTCGCGCTGCGCCGTCTGATCGACGGCGAGGAGATGGGGCGCGCCCACATCCGGGGCGAGAAGAATCCCGTTCCCATCCGTTTGCAGATTCCCCGTCGCCATCAGATCGACCCCGCAGTGCTGTCGCAGGTGTCTCTGACCAACCGGCAGGGCCAGCGGGTGCCGCTGTCCGAACTGGTGCGGGTGATTCCGGCCTGGGCCGACCGGCCCATTCAGCACAAGGATAGCGAGCGGGTCAGCTACGTCGGCGGAGAACTCGAAACCACCGCCCCCGTCTATGCCGTGCTCGACCTTGACCGGCGGCTGGACGGCCTCGTGCTCGCCGATGGCAGCCGGCTCACCACCGGCAACTTGCGCCTCAACCCGGTGGCGCCGGACACCATCGGCGGCTACCGCCTGCTGTGGGAAGGCGAGCTGCGCATGACGCTGGATACCTACCGCGACATGCTGGGCGCGCTGGGACTCGCGCTCACCTTCATCTTCCTGGTGCTGGTGGCCTATTACCAGTCATTCAGTCTGCCCCTGGTCGCCATGGCGGCGATCCCCCTAGGGCTGGTGGGCATCTATCCGGGGCACTGGCTCATGGGACAGCCGTTCACCGCCACCTCCATGATCGGCGTCATCGCTCTGGCCGGCGTGGTGGTGCGCAACTCGCTGCTCATCATCGATTTCGTTCTGGACTACCAGCGCCAGGGCATGGGGCTGCGGGAAGCCATCCTCGAGGCTGGGGCGGTGCGCCTGCGGCCCATCCTGCTGACCGCCCTGGCCATCGTGCTTGGCAGCGCGGTGATGCTCAGCGATGCGGTGTTCGGCGGCCTGGCCATCTCGCTGATATTCGGCACGCTGGCCTCCACCGTGCTCACCCTGATCGTCATCCCGCTGCTCCTATACTTGCTGCTCAAGCGCAAGCAGCAGGGGCAAGTGGAAACAACAACGTCAAAGGAACAAGGAAAACCATGATACGCAAGCATCGTTCACGGAAATTTCGCGGCGCGCTCCTGATCGCGGCACTGATCGCGGGCAACGCCGCCGCCGAATCCCTGCAGCAGGCGTGGGAAACCGCCCTGTCCGTGGATCGCGGCCTCAAGGCCGCGCGGGAAAACACGGCCGCGAGTGCCGAACAGGTGCAGGTGGCGAAGTCCGCCCGCCTGCCCAATGTCGCGCTGGAGGCGGGCTATACCGCCCTCGACAAGACGCCGGCGTCGAAGGCCGAGTTTTTCGGCCAGTCGCTCGAAATGCCGCTCTACCAGCGCGACAGCACCGCCTACAAGGCCATCGCCACGCTGCCGCTCTACACCGGCGGGCGCATCGAGCGCGGTATCGAGGCCGCCACTGCTGCGCTCGAGGCGGCCAGGCTGGGCGAAACCGGCGATGAGCAGAACCTCAAGCTGCGCGTGGCCGAAGCCTACGTCAACGTGCTGCGCGCCGGCCGCATGCTGCACGTGGCCGAGCGCCATGTGCAGAGCCTGGAAGCCCATGCGCGCGATGTCGAGAACCTGCACGGGCAGGGCATGGTGTCGAAGAGCGATCTGCTGTCGGCGCAGGTGGCCCTGGCCGATGCGCGGCAGAAGTCGCTGCAGGCCGCCAACGCGCTGGACCTGGCGCGGGCAGCCTACAACCGCCTGCTGGGGCGGCCGCTGGAGCAGGCGGTCAGCCTGGACGAACTGCTCCCGCCCGACGGCGACTCGCCCCTCGCCGGACTCACCGCGCGGGCGCTGGAGAAGCGCAGCGAACTGGCGGCGCTCGGCCGGCAGGTCGAGGCCCTGCGCCATCAGGCGGCGGGCGTGCGCGGGGAAAACCTTCCCCAGGTCGCGCTTTCGGGCGGCTACGGCTACCAGGAAAACCGCTACACGGTGCACGAAGGGCAGTGGATGGCCACCCTGGGCGCCAAATGGAACGTGTTCGATGGCGGCGTGGTGAACCACCGCGCCGGCGCCGTCGAGCGTCAGGCGGCGGCGCTCTCGGAGCAGCGCGAGGACCTCGTCTCCGTGGTTGCGCTGCAGGTGCGCCAGTCCTGGCTGGATGTGGCGGAGACCAGGAAGCGCCTGGCGGTCACGCAGTCCGCTATCGCCCAGGCGGAAGAAAACCTGCGCGTGGTGCGCGACCGCTATGCCAACGGCCTGTCCACCCACACCGAGGTATTGGATGCCGAAACCCTGCGCGCGACGAGCGAGGCCAACCACGCCGCCGCGCTCTATGACGCCGCGCTGGCCGGCCTGCGCCTCAGGCGCGCCGTGGGGGAACTATGATCCTAGAAACCTCAGTTGACCGCTTACCATGAGGTATAGGGTTTTGGTTCTACACAACTTTTGTCGCAATTTTACGCTCACCCGTTTGGTGAGGGCGCTACGGGCCGGATTGCACGGTTTTTTGGGCGCATTGCGGCGTTGCAACTCCTTGGAATGGAATAACCATTCCGCGTCGTTGCGCCTTGCCCTGCACCCAAAAAACCGCACACTCCAGCCCGTCCAACTGAGGTTTCTAGGATGAACGAAAGGGTCGCCGACATGAAAAAAAACATTCCTTCAACCTGGCTCGCCGCAGGCCTGGTCCTGCTGCTCGTGCTGGCGGCCGCGGCCTGGTGGTTGTGGCTGCGCACCCCGCCGCTGCCCG
>JAQTLK010000005.1:8996-45826 GCA_028714955.1 Sulfuricella sp.
ATGAACGAAAGGGTCGCCGACATGAAAAAAAACATTCCTTCAACCTGGCTCGCCGCAGGCCTGGTCCTGCTGCTCGTGCTGGCGGCCGCGGCCTGGTGGTTGTGGCTGCGCACCCCGCCGCTGCCCGAAGGACTCATCCAGGCGAACGGCCGCATCGAGGGGGATCATTTCGTCGTTGCTGGCAAGCTGCCGGGCAAGGTGGCCGAGCTCCTCGCCCGCGAGGGCGATAGCGTCGCGCGCGGCAAGGTATTGTTGCGGCTGGACGATGCCCAGGTGCGTGCCAAAGTGGATCAGGCGCGCCAGGCGGTGGCCGCGCTGCAGGCCCAGTTACAGGCGGCACAAACCGGGCTTGCAGTGGCGCGCAAGGACCTGCCGCTGGCCATCCAGACCGCCGAGGCCAACCTCGCCCACGTCCGTGCGCAACGGGCTTCGGCCCGTTCCAGCGCCGAGCAGGCGGCGCGCGATGCCGAGCGCTTCCGCCGCCTGGCCGAAACGGGCACGGTGGATCGCCACCGCTACGAGCAGATGGCGCTGGCGAGCGAAGTCGCGGCCAATCAGGCGCGTTCGGCGGAAGAAGCGGTGCGGGTGGCGGAGCGGCAGCTCGCCCAGGCCCGCCTGGGCGACGAGCGGCTGCGCGCCAAGGCGGACGAGGTCAAGGCCCTGGCCGCCCAGCTCGACCAGGCGCGGGCGGGACTGGCGGAAGCCGAAAGCGTGCGCGCCGATCTCACCATCGCCGCGCCGTCCTCCGGCATCATCACCCAACGCCTGGTCAACGTCGGCGAAGTGGCGGCAGCCGGCGCGCCGCTGTTCGACATCGTCGATCTCGACCGGCTCTATCTTCAGGTCTACGTGCCGGAAAAAGACATCGGCAAGGTGCGCCTGGGGCTGCCGGCCCGCATCTACACCGATGCCCTGCCGAACGAGCCGCTGGCGGCCACGGTGCGCTACATCGCCGCGCAGGCCCAGTTCACGCCCAAGGAGGTGCAGACGCCGGACGAGCGTGTGAAGCTGGTGTACGAGGTGCGCCTCTATCTCGATGCCAACCCGCAGCATCGCGCCACGCCGGGCCTGCCCGCCGACGCGGTGATCCGCTGGCAACAGGATGCGCCGTGGGCCAGGCCGCAGTGGTGACTGACGATGCGCCCGTGGTGCGGGTGCAGGACTTCGTCAAGCGCTACCGCAAGCGCACAGCGGTGGAGGGCGTCAGCCTCGCCATCCGCCGCGGTGACATCTACGGCCTGATCGGCCCCGACGGCGCGGGCAAGAGCAGCCTGATGAAAGCCATCGCCGGCGTGCTCGCCTTCGAGGGCGGCCGCGTCGAGGTGTTCGGCCAGGTCATCGACTCCGAGGCGGCGGCGGAAAAGGTCAAGGGCCGCCTCGGCTTCATGCCGCAGGGGCTGGGGCTCAACCTCTACCCGGAATTGTCGGTGGAGGAAAACATCGACTTCTTCGCCGAATTGCGCGAGGTGCCGAAGGCCGAGCTTCAGGCGCGCAAGCTCAGGCTGCTGGCCATGACGCGCCTGGACAAGTTCCGCGACCGGCCGATGAAGCAGCTCTCCGGCGGCATGAAGCAAAAGCTGGGCCTGGTGTGCACCCTGATCCACGAGCCGGAGCTCATCATCCTCGACGAGCCGACCACCGGCGTCGATCCGGTCTCGCGCCGCGACTTCTGGGCCATCCTGACCCAGCTTTTGCGCGAGCGCGGCGTGACCGCGCTGGTCTCCACCGCCTATCTCGACGAAGCCGAGCGCTTCGCGCGCATGGCGCTGCTGCACGGCGGCCGCGTGCTGGCGGAAGGCACGCCGGAAGCGATCCTGGACGAGGCGCCGGGCAGCCTGGTAGAACTCGTCGCCGCCCCGCAGATGGAGGCGCTCGCCCGCCTCAGGGCGCGCTTTGCCAACGTCGAAGCGGTGGGCGGACGGATTCGCGTCTTCGTCCCGGACGGGCAAGCGCAGGCGGCCCTGGCCGAAGTCCGCGCCCAGCTTGACGGTCTGGCTGTCGAACTGGCGACCGCATCCATTCCGGGCCTGGAAGATGCCTTTATCGCCCTGTTGCAGCGCCAGCGGGGTGAGGATGAGGAAGCTCCGATGGTGGCGGGGCTCAAGGAAGACCCGCCGGCGGGCGATGGCGTGGCCATCGAGGCGCGGGGACTGGTGCGCGACTTCAATCATTTCCGCGCCGTGGATCAGGTCAGCTTCACCGTGCGGCAGGGGGAAATCTTCGGCCTGCTGGGTGCCAACGGCGCGGGGAAAACCACCGTGATCAAAATGCTCACCGGCATCCTGCCGCCCACCGGCGGGGCGGGCGCGGTGGCCGGGGCGGACATGCGCCATGCCGGGCAGGCGATCAAGGAGCGCATCGGCTATGTGTCGCAGGCCTTTTCGCTCTACCAGGACATGACCGTGCGCGAAAACCTGCGCCTGTTCGCCCGCATCTACGGCGTGTCGCGCCAGAATCTTGACGCACGCATCGGCCGCGTCGTCGAGCTGGCCGGGCTCGGCAAGGTCTGCAACGAGATCGTCGGCCGCCTGCCGATGGGCATCCGCCAGCGCCTGGCGCTTGCCTGCGCCCTGGTGCATGGGCCGCGCGTATTGTTCCTTGATGAGCCGACCTCCGGCGTGGACCCCGTCGGCCGGCGCCGCTTCTGGGAGATTCTGGTGCATCTGGCGCGCGTCGAGCAGGTGGCCATCCTGCTGACCACCCACTACATGAGCGAGGCCGAGCACTGCGACCACCTGGCGCTGATGCACGCCGGCAAAGTCATCGCTGACGACACGCCGCAGGCGCTGAAAGACGCGCTTGTGCGCGAGGCGGGCCAGGTGCTGGACATCGGTGCCGCGCCGGTGCTGCCGGCATTGGAGGCGCTCGAGCAGGCCGGCCTTGCGGACGCCGCGCTGTTCGGTCGCCGCATCCATGTGCTGGCACACGACGTGGCGGCCGCCACGGAGCGCATCCGCGGCATCCTCGAGGGAAAGGGCATCCGGGTCGAGGACATCGCACCGCGCGCGCCGACGCTGGAGGATGTGTTCGTCTGGCGCATTCTTGAGCGCGAACGCGCAGAGGTGGCCCGATGAACCTGCGCCGCATCTTCGCCGTGAGCTACAAGGAATGGCGCGAGATCGTGCGCGACCGGCTGTTTTTGACCCTGGCCTTCGTCGTGCCCACCGCCCTGATGCTGATCTTCGGCTTTGGTCTGACGCTGGACGTGGAGCACATCCCCTTCGCCGTGCTCGATCACGACAAGAGCGCCGCCAGCCGTGATTACCTGCACCGCTACATCGACTCGCGCTATTTCGATTACCGCGGCGATGTGGCGAGCGAGCGCGACATCGGCCCGCTGCTCGCCGACAGCCGCATCCGGCTGGCCATCGTCATCCCGCCGCGCTTCGGCGAGCGCCTTGCGCAGGGGCGCGCCGTGGCGGTGCAGACCCTGATCGACGGCACCTTCCCGTTCCGCACTTCGAGCAGCAAGGGCTATGTGGTGGCCATTAACGCCGCCTACAACGGCGAGCTGCTGGCGCGTTATATCTCCGCCCGCCTGGGCGTGCCGCCGGCCACTGCCCAGGCCATGGCGCAGCCGGTCAAGGTGGAAATGCGCTACATGTTCAACCAGGAGATCCGCAGCACCTGGTCGATCGCCTCGGTGCTGGTGATGTTCGTGCTGATGGTCACCCCGCCGTTCCTGACCGCGCTGGGCGTGGTGCGCGAGAAGGAAAACGGCTCGATCTACAACATCTACGCATCGACCGTGACGCGCGGCGAGTTTCTCATCGGCAAGCTCGCGCCCTATGTCGGCATCTCGCTGCTCAACTTTTTCATCCTGTGGCTGCTCGCGACGCAGCTTTTCGGCGCGCCGTTCAAGGGCGACCCGCTGTTCTTCGCACTCGCCTCGATCATTTTCGTCAGCTGCACCACCGGCATCGGCCTCTTGGTGTCGCTGTTCGTGCGCACCCAGGTGGCGGCGATGATGCTCACCGTGGTCGTCACCATCGTCCCCTCGGTGCTCTATTCGGGGCTTTTGGTGCCCATCGCCTCGATGGACCCGATGGGGCAGTTCGAGGCCCACCTGTTCCCCGCCATGTATTACGCCGACATCGTGCTCGGCAGCTTCCTCAAGGGGGTCGGGCTCGATGTGCTGTGGGGCAAGGCGCTGGCGCTCGCCCTCTACGCCGCCGTGCTGTGGACGGCGAGCTTCCTGCTTTTCCACAAGAGGCCGAAGGCATGAAATTCCTCGATGATGACTTGCGCGGCAGGGTCGGCCTCTGGCTGTGGCGGTTCTGGGCGATGATGCTGAAGGAGCTGATCCAGTTTGGACGCGACGGCCTGCTGGTGTTCGCCATCACCTACCTGTTCCTGTTTGACACCTACATGGCGGGCAATGTCGGCATGAACCTGAAGAACGCCGTGGTGGCAGTCCACGACGCCGACCACAGCGCCGCCTCGCGCGAGCTGATCTACCGTTTCCGGCCGCCCTACTTCAAGCTCGGCGGCGAGGTGGCGGATGGGCGCGCGGGGCAGCGGCTGCTCGACACGGGCGGGGCGCTGGTCGTGCTCGACATCCCGCCACGCTTCGAGCACGACATCCAAAGCGGCAAGCCGGCCGCGGTACAGGTGCAGGTCGATGCCGCCAACACCGTGCTCGGCTTCCTGGCTGCGAGCTACAGCGCGCAGATCATTGGCCAGTACGGCTTCGACCAGGCGCTCGCAAGGCTAGGCGTGAGCGCCAGCGCCCTGGAAAACGTGCCCATGATCCGCGACGAGCATCGCGTCTGGTACAACCCGAACCAGAAGGACGCCTGGTTCATGCCGCTTTCCGAACTGCTGGTGGTCATCACCATCATGGCCATCATGCTGCCGGCGGCGGCTGCGGTGCGCGAGAAGGAGCGCGGCACCATCGAGCAGTTGCTGGTCACGCCGCTCTCGCCCATCCAGATCCTGCTGCCCAAGGTCGTCGCCATGACCCTGGTGATCCTGCTCGGCACGGCGGCCAGCCTGCTGTTCGTGCTGCACGGTGCGTTCGACTTTCCCATGAAGGGCAGCCTCGCGCTCTTCTTTACCGTCACCGCGCTCTACACCTTCACCACGGCGGGGCTGGGCCTCTACATCTCCACCATTGCGCGCAATCTCGCCCAGGCGGCGCTGCTCGCCATCCTCGTGCTGCTGCCGATGATCTTCCTCTCCGGCGCGTGGACCCCGCCCGAGGCGATGCCGACGGGGCTGCGCGAAGCCATGGTTCTGTCGCCCCTGTATTACTTCATCGAGATGGGCTACGGCATCCTGCTCAAGGGCGCGGGACTGGACATCCTGTGGGATTCGCTGCTCGGCCTGGCGCTGCTCGGCATGACGATCTTCGGGCTGGGCGTGTGGCGTTTCCGGCGACAGTTTGGCTAGGAGCCTGTCGGACTTATGGGGATCGAAGCGAGAATTCGGCTGGGCGAGGACAGATTTTGCCGGTTTTGCAGGTCAATAGTCATTCTATTGACCAAAAAAGCGGTGAAATATGGACCGCCCAGGCGGATTCGCAGCCGATTCATCATAAGTCCGACAGGCTCCTAGGAGCCTGTCGGACTTAGCCATCCAGTAACTGCAGGCAAGGAAACTTCACCTTCACTTCGGTTCCCTTTCCCGTCGCGGGCGTTGCTATTTCCACCTGTGCGCCATGCAGGTGGACGATTTCCTGCACGATCGCCAACCCCAAACCGCTGCCTTCCTCTTCGCTCCCCAGCACGCGGTAAAAGCGCTGGAATACTTTGTCCCGTTCTTCGGGCGGGATGCCTGGCCCGCTGTCTTCCACCGCCAGTACCGCGGCGCCCGCTTCCGTGCCGGCCTTCACCGTCACGCTGCTGCCGCCGGGGCAGTAGCGCAGGGCGTTGTCGATCAGGTTGTCGAGCAGCATTCCGAGGCGCAGCGCGTCGCCCCTGATCGATACCGGGCTTGGCGGACCTTCGTAGCCGAGGTCGACCTCCTTTTTCAGGGCCTGGGGTACCCATTCCATGGCGGTCTCCCGCGCCAGGGCGTCCAGGTCGAGCTCCCGCAGTTCCAGCGACTTGTCCGCGCCCGGCTCCACCCGGGCCAGGGCGAGCATCTGGCTGATGAGGCGCACCGTGCGCCCAGTGCTGGCGGAGAGCTGTTCCAGGGCGCGACGCTGCTGTTTCGGGTCGGTCTGCCGCAGGGCCAGGTCGGTCTGCGCCTTGAGGCCGGCCAGCGGGGTGCGCAGCTGGTGGGCGGCGTCGGCGATGAAGCGCTGCTGCGCCCCGAGCGCCTGATCGAGGCGTCCCATCAATTCGTTGATGGCGTGGATCAGCGTTTGCACCTCCTCGGGCGCATCTGACTTGGCCAAAGGGCTGAGGTCGCGGTGAGAGCGGCTGGCGATTTCGCGCTGCACCTTCCGCAGCGGAACCAGGCCCCTGCCCACGCCGAACCACACGATCAGCAACGCGAGCACGATCAGCGCCAACTGGGGCGCCAGCATGCCGGTCAGGATTTCTTCCGCCAGAATGTGGCGCTTGTTGAGCGTTTCCGCTACCTGCACCAGCACCGTTTTGTCGTTCGCTCCGTCGAGCGGTATCACGTAAAGAGAAGCGATGCGCAGTTTTTCCCCGCGCAAATTGCCGTCGCGCAAGATCGGTCTGCCGATCTGGTCGCCTGCCGCAGGCCGCGGCAATTCGGCTTCGCCGGAAACGAGCTGCCCGTCCCAGCCCACTACCTGGTAATAGACCCTGTCCGACTCATCGGAAAGCAGCAGGCGCACCACGTTGCCAGGCAGTTGCAGAACAGTGCGCCCATTCACCACCCTGACCTGTTCCGCCAGCGACCGGGCGGAATCGAACAGCGCGCGGTCATAAGCCACGCTGGTGAAATTGATCGCCATGAAATAAGCCACCACCGCGCCCAGCAGCCATAAGGACAGAAGCGGCAGCAGCAGCCATACCAGCAGCTTGCTGCGCAGGGAGTTGGCGCGGGTGGGTAAAAGAACTGACACTACTTTGCCGTATCCAGCAGGTATCCCAGCCCGCGCACGGTGGCGATATTGACGCCGCAGCCTTCGAGTTTCTTGCGCAGGCGGTGGATATAAACCTCGATCGCGTTATCGCTGGTCTCTCCTTCCCAGCCATAAAGAGATTCCAGCAACTGCTCCTTGCTCACCACCTTGCCGGAACGCATCAGCAGCAGTTCGAAAATGCCCATCTCGCGAGCAGACAGATCAAGGGCGCGTTCAGCGCAATACACCCTGCGTCCGGAAGCATCGAAGGACAATCCGCCGAAGCGGATCAGCTCGCTGCCCCCCCAGTTGGAGCGGCGCAGCAAGGCGCGGATGCGGGCCTCCAGTTCCGGCAATTCGAACGGCTTGGTCATGTAATCGTCCGCTCCCAGGTCGAGGCCCTTGACCCGGTCCTCCAGCGCATCCCTGGCGGTCAGGATCAATACCGGGGCCAGCGGTTTGCGCTCGCGCAGGCGCTTCAGCAGCTGGAAACCGTCCATCCTCGGCAGCCCGATGTCCAGCACCGTCAGGTCGTAATCCTGCCGGGACAGGATATAGTCGGCTTCCTCGCCATTCTTGGCGCTATCCACGCCATAGCCGGCCTGCTGCAGGGAGGTTACCAGGCTGTCGGCAAGCAACGCATCGTCCTCGACTATAAAAATTCGCACGAAAGATTTCCCTTGAAAGAAATTGAAAGCAGGCTGCCATCCTAACATTCTCCCTGACGGTCATGGCGCAGCGCCGCTCCAAATCATGAAACAGTGCCGCGCCATGACCGTCCCCTTCTCCCGGCGGGAGAGGGGGATGGGATCGTTCCTCAAGCGGGCAATTTTGAGCTACAATTTCCAACTTTACGCAGCTTTCTTCCGGAGAATTACGATGTCTATGTCCGACCGTGACGGCCTGATCTGGTACGACGGCAAGATGGTGAACTGGCGCGACGCCACCACCCACGTCCTGACCCACACCCTGCATTACGGCATGGGCGTATTCGAGGGCGTTCGCGCCTACAAGACCGACAAGGGCACCGCGATCTTTCGGCTCAGGGAACATACCGAGCGGTTGTTCCGCTCCGCGCATATCCTCGGCATGAAGATGCCCTACGATAAGGAAACCCTTTCCCGGGCGCAGCTTGCCGCCATGCGCGACAACAAGCTGGAAGCCGGCTATATCCGTCCGATGGCGTTCTACGGCGCGGAAGCCATGGGGATTTCGGCCCGCACGCTCTCTACCCATGTGATCGTCGCTGCCTGGCCGTGGGGCGCTTACCTGGGTAGCGAGGCGCTGGAACATGGCATTCGCGTCAAGACCTCGTCCTTTTCCCGCCATCACGTCAACGTCACCATGTGCAAGGCCAAGGCCAACGGCAATTACATGAATTCCATCATGGCTCACCGCGAGGCGGAGCATGACGGCTATCAGGAAGCTTTGCTGCTGGACGTGGACGGCTTCGTGGCGGAAGGTTCGGGCGAGAATATTTTCATCGTGCGCAACGGCAAGCTCTATACCCCGGACCCGACCGCCGCGCTGGAAGGCATCACGCGCGACACCATCATTCAACTGGCGGCGGAAATTGGCTTGCCGGTGATCGAGAAACGCATCACGCGCGATGAAGTCTATACTGCCGACGAGGCCTTCTTCACCGGCACGGCGGCGGAAGTGACGCCGATCCGCGAGCTCGATAATCGCGCCATCGGCAATGGCGACCGCGGCCCCGTCACCGCGCAACTGCAAAGCATGTATTTCGACTGCGTGACCGGGAAATCGGCCAGGCACGAGGACTGGCTTTCACTCATATAAATAAACAGGAAGTCGCAAAGCGACACTTCGTCCCCCTCTCCCGCCGGGAGAGGGCGGGGGTGAGGGAAAAAGAAGGAGAATCCATGCAAGATAATCTGGCGGACAACACCAGGCGCTACATCGAAGTGACCGCCGAGGATTTGCCCCTGCATTGTCCTACCCCGGCCATGTCGCTGTGGAACAGTCATCCGCGCGTATATCTGCCGCTGGAGGAGAAGGGCGAGGCGCTGTGCCCCTATTGCGGCACGCTGTATAAACTCAAGGGCGGCCCCGCGCGCAAGCACCATTAGAAATGGTGCAATTGGCGCTCAAGATCGATGTTGATACCTATCGCGGCACGCGGGAAGGAGTGCCGCGCCTGGTCGATATTTTGCGAAAACATGAAGCCCAGGCGACCTTTCTCTTCAGCCTTGGCCCCGATCATACCGGCCGCGCCATCAAGCGCGTGTTCCGTCCCGGCTTCATGAAAAAGGTGTCGCGCACTTCGGTGCGCGAGCATTATGGCCTCAAGACACTGATGTACGGCACCCTGTTGCCTGGCCCCGATATCGGCAAGCGCTGCGGCGACATCATGCGCCAGGTGCGCGACGCGGGCTTCGAGGTGGGGATCCATTGCTGGGACCACGTTTATTGGCAAGACAACGTGGCAAGGCAGGATGCGGCCTGGACAGCACGGGAAATGCAACGCGCCTGTGCACGTTTCGAGGATATTTTCGGCACGCCCGCCAAAGTTCACGGCGCGGCGGGCTGGCAGATGAATTTGCACGCCTTGCGCCAGGAGCAGCGGCTGGGCTTCGACTATTGCTCGGATACGCGCGGCAACAGCCCCTTCATGCCGATCTGTCGCGCCGAGATCATCCATTGCCCGCAATTGCCGACGACGCTGCCAACCCTGGATGAATTGATCGGCGTGGATGGCATGACGGTCGAAAACCTTGCCCGCCATTTGTTGGAATTGACTGAAACGCCGCCATCAACCGGCCATGTCTATACCCTGCACGCCGAAATGGAAGGCATGAAGCTGGCCGGCGTGTTCGAGGAACTGCTCGCGGGCTGGCGCAAGCAAGGCTATCAACTGGTCTCGCTGGCGCAATATTTTGCCGGGGTGGACGTGAGCAGCTTGCCGCGCCATGAGATTGTCTTCGGAGAGGTTCCGGGGCGCGCCGGCGAACTCGCCTTGCAGGGGCCGCGATTTCTTCCTTTGGCGGAGTGAATGAACCATGAACCAGCCGATTCCTGATTTTGAGCTGCCCGCCACGGGCGACAAGCCGTTTCGACTTTCCGCCCTGCAAGGCAGGAAAGTCGTGCTGTATTTCTACCCCAGGGATTCCACGCCGGGATGCACGACCGAGGCGCAGCAGTTTCGTGACTTATACCCGCAGTTCCAGGCGGCGGGCTGCGAGGTTTACGGCATTTCCCGCGACAGCCTGAAATCGCACGAGAACTTCAAGGCCAGGCAGGCATTGCCGTTCGAGTTGCTGAGCGATGGCGAGGAAAAGGCTTGCGGGCTGTTCGATGTGATCAAAATGAAGAACATGTATGGCAAGCAGGTACGCGGCATCGAGCGCAGCACTTTTGTGTTCGACGCCGCCGGTGCGTTGCGCCGCGCGTGGCGCGGCGTAAAGGTGCCGGGCCACGCGGAGGAAGTGCTGGCGTTCGTGAAAGGGCTTTAAAAGCTGTTAACCACGGGGAACACGGGGAAAACCGGGAATTCGCATCGAATATCCTCCCCGTGGTTAAATCGTTTTTTAAATCATGCGCTTTCGTGCCACTGCCGCAGCAGTGCCACGTCGACATAAGCCTTGCCGTTCAGGCCGCCGCTGAATACCTGGCAGGCCTGACCCGGTTCGCCCAGGTCGCTCAGCACCGCCAGGGCACCCGGGAAGGCATGGTCGGCGGTGTAGTCGTTGACCGTGACCAGCGTCTTGATGCCTGCGCCCAGACTCGATTTCAGCCCGTTTTCCGAATCCTCGAAAGCCAGGCACTCGGCCGGGTCGAGGTTCATCCGCTCCAGCGCCCAGAAATAAATGTCCGGCGCGGGTTTCTTGGCCGGCACGATGTCGCCGGCGGCGATGACCTCGAACCAGCTTTCCGCATCCGGCGCCAGGCTGTATCTGAGCAGGGCGGTGACGTTTTCCGCAGTCGTGGTGGTGGCGATGGCCAGGCGCAGGCCGGCTGCGCGCGCCTCTTCGAGCAGGCGCCGGATGCCGGGCCGCACCGGGATGCGTCCACCGCCCAGCAGTTCGGTGTAATGCCGGGTCTTGGTCTTGTGCAGGTCGGCGACCAGCCTGTCGAAATCGGCTGGCTTGGCATAGCCGGTATTGAATTTTTCCACATAATAGCGGATGCGCTCCTTGCCGCCCGTGACGGCCAGCAGTTTTCCGTAGAGCTCGACATCCCAGTTCCAGTCCAGCCCGGATTCGCGGAAGGCGCGGTTAAAAGCAATGCGGTGGCCGTCGCGCTCGGTGTCTGCCAGGGTGCCGTCCACGTCGAAAATTAAAGCCTGTAAAGCCAATTGCTTGTCTCCCTCATGGCATCGTTCAAACTTGCGGTAAGTAAAATTATCTGCTATTAAAGCGCTTTTGCGTAAATCCGAAGAGAAGAAAGTACATGGCCGCTGAAATAAACAAGCAGTTCACCCCTTATGAACCGAAAGAGGGGGAGGAATATATGAACCCGCAACAACAGGCGCATTTTCGCAAAATTCTTGAGGACTGGAAAGCCGAGCTGAGCCAGGATATTGACCGCACCGTGCACACCATGCAGGACGAGGCGACCCTGTTCGCCGACCCCAACGACCGCGCCAGCCAGGAATCGGACATGGCGCTGGAACTGCGCAATCGCGATCGCGAGCGCAAGCTGATCAAAAAAATTGATGAAACCCTCGCCAACATAGAATCCGGCGACTACGGCTACTGCGAGAGCTGTGGCGTGGAAATCGGCCTGAAGCGCCTGGAGGCGCGTCCAACCGCCACGCTGTGCATCGACTGCAAAACACTCGACGAGCTGAGAGAAAAACAAGTAGCCAAGTAACGTTCAGGATTCATGCGCGACGGCCAGGGAAGAATGCCCGTGCTGGCCTAATGGTTGCATCATTCAATGGCGGGGATGATAATCCAGCCGTTACCAGCCAGTGTATTGTACACACCCCATGGAAAACTATTTTCTTATCCTGATCGGCACGGTGTTCGTCAACAACATCGTGCTTGCCAAAATTCTTGGCCTGTGTCCCTTCATGGGTGTTTCCAAGAAGCTTGAAGCGGCCATCGGAATGGGCATGGCCACCACTTTCGTGCTTACCCTGGCTTCCGGTGCCAGCTATCTCGTCAACCATTACCTGCTGGGTTCCGAGCTTGCCTATCTGCGCACGCTGTCGTTCATCATCGTGATCGCCAGCATCGTGCAGTTCACCGAAATGTTCATCCACAAGACCAGCCCGGTGCTGTACCAGGTGCTCGGCATCTACCTCCCGCTCATTACCACCAACTGCGCGGTGCTGGGGATTCCGCTCCTCAACGTGCAGGAAAATCATGATTTCATCCAGTCCCTGTTCTTCGGTTTTGGCGGCGCGGTCGGCTTTGCCCTGGTGTTGACCACGTTCGCCGCCATGCGCGAGCGCCTGGAGGGCGCGGACGTGCCTTTGCCGTTCAAGGGTTCGGCCATCGCCATGGTGACCGCCGGGCTGATGAGCATCGCCTCCATGGGCTTTTCCGGACTGGTCAAATAACGCTCCCTATGCTTAACGCGCTTCTGGTGATGATCGGTCTGGCCGTGGCATTGGGCGCGGTGCTCGGTTTTGCTTCTCTCAAGTTCAAGGTGGAAGGCAACCCCCTGGTGGAGAAAGTCGATGCCATCCTGCCCCAGATCCAGTGCGGGCAGTGCGGCTTTCCCGGATGCAAACCCTATGCCGAGGCGATCGCCAGCGGCAAGGCGGCGATCAATTTGTGCGCGCCCGGCGGCGAGGCAGTCATGAAGCGCCTGGCCGACCTGCTGGGCGTCGAGCCGCAACCGCTCGCCGCCGAGGCGGCACGGCCCAAGCCCAAGCAGGTGGCACTGATCGACGAGCAGATTTGCATCGGCTGCACCTTGTGTTTCCAGGCCTGCCCGGTGGATGCCATTGTCGGCGCGGCGAAGCAGGTGCATACCGTCCTCGATTCGGAATGTACCGGTTGCGAACTGTGTTTGCCGCCCTGTCCGGTGGACTGCATCACCATGGTGCCGGTGGAAGAGGGGCTGAACGGCTGGAAATGGAATTACCCGGTGTATCCGATCAGCGATGATGCCAGGAAGGATGTCGAGGTGACGTCATGAGAACGCTGCACCCCTTCCATGGCGGCATCCATCCGCCCGAGCACAAAAGCCAGTCCACGCGACAGGGAATCGCCGCCGCGCCATTGCCGGCGCGCCTCGTCGTGCCGCTGCGCCAGCATAACGGCAACCCCGCCAGGCCGGTGGTGGCGGTGGGCGACCACGTACTCAAGGGGCAAATGATTGGCGCCCCCGAGGGCTTCATTTCGGCGGCTGTGCATGCGCCCGCCTCGGGCCGTGTCATGGCCATCGAAATGCAGCCGATCCCCCATCCCTCGGGCCTGCCGGACGTGAGTGTGGTGCTTGAGCCAGATGGCGAGGAGCGCTGGATCGAGCGCCAGGCCATCGATTATCGCGCCATCGACCCCGCCGACCTGCGCAATCGCCTGCGTGACGCCGGCGTCGTGGGCCTCGGCGGGGCGGTGTTTCCCAGCCATATAAAACTGGATGCCAGCGGCCTCGAAACGCTGGTGATCAATGCCGCCGAATGCGAGCCATACATCACCTGCGACGACATGCTGATGCGCGAACGCGCGGCGGAAGTGGTGCAGGGCATTGCCATCATGCAGCATGTCATGGCGGCCAGGGAAGTGCTGATCGGCATCGAGGACAACAAGCCGGAGGCCATATCAGCGATGCAGGCGGCCTGCCAGGGAAGCGGATTCGAGGTGGTGACGGTGCCGACGCTTTATCCCAGCGGCAGCGCCAAGCAATTGATCAAGCTGCTTACCGGCAAGGAAGTGCCGAGTGGCGCGCTGGCGCCGCAGGTCGGCGTGCAATGCTTCAACGTCGCCACGGCCTATACCATCCATCGCGCGGTAAACCACGGCGAACCGGTCATATCGCGCATCGTGACGCTGACCGGCAACATGGAGGAACCGCGCAACTATGAAGTGCTGATCGGCACGCCGGTCGGCGAACTGGTCAAAGTGGCCAAGCCTCGCGCGGATACCAGCGGCTACCTCATGGGGGGGCCGATGATGGGGTTGCCCCTGACGGACCCGGGCGTGCCGGTGGTGAAGGCGACCAACTGCATCATTGCCACTTCGGCAGAGCTTTTTCCGCCGCCGCCGCGCGCCATGCCCTGCATCCGCTGCACCCGTTGCGCGCAGGCCTGTCCCGCGGACTTGCAACCGCAGGAACTGTTCTGGTTCGCCAAGGCGAAAAATTTCGCCAAGGCCCAGGAATACCAGCTGTTTGATTGCATCGAATGCGGCTGCTGCAACTACGTATGTCCCAGCCATATCCCGCTGGTGCAGTTCTATCGCTTTGCCAAGAGCGAAATCCATGCTCAGGAGCGTGACAGGAAAGCCTCCGAACGGGCGCGCGAACGCCACGAGTTCAGGGAGTTTCGCCTGGAGCGCGAGAAACAGGAAAAAGCCGCCAAGCACGCGGCCAAGGCGGCGCAAGCCGCTGCGAGTCCGGATGGAGGGAGCGGCGATGAAGCGGCGGCCAAAAAGGCAGCCATTCAGGCCGCGATCGATCGCGCCAAAGCCAAAAAGGCCGCCGTGACGCCGCAGAACGTGGACGACCTGCCGCCGGAAGCGCAGGCTAAAATAGACGAAATCGAGGAAAGGCGAACCCACGCCAGGGAAAGCGCCGGGCAGGCCGCAGCGGTGCAGAAATCCGATGAAGGGCAGGGCGCATCGTGAACCGGCCTCCGATGTTTATCCCTATGGTCATTGCGAGCAAAGACAGGCTCGCATCAGGAACGGCATGAACTCACCTCTAGTGGCGGAAAAAACCGCCGTCAACTTCATCATGCTCAAGGTGCTGGCCGCTTTGCTGCCGGCAATTGCCGCATACGTGTACTTTTTCGGGCCGGCGATCCTGGTCAGCATCGCCCTGGCAAGCGTTACGGCGCTGGCCAGCGAAGCGGCGGTGCTGCATTTGCGCCATTACCCGTTGCGGGTTTACCTCACCGACGGCAGCGCGCTGGTGACGGCCTGGCTGCTGGCGCTTTCCATCCCGCCTTTGGCGCCGTGGTGGCTGATCGTGGTTGGCACGCTGTTCGCCATCCTGGTCGCCAAGCACCTCTACGGCGGGCTGGGCAACAATCTCTTCAATCCCGCCATGGTCGGATTCGCCGCGCTGATGATTTCCTTCCCCTCGCATATGACGCACTGGACGGCGCCCGACGTGCTGGCGCACAGCCACTGGAGCTTTGCCCAGCAGATGGATTTCATGTTCGGCGGCATCTCTCCGGCGGATAGCAAGCTCGATGCGGTCACCATGGCGACGCCGCTGGATACCCTGAAAACCCAGCTTCACCTCGAACGCACCGTGGCCGAAATCCAGTCTTCGCCGATTTTCAGCACGCTCAGCGGCAAGGGAACGGAAATCATCGCCCTGCTTTACCTGCTGGGCGGCCTCTTTTTGTGGCAGCAGCGCATCATCAGCTGGCACATCCCGGCATCTTTCCTCGCGGCCATGTTCGGCCTGGCCGGCCTGTTTTACCTGTACGATCCCGTGCATTATGCTTCGCCGCTGTTCCATCTTTTCGCTGGCGGCACCATGCTGGGGGCTTTCTTCATTGCCACCGACTATGTCACCAGCCCCACCACGCCGCTGGGCAAGCTGATTTTCGGCGCGGGAATAGGCGTGTGCGCCTATGTCATCCGCGTGCTGGGCGGCTATCCCGACGGCATCGCCTTTGCCGTGTTGTTCCTCAATTCCGCCGTGCCGCTGATCGATGCCTATACCCAGCCGCGCGTGTTCGGCCACGCTGGCAAGTGGTTCAATGGGAGGAAGGAATGAGTTCCGGCTATTTCCGCCATTCCGTCAAGCTGGCGCTGGTGCTTGCGGCCTTTGCGCTGGTCGGAACATCGTTGCTGGCGCTGACTTACGACGCCACCAAGGGCATCATTGCCGCCAGTGAAAAGCGGGCCAAGCTGGCACTGATCGCCCAGATCCTGCCACCCGAACTGTACGATAACGACATCATCAGCGATGCGGTCAGTTTGCCGCCGCAAGCCGAGCTCGGCACCTCTGAGGCCACGCTGACCTACCGCGCGCTCAAGGACGGCAAGCCATCGGGCGCGGTGCTGGAGGCGGTGGCGCCCGACGGTTACGCGGGCAAGATCAAGATGCTCATCGCCATCAGGGCGAATGGGGAGATTTCCGGCGTGCGCGTGGTGTCGCACAAGGAAACTCCGGGGCTGGGCGACTACATCGACATCGCCAAAAGCAACTGGATAAAAATTTTCGATGGCACTTCACTGGAAAAATATCCTTCCAATGAGTGGAAGGTGAAAAAAGACGGCGGACGATTCGATTCCGTCGCCGGTGCGACGATCACGCCGCGAGCCATGGTCAAGGCCGTGCACAAGGCGCTGATCTATTTTTCTGCCAACCGGGAGAAGATCTTTTCTCTCCAGGCAAAGGAGCAAGCGAAATGAGTACCGTGAACTACAAGGAAATCGTCTGGAACGGACTGTGGAAAAACAACGCCGGCATCGTGGCCCTGCTCGGGCTGTGCCCATTGCTCGCCGTGAGTACGAGCGTGGTCAACGGCGTTGGGCTGGGAATTGCCACCATCATGGTGATGACCTGCAGCAACGCCATCGTCTCCCTGGTGCGCCAGTGGGTGCCGGGCGAGATTCGCATCCCGGTCTATATCCTCATCATCGCCGTGCTGGTAACCGTCATCGACCTCGCCATGAACGCCTATGTGCAGGCTTTGTACCTGGTGCTGGGGATTTTCGTGCCGCTCATCGTGGTGAACTGCAACGTGCTTGGCCGCGCCGAAGCTTTTGCCTCGAAGAATCCGGTGTTCCCTGCCATGGTGGATGGCTTCATGGTCGGCCTGGGTTTGACCCTGATCCTGGCCGTGCTGGGCGGCATGCGCGAGATTCTCGGCAAGGGCACCTTGCTGTCCGGCATCGATCTTGCGTTCGGCGCATCCGCCAAGGCCTGGGTGATTACGGTGATCCCGGATTACCACGGCTTTCTGCTCGCCATCTTGCCGCCCGGCGCCTTTATCGGGCTGGGCCTGCTGATCGCGGGGAAAAACTGGCTCGACCAGCGCCAGAGGGCCAAACCCCAACCGCTTCACGTGCCTGAAGCTTCAGCCATGACCGCATAGCCGGGTTTTTCATGAACGCTGCCAAGCGCCGGGAAATATTCACCCGTTTCCAGCATGCGAATCCCCACCCCACCACCGAACTGGCGTACCACACGCCATTTGAGCTGCTGGTGGCCGTGATATTGTCGGCACAGGCGACCGACAAGGGCGTGAATCTTGCCACGGCCAAACTGTTCCCCGTCGCCAATACGCCGCAGGCCATGCTCGAACTGGGGCTGGACGGGCTGAAGGAATACATCAACACCATCGGGCTTTACAACAGCAAGGCCAAGCACCTGATCGAAACCTGCCGCATCCTGGTCGAGCAGCATGGCGGCGAGGTGCCGGCCAGCCGCGAAGCGCTGGAGAAACTCCCCGGCGTGGGGCGCAAGACGGCCAACGTCATATTGAACACCGCGTTCGGCCAGCCCACCATCGCCGTGGACACGCATATCTTCCGCGTCGCCAATCGTACCGGGCTTGCGCCAGGCAAGACCGTGCTCGAGGTGGAAAGAAAGCTGTTGCAAGTCATCGAGCCGCAATTCCTGCACGATGCCCATCATTGGCTGCTTCTGCACGGGCGCTACGTGTGCAAGGCGCGCAAGCCGCTGTGCGGCAAATGCCTGATTCGCGACTTGTGCGAATATAAAGACAAGACTCCGGCTTGACCATGGCCATTGCCACCGGCATTGCCACCCATTCCGTCGCCAGCGAAAGCCTGGCGTATCAGGCTGTCTCCAGTGCCATGCAAAAGGCCGGGCTGAGCATAGCCAGCAGCGTGCTGCTGTTCCTGACGCCCGAGTTCGCCCGCGATCCGCTGCCCGCGCTGCATGCCGCGGCCAGGGCCGCGAGTTGCACGCAGATCGTCGGCTGCAGTGCCGCCGGCATTCTTACCGAGGCGGACTGGGTGCTGGATGCCCCGGCAGCCGCCGCGATGGTGTTCGGCCCTGGCGTGAGCCTGGAAGCGATGCGCGAGGCGCCAGGCAATGAACTGCTGCTTACCCTGGCGGCGCCCAATGCCATTCATACCGAGTGGCTGGACCAGCCCGGACGGCGCTTCGGCGGGGTTTCCGGCGATGCCACCGGGCAGGGGCCGTTTGGCGTGTGGCAGGGCGGCAGGGTAGCGCAAATCGGGCGTTGCGAAGTGGCCATGCGCGGGGCTGAAGGCGTGGTCGGCGTGTCGCGCGGCGTTCGCCCACTGAGTCAGAGGCCCTTTGCCGTGACGCAGTCCGCGGGTCTCGATGTCCAGAGGCTGGCAGGACAGCCGGCGCTCAACGTGCTGAAGCGCGAACTGCCGCTGGAGCTGTGCACGGACGATCCCTTTCCGCTTCACCTCATCATGGCAGGCATTGCTGACGGCGACCCTGCCACGGCGATTGCCGAAGGCCGTTACCGTTTGGCCCCGGTCATTTCAGTCAACTCGCGGGATGGCTCGGTTACCCTTTCCGTCCGCCCGTCCTCGGGAGAGCAGTTGTTCTGGGGCATGCGCCAGCCGCTGGCTGCCGAGAACGACATGCGCCTCATGCTCGAACGCCTGCACCAAAAACTGGGCGGAACCCCGGATTTCGGCCTGTGTTTCCCCTGCATGGGGCGTGGCCCCTACTTCTACGGCGGGGTGGACCGGGATTTGCGGCTCATCCAGCAGCGTTTCCCCGGCATGCCGTTGATCGGTTTTTACGGCAACGGTGAAATTGCGCCGTTTAACGGCAGCAACCAGTTGTTCCAATATGCCGCCGTGGTGGGCTTGTTTCGCCATGTTTAACCCCAGCCGCGATCAGGCGCGCCAGTTTTTTTTCGATACCTGGCTCAAATATGGCCAGCACCAGCCGCTTTCCCAGCTCGAAGCCATGGCGCTGGAAATCCTGCTGCGGCACCCGGAGTACCATGCCCTGCTGAATGCCCCGGAACGTTACCTGGAGCGCGATTACCAGCCAGAGCAGGGCGAGAGCAACCCCTTCCTGCACCTCAGCCTGCACCTCGCGGTCGCCGAGCAGCTCTCAATCGACCAGCCCGCCGGCATCAAGGGCCGTTATCAGAAACTGCTGGAACAAGGTAGCGACCCGCACCACGCACAGCACCAGCTCATGGAATGCCTCGGCGAGATGATCTGGCAGTCGCAGCGCAACCGCAGCGCGCCCGATGCCATGGTTTATTTCACCTGCCTTGCCCATCGTGAAATATCGGGTTGACGCATGATTCGGCGAACCTAACGAATCATGGCGATTCGCCATGATCGTTTCCCTCACCCCCGCCATCCCTCACCCCTGGCCCCGGAGGGAGAGGAACGCTCGCCCCTTCTCCCTCCGGGAGAAGGTTGGGATGAGGGAGGGCGCGCCCGTAAGGGGTTGTCCCCGCCGGGATTGGCGGCAAGGCCGCTCAATCCGGCGAGAAGGGGGATAAGGAAACGCTTCGCGTTGTTTCGTTAAAACGAGCGGAAACAAAGGTATTTGATGTTTGAAAAGCATCACAAAAAAACAGGTAGCATATTATTTATGAAAACTTTCTCAATCTTGTTCGTTTGCATGGGCAATATCTGCCGTTCTCCCACGGCGGAGGGGGTGTTTCGTCGTCTGGTCCGGGATGCCGGGCTGGAGCGCGAGATTTTCATCGATTCCGCCGGTACCCATGCCTACCACATCGGTTCGGCGCCGGACAAGCGCGCCTGCGCGGCTGCCGAAAAACGGGGCTATGACCTCTCCGCCCTGCGCGGGCGGCAGGTGAGTCTTCAGGATTTTTATGCGTTCGACTACATTCTGGCCATGGACTGCGACAACCTTGTCAATCTGCAGCGTATCTGTCCGCCCGATCGGGTTTGCAAGCTATCCCTGTTCATGGAATTCAGCCCCGGCTTCAGGGAGCGCGAAGTGCCGGACCCCTATTACGGCGGGGCGCAGGGTTTCGAGCGTGTGCTGGATATGGTGGAAGATGCCGCGCGCGGCCTGCTGCAAACGCTGGCGCGGGAACGCGAGCCGCGCGCTTGAACTTATGCCAGGCGGGCTGCCCGTCCCGTTGGCGTATCCGATGGCAGCACGCCATTGTCATTGAGGAGCTGCTTCAGGGTATCGAAAGGCACGGGCCGGCTGAAGTAATATCCCTGCGCCATGTCGCAGCCGAGTTCCGTCAGGATGGCTGCCTGCTCGGCGGTTTCCACGCCTTCCGCGATCACCTTGAGTCCAAGCGCGTGGGCCATGCTGATCACGGCGGCGGCGATCTGCCGGTCGTTCGGGTCGGTGGCGAGGTCGCACACGAAGGATTGGTCTATTTTCAGCTTGTGGACCGGCAGGAGTTTCAGGTTCGCCAGATTGGAACAGCCCGTGCCGAAGTCGTCCACCGAGACCTCCACGCCGGCTTCGCCCAATGTCATCAGAAATTTCAGCATGCCGTCACGCCCGGTGGACAGCGCGGTTTCCGTCAGCTCGACTTCCAGGCGCCGCGGATCGAAACTGCTCTCGGCCAGGATGTCGAGAATGGCCTGGTGCATACTGGGCTTCACTTGCAGCGGAGAGAAGTTGACCGCCAGGCGGAAATTGCTGCAGGCGTGGCAGGTCAGTTCCATGCCATGCCGGCACAGGCTTCGAATCGCCCATTCGCCGATGGCGCCGATCAATCCGGTTTCCTCGGCAATGGGGATGAATACCGACGGAGGTATTGGCGTGCCGCCGGGGTCTTCCCAGCGCGCCAGGACTTCCGCCCCGATGATGCGCCCGTCCGGAAGGCTGACCTGGGGCTGCCAGGCGAGCCACAACTGGTCCGCGGCCAGTGCGTGGTGCAGGGCATTGCTGATTTCCAGGCGCCTGTTGAGCTGGCTGTTCATGGCGGCGGAATAGAAGTGAAAGACCCCGCGCCCGCTTTCCTTGGCGCGGTACATCGCCGCGTCGGCGTTCATGAGCAGGCTCTCGCCGTCCGCGCCATCGCCGGGATAGCGGCTCACGCCGATGCTGGCGGCGATGAACAGGGTCTTTCCTTCCAGCGCCAGCGGCGCGGAAAGGGCGGCAAGGATCTTTTCCGCGGTTTCCGCGATGTCCTCGGGCCGGGAAGTGTCCGGAAGCAGCACCGTGAATTCGTCTCCCCCCAGGCGCGCTACCGTGTCGCTCTCGCGCACCACGTTTTTCAGGCGTTTTGCCGCATGGACGAGAATCTGGTCGCCGAAGCGGTGGCCGAGCGTGTCGTTGATGTCCTTGAAGCGGTCCAGGTCGATGAACAGGAGCGAAAATTCACTCCCGCTCCGGCGTGCGTGGGCGATGGCCTGTTCCAGGCGATCCATGAACAACTGGCGGTTGGGCAGGTCGGTCAGGACATCGTAATACGCGAGGTGGAGCAGCTTGGCGCGCAGTTCCTGGTGCTGCGTGATGTCCGAAAACACGCCGGCGTAATAGCGCACCTTGCCAGACTCGTCGGGTATCACATTGATGTGCAGCCATTCGGGGTAGATGTCGCCGCTCTTGCGGCGGTTCCAGATCTCGCCTTCCCAGGCGCCCTTTTCCTCCAGCGCGCGCCGCATCGCCTGGTAAAACTCATGGCCATGCCGGCCGGACTTGAGCAGTTCCGGGGTTTTTCCGATGGCTTCCTGTTCGCTGAATCCGGTGGTCCGGGTGAAGGCCCGGTTCACCAGCAGGATGTGGTTGTTGGTGTCGGTCACCATGATGCCCTCGCTGGTGGCATCGAACACGCTGGCCGCCACCTGGCGGTTTTCCAGTTCGCATTGCAGTTGCGTGATCAATTTCTCGCGTTCCTCGCGCAAGGCCTGCTCGCGCATGCCGAGCGTGGTAAACACGCTGAGCATGGACACCGCGCCGATGAATCGCCCGTCTTCATCGATCACGGGCAGAGAGTCGACGCGCTCCTCGCCCAGGCGTTGCAGGATGGTCTCCAGGTCCGCATCGGGCGGCAACGGTGCCGGCTGGCGGCGTATCAGGAGGTCGGCGAAAATCCGGCCGGGGAAAAGCGCGGCCTGCCGTTCCTCCACCAGACCCATGAAAACGCCGTCCTCGGAGAACACGGCAAACACCTTGGCAGAGTCGGTGCCGTCTCCGGCAATATCGCGGTAGCGCTGAAAGGCATCCACCCGCGTGTAGCGCACGCACAGACAATCTTTCGCCCTCAGGTCTGACATTATCGCGGTTCCTGGTCTATTTCGATCTCGATTTTCAGGTTGAGGTGAATGATCTCTTCCGGCCCCATCAGCGGCTTGATTTCCTCCAGCACGAAGCGCCGGAGCTGCTCCGGGCTGATCTTGCGCAGGATGGCGCTGCGCACCAGGACATCTCCGATCACGTCATCCTCCACCAGCACATGCTCGAACTGCGTGGTGGTCAGCAGGCTCAATGCCTTGCCCACCGCGATGTGGCCGATCGGCGACTGCCTGCCGAGCACCAGGCCGTCGTCGATCGGCGGCAGGATGAATTCCGTCAGGCGGGCATGGAAGGTGTGGCGCCGGTTCTTTTTGTTCATGTCTTGGCCTTTCATGGCAGGTGGTTCATCGGTTTTGTGGACGTCGTGAGCCTGAATGCGAATTAAAACATAGGGATGTCCATAAGTCGAATGGGGTTTTACGTGGCCTGGCCGTAAGTTTTGAACTTTCCCAGCACCACGTCCATTTCCGCATCGGGAAGCAGGTTCGGCGTGCCAATCTGCAGCGCCAGGCAATACTGTTCGCACAGGCTTTCCACTTCGATTGCCAGTGCCAGGGCGCGATCCAGGCTGGATTCCGCTACCAGCAGGCCGTGGTTGGCGAGCAGGCAGGCCTTGCGTCCTTCCATGGCGGCAAGGGCGTGGTCGGACAGCGCCTGCGTGCCGAAAGTCGCGTAGGGCGCGCAGCGGATGGTTTTGCCGCCGGCTGCCGCGATCATGTAGTGGAAAGGGGGAATGTCGCGGCCCAGGCAGGCGAGGGTGGTGGCGAAGGTGGCATGGGCGTGCAGCACGGCGCCAAATTCCGGCCGCGCGACGTAAAGGTCGCGATGAAAGCGCCATTCGCTCGAAGGCTTGCGCGTGCCCCGGACGTTGCCGCCCATATCCATCCACACCACATCGTCCGCGCGCTGCTCAGTGGCGGACATGCCCGATGGCGTCACCAGGAATCCGTCGCCGCAGCGCACGCTGAGGTTGCCCGAAGCGCCCCGGTTCAATTTTTCGCGTTGTGCCGCAAGGGCGGTGTCAATCAGCGCGCGGCGCAGTTCTGCTTCCTTCATCGCTTGCGCTCCGGGTACAGTCCCAGCAGCCCTTCCCGCGATGCCAGGCAGACGCCGCGTTCGGTGATCAGGCCGGTGACCAGACGCGCCGGGGTGACGTCGAAGGCGTAATTGGCTGCCGGGCTGCCGTGGGGCGTGAGCGTGACCGTCGCCAGTTCGCCTTCCGCGGTGCGGCCGCGGATTTGTGTGACTTCCTGCGCATCGCGCTGCTCGATGGGGATGTCGCGCACGCCGTTTTCCAGCGTCCAGTCGATGGTGGGGCCGGGCAGGGCGACGTAAAAAGGGATCTGGTTGTCGCGGGCGGCCAGCGCTTTCAGGTAGGTGCCGATCTTGTTGCACACGTCGCCGCAGGCGGTGGTGCGGTCGGTGCCGACGATCACCATGTCCACCATGCCGTGCTGCATCAGGTGGCCGCCGGTATTGTCGGCAATCACGGTATGCGGGACGCCGTGCTGCAGGAGTTCCCAGGCCGTAAGGCTGGCGCCCTGGTTGCGCGGGCGGGTTTCGTCCACCCATACGTGGACCGGGATGCCGGCGTCGAAGGCGGCGTAAATGGGCGCCAGCGCGGTCCCCCAGTCCACCGTGGCGAGCCAGCCGGCGTTGCAGTGGGTGAGGATGTTGACCGGTTCGCCCTTGGCCTCCAGCATGGCTCGGATCAGTTGCAGGCCGTGTTCGCCGATGGCGCGGTTGATTTTCACGTCCTCGTCGCAGAGCGCGGCGGCGGCCCGCCATGCGTCCCGGGGGCGATTGCCGGGCGGCAGCGGCAGAAGCAGGGCGCGCATGCGCGCCAGCGCCCAGCCCAGGTTGATGGCGGTGGGCCGGGTCGCGGCGAGGGTGGCGCAGGCTTCTTCCAGCGCCGCATCGGAGGTTTTGTCGCTCATGGCCAGCGCCACGCCATAGGCCGCCGTCGCGCCGATCAGCGGGGCGCCGCGCACCAGCATGTTCTTGATGGCAATGGCGGCGTCGTGAAGGTTTTCGAGGCGCAGCGTGACAAACTCGTGCGGCAGCCGCGTCTGGTCGATGATTTCAACCGCCACTCCATCCTCGGCGGGCCAGATGGTGCGGTAGGGAATGCCTTCAATGTTCACGGGTGAAAAGCCGGTTCTGAAAACAATACGTTAATATTTGCAGGTTCCGGTGGCAAACGCAAAGCAATCGCAGCCCGGATGAAATGAAACGGAATCCGGGATTTCTCTGTTCGCGCCCTCCCGGATTGCGCTGCATCCGGGCTACGGTGGGCTGCGGCGGGGATGACGGCTTATCCATCACAGCATCTTGCTGACATTCTTGATGCTTTCGTCTTCCGGACTGGTTTCGATGTTGAAGCCCAGGCGCGTCATCAGCTTCAGCATGTTGCGGTTGTTGCCGAGCACTTCGCCTTCCATGACTTTCAGCCCCTTGGAGCGGGCGGCGTCCATCAGCGCGGTCATCAGTTTCTGGCCGAGCCCCTTGCCGCGCATGGCATCCGCGACGACCAGGGCGAATTCGCAGCTTTCCCCGTCCGGGTTGATGGAGAAGCGCGTCACGCCCAGTTCCATTTCCTTGCCATGTTCCTGGGTCACGGCGATCAGGGCCATTTCGCGGCTGTAGTCGATTTGCGTGAAGCGCGACAGCATGTCCGGGGTGAGCTCCTGCACGCTGCGCATGAAGCGGAAATAGCGCGATTCCTCGGACAGGTCGTGCACGAATGCCTGTTCGAGCTCGGCATCTTCCGGGCGGATGGGGCGGATGGTGATGTCGGTGCCGTCCGCCAGTTGCCACTTGCTGACCAGGTGCGTCGGGTAGGGATAAATCGCCATGTGGGCGTAGCGGTCCGGGTTGGGCTGGCGGTATTCCACCACCACGCGCGCATCGGCGGCCAGCACGCCGTTTTCGTCCACGATCAGCGGGTTGATGTCCATTTCCATCAGCAGCGGCAGCTCGCACACCATTTCCGACACGCGCAGCAGCACGCTTTCGAGCGCCGCCATGTCGGCCGGCGGCATGTGGCGGAAGGCGCCCAGCATCCTGGAGACGTGGGTGCCGTGGATGAGATCCTTGACCAGGAAATGGTTGAGCGGCGGCAGGGTGACGGCGCGGTCGCCCATGATTTCCACCGTGGTGCCGCCGGCGCCGAAGGTGATGACCGGGCCGAACACCGGGTCGCTGGTCACGCCGACCATCAGTTCGCGGCCATTGGGCTTGACGATCATGGGCTCGATCGAAATGCCGTCCATGCGCGCGCCGGGACGGTTGCGCTGCACATTTTCCATGATCTCGTGGTACGCGGCGCGCACCGCCTGGGCATTGCCGAGATTGAGCCGCACGCCGCCGGCATCGGTCTTGTGGCTGATGTCGGGCGAATTGACCTTCATCGCCACCGGGAAGCCCAGTTGCTCGGCAATCAGCAGCGCCTCGTTGGGCGTGCGGGCCACCATGGTTTTCGCCACAGGGATGTGGAAGGCCGACAGCAGCGCCTTGGATTCCATCTCGTTGAGCACCTTGCGGCGCTCCAGCAGGGCGCCTTCGATCACCATGCGCGCGCCCGCCACGTCGGGCTCGACCTGGTCGGAGAGCGGGCCGGGCATCTGCATCAGCAATTTCTGGTTGCGGTAATAGTCCGAGAGATAGGAAAACACTTCCACCGCCGGTTCCGGCGTGCGGAAACTGGGTTTTCTGGCCTTGGTGAAGGCGAGGCGCGCTTCGGCCACCTGGGATTCGCCCATCCAGCAGGCCAGCAGGGGCTTGCTGTATTGGCCGGCGAGCTCGATCACCGTGTTGGCCGCTTCCAGCGGCCGGGTCATGGCCTGGGGAGTGAGAATGGCGAGCACGCCGTCCACGTTCGGATCTTCCAGGCAGGCCTTGACCGCATGGTGGTAACGCTCGGCCTGCGCGTCGCCGATGATGTCCACCGGGTTACTGTGCGGCCAGTTGGGCGGCAGGACGTGGTTGAGCCGTTCGATGGTGCTGTCCGAAAGCGTGGCAATTTCCAGCCCCAGGTCCACGGCGCGGTCGGTGGCCATCACGCCCGGACCGCCGCCATTGGTGACGATGGCAAGACGGTTGCCGACCGGACGGAAGCCGGACGAAAGCGCCTTGGCGGCGGCGAACAGCTGGGTGATGGTCTGCACCCGCACCACGCCGGCGCGGCGCACGGCGGCGTCGAACACGTCGTCCGAGCCCACCAGCGAGGCGGTGTGCGACATGGCCGCCTTGGATCCGGCGGCGTGACGCCCCACCTTGACCAGAATCACCGGCTTGATGCGCGCGGCGGCGCGGATAGAGCTCATGAAGCTGCGCGCGTTGCGGATGCCTTCGATGTACAGCAGGATGTTCTGGGTCTTGTTGTCCGAGACCAGGTAGTCGAGGATTTCTCCGAAGTCCACGTCGGCGGAGGAGCCCATCGATACCACGCTGGAGAAGCCGACATCGTTGCTCTGCGCCCAGTCCAGAATGGCGGTGCAGAGCGCGCCGGATTGCGACACGAAAGCGAGATTGCCGCTATTCGCGCCGCCCTTGTTGAAAGTGGCGTTGAGACCGATGGAAGGGCGCATTACGCCGAGGCAATTGGGGCCGATCAGGCGGATGCCGTGGCGGCTGGCATTCTCCAGCACGGCACGCTCCAGCGCCTGGCCTTTGGGACCGGTTTCGCCAAAACCGGCGGTGATGATGACCGCCGCCTTGACGCCATGCTTGCCGCAATCCTCGATGATGTCGGGCACGGTCTGGGGCGGCGTGGCGATGACCACCAGTTCAACCGCCTCGCCGATTTCGGCGATCGTGGGGTAGGCTTTCCTGCCCTGAATTTCCGCGCTCTTCGGATTGATGGGGTAAAGGCCGCCCTGGTAGCCGCTTTCCAGCATGTTCTGAAAGACGATCTGGCCGATCGAGTCGATGCGGTCGCTGGCGCCAAACACCGCGACGGACTTGGGCGCGAAAAGGGGACTGAGGTAATGTTGACCCATGATTTTGCGATCCAAATGAAAGAGGGGGTATTATAAGAACCGATTGTGACCATTGTGCCACAAAATATGACCCCCCAGTCTTGTACAAGACCGTTAACGATGCATACTGCTTACATCACCCATCCCGCCTGCCTCAAGCACGACATGGGCGCCGATCATCCGGAGAGTCCGGCGCGCATCACGGCAATCGAAGACCAGTTGATCGCGTCCGGCCTGTTGCCGTTTCTCGATCACCATGAAGCGCCGCGCGCCAGCGATGAACAACTGGCGCGCGTGCATGAACGCGGCTATATCCGCATGGTGTTCGATCAGGCGCCGAGCGCGGGCCTGGTTTACCTTGACGGCGACACGGCGATGAACCCCCATAGTCTCGAAGCCGCGCTGCGTGCCGCCGGGGCGGCGGTGCTCGGGGTGGAGCTGAGCATGTCGGGCCGGGCGGAGAACGCCTTTTGCAATATCCGCCCGCCCGGCCATCATGCCGGGCGCAGCAGCAGCGGCGGCTTCTGCATTTTCAACAACGTGGCGGTGGCCGCGGCGCATGCGCTTGAACAGCATGGCCTGCAGCGCGTGGCTATCGCCGATTTCGACGTGCATCACGGTAACGGGACGGAGGACATCTTTCACGACGACCCGCGCGTGATGCTGTGTTCCACTTTCCGCCATCCCTATTACCCTTATTGCGGCGCCGACAGCGGCAACGAGCACATCATCAACGTGCCGCTTCCCGCCGGCACGGCGGGGGAGAGTTTCCGCGCGGCGGTGATGGAGCAGTGGTTCCCGGCCCTGGAGCGCTTCAGGCCAGAAATGTTGCTGGTTTCAGCCGGGTTCGACGCGCACCGCGAGGATGACATGGGCGGGTTCGCGCTGAGGGAGGCCGATTACATCTGGATAACCGAAAGACTCAAGGATATCGCCGCCCGCCATGCCGCCGGCCGCATCGTTTCGGTGCTGGAGGGCGGCTACGCCCTGCATGCGCTGGGACGCAGCGCGGTGGCGCATATCAGGGTGCTGAGCGGATTGTGAGCTTCGACTATTTCGAGCACGATGCCGACATCGGCGTCATCGGCCGTGGCGCGACGCTGGAGGAGGCGTTCGAAGGCGCTGCCGAGGGTATGTTTGCAATCATGGCGGATGCCGCCCAGGTCAGGCCGCTGGTGCAGTTCGCGTTTGCCTTTGCCGAAGACGATGTGGAACTGGCCCTGGTGACCTGGCTCAATCGCCTGCTGGCGGAGGCGCGGCAGCGGGGCCTGGCGCTGGCGCGCTTCAGGCTGAAGCGCGTTGATGGCCAGTGGCAGGGGGAAGCCTGGGGCGCGCCGTGGGGTGCGAACATGGAGCGCGGTACCGAGGTCAAGGGTGCGACCCTGACCATGCTGCGTGTCGGGCAGAGCGAGGGGGCCTGGGAAGCCCGCTGCGTGGTGGATGTATGAGTTCAGCCCTCAGCTATCAGCCGTCAGTAAAACCATTAAAAACCGGGAACTGAGCATGGATATATCCCGCCTGCAAAAAATTGATGCCTGTAGCTGGATCGTGCCCCTGCGCGCCGGGGAAAAACGCGCCCCGGCGATTCTCTACGGCAGCGAATCCCTGCTGGCCGGCATGGACGACAAGGTGCTGGAGCAGATCACCAACGTGGCTTGCCTGCCGGGCCTGGTGGGCAGCGCCATGACCATGCCCGACGCGCACTGGGGTTATGGCTTCCCGATCGGCGGCGTGGCGGCGTTCGACCCCGAGCTGGGCGGCATCATTTCGGCGGGCGGCGTGGGCTTCGATATCTCCTGCGGCATTCGCTGCCTGCGCAGCAACCTCGATCTCCAGCACATCGCGCCGCACCTGGAAAAACTGGCGGATGCCTTGTTCCGCGCCATTCCGGCAGGGGTGGGCGAGGAGGGCAGGCTGAGACTGACGCCTGCCCAGTTGAATGAGGTGCTGACGGGTGGCGCGCAATGGGCGGTGCAGCATGGTTATGGCCACGCGGATGAGCTGGAATATATCGAGGAGCACGGCCGCATGGCAGGCGCCGTGCCGGGCAACGTGTCCGAGCTTGCCAAGAAGCGCCAGCGCGGCGAGATGGGCACGCTCGGATCGGGCAATCATTACCTGGAACTCCAGGTGGTGGAGAAAATTTTTGATCCTGCAACCGCCCAGGCTTTTGGCCTGCACCAGGGACAGCTCCTGATTTCCATCCATTGCGGCTCGCGCGGGCTGGGGCATCAGGTCGGCACCGACTATCTGCTTTCCCTCGCCAAGGCAGCGGGCCGTCTGGGCATTCGCCTCCCAGACCGCGAACTGGCCTGCGCACCGATCAACTCGCCGGAAGGCCAGGAGTATCTCGGCGCCATGAACGCCGCGATCAACGTGGCGCTGGCCAACCGCCAGATACTTGCCCACCTGACGCGCGAGGTGTTCGACGAAATCCTGCCGCAGGCGAGACTGGAAACGCTGTTCGATGTTTCACACAACACCTGCAAGCCGGAAAAGCACCAGGTGGACGGCAAGGAGCGCCTGCTCTACGTCCACCGCAAGGGCGCCACGCGCGCCTTCGGCCCCGGCCATCCCGCCTTGCCGGCGCGCTACCGGGCGGCTGGGCAGCCGGTCATCATCGGCGGCAGCATGGGGACGGGCTCCTACGTGCTGGCCGGCACGAACGAGAGCGAGAGACGCGCCTTTTCCTCGGCCAGCCATGGCGCCGGGCGCGCCATGAGCCGCACCCAGGCGCTGAAGCGCTGGCAGGGAAAGGAGTTGATTCGCGATCTGGCCAGCAGGGGAATCCTGATCCGCACGCTATCCCTGCGCGGGGCGGCGGAAGAAGCGCCGGGTGCCTACAAGGACGTGGACGAAGTGGCGGCGGCGACGGAGCAGGCGGGGTTGGCGAGGCGCGTTGCCTTTTTGCGGCCCAAAGTATGCATCAAGGGATAAAGGGAAGATAAATCATGCTGGCCTCGGAAAAAGCCTGGGAAATTCTTCAAACGGCGGACCTTGTCCACTCTGCCCGGACTGTGTCCGACACCGTGCGGCGGCTGGCCGGGGAGATTTCTGCGCAAATGTCGGAGCAGCAGCCGCTGGTGCTTTGCGTGATGAGCGGAGCGACGGTGTTCGCCGGCCAGTTGCTGCCGCTGCTGGCGTTCCCCCTGGATTTCGATTACGTGCAGGTGTCGCGCTATGGCGATGCTATCCGCGGCGGACAAATGGTGTGGAAAGTACCGCCGCCCGTGAGTGTCAAAGGGCGGGTGGTGCTGTTGCTGGATGATATTCTGGACGAGGGGATCACCCTGGCGGAAATTCACGCCAGCGTGCTGGAACTGGGGGCAACTGAATGTTACAGCGCTGTTTTCGCCGACAAGGACAGCGTCCACACCAAGCCGATTCGTGCCGATTTCGTCGGCTTGCGCGTGCCTGACCGTTATGTGTTCGGTTTCGGCATGGATGTGCACGGCGCGTGGCGCAATCTCCCCGCGATTTATGCCTTGAAGGAAAACTAATATGCTTGGAATTATCGGCGGCAGCGGCCTGACGCAGATGCCGGATCTTCAGGACGTTCGCCGCAAAGTGGTGCGCACGCCGTTTGGCGATCCATCGGGCCCCCTGACATTCGGCCGGGTCAACGGGCATGAGGTGGTGTTCCTGGCGCGTCACGGCTATGGCCATACCATTCCTCCCCATGCCGTGAATTACCGCGCCAACCTCTGGGCGCTGCATGCCCAGGGCGTGAAGGAGGTGCTCTCCATCGCCACGGTAGGCGGTATTCATGCCGACCTGGTGCCGGGCACGATCGTATTTCCCGACCAGATCATCGATTACACCTGGGGGCGCAGTTCGAGCTACCAGGATTGCCAGGAAACGTATGGCGCCAAACCGGTCGTGCACCTTGATTTTACCTGGCCCTACTGCGAGGAAATGCGTCAGATCGGCATGAATGCCTGCCGGCTGGCGGGAGAAAAGTATGTCGATGGCGGCGTCTATGCCGCGGTGCAGGGTCCGCGCCTCGAAACGGTGGCGGAAATCAATCGCCTGGAACGCGACGGCGCCACCATGGTGGGCATGACCGGCATGCCGGAAGCCATTCTGGCCAGGGAGGTCGGCCTGTGTTATGCGGCGCTCGCGGTTTCGGCCAATCATGCCGCCGGGCGCGGTTCCAGCAAGGAGGCCATCCCCTACGAAGAGGTCGAGGCGGTGTTGGCGCGGGCGATGCAGCGCGTGCGCGGCGTGCTCGGGCATCTGGTGGCACTGCATAACAATGAGTAGAAACAGCGTGAAGCGTTTCCTCGCTCCTCTCGCCCTCCCTCATCCCAAGCTTCTCACAGCGGGGGTAGGGGCGAGGGAACCCGCGTGGTTACTGGTGTTGCAGCAGATTTCGTCAACCCGGCTGCCTTTCCCAGGATGAATCCGACAAAATTCTTGCTGAATGATCGTTGCACCCGCCGGGTGACACAGCCTCGTCCCACTGAGGTTTCCAGGTTAAATTGCGCAAGATCAGAATAAATATCGAGAAACAAATGCTGGTGCTCCTGGAGGACGATTCTCCACTGAGGACCTACCCGGTTTCCACCGCCAAATATGGCGTGGGAGAGCGGTCCGGCAGTCTTTGTACCCCGCGTGGCAAGCACCTGATCCGCGCCAAGATCGGCGCGGGTCAACCCGTTAACGCGGTCTTTGCGGGACGACGCCCCACGGGCGAAATTTATACGCCCGAACTCGGGTTGCGCTTTCCCGAACGGGACTGGATACTCAGCCGCATCCTCTGGCTCTCCGGTTGCGAGCCCGGCTCCAACCGGCTTGGCGAAGTGGATACCATGCGCCGCTATATATACATCCACGGCACGGCCGATGAAGGCGCAATCGGCCGCCCGGTTTCTCACGGGTGCGTGCGCATGCGCAACCAGGACATTATGGAATTGTTCGACCTGGTGCCCGCCGGGACGCCAGTGGAAATCGTGGCCGGCGATGACGTTCGGGAAAAGGGGGGTGGCGAGCCCGACCCCCGGCACTTGCAATAAATAGCTGTGGCTGCTGGCTTCCGCCCCTGACCAGGTTCACTACCTTGCAATGCGGGGAGGCCCGCCATAAAACTGTGATGCTGAAATCAGCCGGCGGCACATGGATTGCGCGCGGCTCAAAAACAAAGGGCTCGGAATGCTCCAAGCCCCTCTTTTTATCTGGCGTCCCCAACGAGATTCGAACTCGTGTTACCGCCGTGAAAGGGCGGTGTCCTAGGCCTCTAGACGATAGGGACTGAAACTTTTACTTCTTTGTAAGCTGGGTCGTCGCCAGTCCGACCAGTAACAAAACAAATCCGGCGGGAACAAAACTCAACCAAAAACCAATTTTTTCGCCATCCCCCGTGGGCAGGCTATAAAAACCCGCCACCAGGCCGATAACCGTAAAAAAGAAACCAACGTACGATGAGACTACACCCAGCCGGTTCATTTTTTGGTTTCGTCGTGCAAAAAACTGGGCGAATTATAGGTGTCCATGGAACAGACGTCAAGCACATACTGGGGCTGGTGCTATCTTTCCCGTTTGCGTCCGGTCACGATGGAAGCGCTTCCACGTGTCGCGCCACGGCATCGAGGCCTGTTTCCATGCGCTGCAAGCCGAGCTCGATGCTCTCCCAGTCGCCTTCTTGTGCGGCGCGCTCCACCTTGCGGGCATATGCGGCCATGCCGGTTGCTGCAATGTAGGTGGAGGCGCCCTTGATTTCGTGGGCCGCGCGCTGACAGGCGGCGGAGTCCCTGGCGGCAAGCGCCGCGGCTATTTGTCCCAGCAGCGGGCGGGTCGTGGTCAGGTAAAGCACGAGCATTTCTCTTTGAAATGTCTGGTCCTTGCCCAGCTTTGAATTCAGGCTCGCCATGTCAATCGCGGCCTGCACCGATGATGGCGGCGCGAAGCGCAGCAGGATAGCTTCCAGGGATTCCGTGTCAAGCGGTTTCACCAGATAATCATCCATGCCGCCTGCGAGGCAGCGTTCGCGGTCGCCAGGCATGGCATTGGCGGTCATGGCGACAATAGGCTGACGAGAGAGGTGGGGTTGCTCGTTGCGGCGAATTTCCGCTGTTGCCTCAAAACCATCGAGCCCCGGCATTTGGCAGTCCATCAGAATCAGGTCGTAGCGGGAACGGCTTGCCGCCTGTACCGCCTCCTGCCCGTCGGCAGCCATTTCGGGCTCGATGCCGAAGCGCGCCAGCATGTGCTGGATGACTTTCTGATTGACGCCGTTGTCTTCCGCAACCAGCACGCGCATGGACCGGGGAATGGCCACGCCTTCCTCATGTCTGGCGGCTTCCGCGTCCCGGCCTGCTCCAGCCGCCTTTGCCAGGCGCGCGGTGAACCAGAAACGGCTGCCTTCCCCCGCTGCGCTTTCCATGCCGATTTCCCCGCCCATGAGTTCAGCCAGTTGCTTTGAAATGGCCAGACCCAGCCCCGTGCCGCCATATTTGCGCGTGGTGGAACCGTCGGCCTGCGAGAAGGATTGAAACAATCGGGATGCGGCCTGCGGCGCAATGCCGATGCCGGTGTCGCGCACTTCGAAATGCACGACGAAGTCGCTGGCTGTTTCTTCCTGCAGGCGGACATCGATGACGATTTCACCCTGGTCGGTGAATTTGATCGCATTGTCGGTCAGGTTGGCAAGAATCTGCCGCAGCCGGCCTGGGTCTCCATGCAGCAGGGAAGGCAGCGCCGCTTCGATGTGGCATGCCAGATGCAGCCCCTTGCGCTGGATGCGCGGGGCGAATAATTTCCTGATTCCTTCGACGGTTTCGCGGAGGTCGAAGTCGATGAGGTCGAGTTCGAGCTTGCCGGCCTCGATTTTCGAGAAATCGAGGATGTCGTTGATGATGGTCAGCAGCGCTGCCGCGGACTGGCTGATGGTTTCGGCGTAATCGCGTTGCCGGGGAGACAGCGGCGTGTCGAGCAGGAGGCTGACCATGCCGGTGATGCCATTCATCGGCGTGCGGATTTCGTGGCTGACGTTGGCGACGAATTCCGATTTCAGTTTCGAGGCTTCAAGCGCGGTGTCATAGGCCTTTTTAAGGGCTTCTTCCGCCAGCTTGCGTTCGGTGATGTCGCGGATAATCGCCTGGGTAATGACCTGGTTGTCCAGGGTCATGGAGTGCAAGGCGATTTCAGCCGGGAAGATGGTTCCATCCGCTCTTTTCCCTTGCCACTCGAAATAGCAGTGGCCTTCCGCCATTGCCTGACGGATATGCGCCATGGCATAGGAGGGGGTGTCCGTGCCATCGGCCTGCCGCGGCGGGCCGAGGTCCGCAGGAACCATTTGCGTGAATTGGCGGGGCGAAGCGACCTGGAACATGAGCAATGCAGCGGGGTTGCAGTCGACGAAATGCTCCTCGCTCATCAACACGATCCCGTCCGAGTTGGTGTCGAACAGCGTCTTGAATTTCAGTCGCCCCTTTTCAATTTCCAGCGCCTGCTGGGCCGCGCGCCGGATGACCAGGATGGCGATGACGATGCCCAGAATGGCGGCTGATATGCCGAGCAGAATCATGAGCAGTTTGGTCTGGCGATACGATTGCGCGGCTTCTTCCGCAGCCTTGTGGCTTGCGTCGCGCTGCAGCTTGAGCAACTCGTCCAGTTCATGCAGCAGCTTTTTCTGGACCGGGATCGCCTGCGTGGTCAGTATCTCCAGTGCCGAGGCGCTGTCGTGGTCGGTGGCGCGTTCGATGGCCCGGATAACGATGGGCTGGGTAATTGAGGTCAGGTTGTCGATGTTTGCCAGCACGGCGGCTTCTGCCTTGCTGGAAATCATGGCGTGCAGTTTCTGCCGCGCCTTGGTGAAGGCGATGCCATAGGCGTAGAAGCGTTGCGTTTCATCGTCCTGCGCAAACGGATCCTGCAACACCACGATGGTGTGCATGCTGATGGCACGTTCGCGCAGGGCATCGCGCATGCTGGTGGCGAGTTCGACCTTGACGTTGTTTTTTTCGACGATCCCCCTCATGCGGCTGTTTATGGCATCCATCTGCTTCAGGCCAATCACCGTGAGCGCGACCATCAGTGCCAGCACCAGCGCAAAGCCGGCACCAACGTCTAACTTCATGCTACGTGCAAACATTATTATGCAAGATATTGATGTTTAATGATAAAACAATTATCACACAGACTACTGGAGAATTTTTACCCGGTGCCGGCAGTCCAATCGAGTCAAAATGATCGCATAATTGGCCCGTGTAGTTTCCATTAAACTGCAAAAGGAGTTGATGACCATGTTGCTGCGCGATGTCCTGACTGTAAAAGGCGGGAGCATTTTCAGTGTTGCTCCGGAGGTTCTGGTGACGGAGGCGATTGACAGGATGGTGAGCCATGATATCGGTTCCCTGGTGGTGCTCGATGCGACGGGGAAGGTGGCCGGCATCATCACCGAGCGCGACATATTGCGCGCGGCTCACAAGCATGCCTGCGACCTGGCCCGGCTCAGGGTCAAGGACTTGATGACCACGCGGCTCTTCCAGGCCGGTCCGCAAGACACCATCGACCAGGCACGAGCCATCATGACGGAAAACCGGATTCGCCATCTGCCCGTCATGCTGGGAGACGAATTGCTCGGCGTGCTTACTTTTCACGATGTTGCAAGAGCCGTCCTGGAGCAGGCCAGATTCGAAAATCAGCTCTTGAAGAAATACATCAAGGACTGGCCGGAAGAAACAGGCACCTGACTATTGCTTTCCTCCGTGCCAGTTGGGCGAGGGAAGAGGGGACGCTCAGGCTTCACGCATGGAGCGCATCCCTTACCCGCTCCAGCCGAGCGCGAACTTCGCTTGCCAGTTGCCCGATGCCGGGCTTGTCCACCAGCTTCAGCACGGCTACGGGATCCATGAAGGCGACCGTGACCGTGCCGTCGGCCTCCTCGCGCACCACCACGTTGCACGGCAGCAGCAACCCGATATCCGGGTCGGCCTCGATGGCGCGATGCGCCAGCGGCGGATTGCAGGCGCCGAGTATGCGGTAGGGCCGGCTGTCGATGTTGAGCTTGGCTTTCATGGTGGCTTTGACATCGATGTCTGCCAGTACGCCGAAGCCTTCTGTTTTCAGAGCGTTGACCGTTTTTTCGACGGCCGCGTCGAAGGGGATGCCGAGTTGCGTGCTGAATCCGTACATAGCCTGTTTCTCCGTTGAAATTGATGAGATGGAAATTATAACGGGCTGGCGCGGCTCCCGAGTCCACTGAGCTGAATTTATCGAGCTTCGCGCACCGCCCATACGCTGAAATGGCGTCCCCGCTTCTGGCCGACACCCACCGCGCCCTGTTCCAGATAGAGCGCCCAGGCCCAATCGGGCTCGAAGGCGCTGGTGGTGGCCGACCAGTAGGCCGCTTGCACCGCTTCGAAAGGATGGCCGGATGGCAGGGCGGGGCTGTGCCGCGCGCAATCCACCAGGGATTCGAGTTCATTGATGTTTGGCAGCCGCCATGGCCCCTGCTTGCCAGTGCCGGCCTGGTTCAGTCTGGCGACGGCGGCCAGCGCCTCGTCCCAGCTTGCAGGCTGGCGGGCGATGTCAGCATCGCGTCGCCAGCAAAGCCCGGTCAGGCG
>JAQTLK010000005.1:45926-59263 GCA_028714955.1 Sulfuricella sp.
GGCGCACGGATCCACGCGGTTGCGCAATACATTTTTTACGACATGCTCTGTCAACGGCAAGTTCCTGTTATTTTTTAGGCCCTTGGTGGAATAGCGTCCATTCCTTGAACAGCGCATACAACGCCGGGATGACGACCAGGGTCAGGAGCGTCGAAGACAGCATGCCGCCCACCATCGGCGCGGCGATGCGCCTCATCACCTCGGAGCCGGTGCCGCTGCTCCACATGATCGGCAGCAGGCCGGCCATGATCGCCACCACGGTCATCATCTTGGGGCGCACCCGCTCGACCGCGCCCTCCATCACGGCGGCGTAAAGGTCGGACGGCGCCAGCCGCCTGCCCTCGGCAGCCCGTTTGGCCTTGATTTCGTCGAGTGCGCGGTCGAGGTAGATCAGCATCACCACGCCGGTCTCCGCCGCCACCCCGGCCAGGGCGATGAAGCCGACCGCGACCGCCACGCTCAGGTTGTAGCCCAGCGCCCACATCAGCCACACGCCGCCGACCAGCGCGAAGGGCACCGACAGCATCACGATCAGGGTTTCGGTCAGGCGCCGGAAATTGAGGTAAAGCAGCAGAAAAATGATCGCCATCGTCACCGGAATGACGATTTTCATTTTCTCCCTGGCCCGCTCCATGTATTCGAACTGGCCGCTCCAGGTGGCGTAGTAGCCGGGCGGGAACTTGACGCTGGCGCGCACCGCCTGCTGCGCATCGTGCACGTAGCTGCCGATGTCGCGGTCGCGGATGTCGACGTAGATGTAGGCCGAGAGCAGGGCGTTTTCGGTGCGGATGACGGGCGCGCCGCGGGCGATTTCGACCCTGGCGAGCTGGCCCAGCGGCACCATCGCCGCTTGTCCGCCCGGTTCGCTGTTTACCGGGACCAGTACCTGCGTGGCGATCATCCGCGGCGTGCTGCGCAGATCGCGCGGATACCGCACGCTCACGCCGAAACGTTCGCGCCCTTCCACCATGGTGGTGACCGTCTCGCCGCCCAGCGCCGTGGCGATCACGTCCTGCAGTTCGCCCACGGTCACGCCGTAGCGCGCCAGCTGCGTGCGTTCGGGCTCGATGTCGAGATAGAAGCCGCCGGTGAGGCGCTCGGCGTAGGCGCTGCTGGTGCCGGGCACCCCCTTCACCGCGGCCTCGATTTCCTCGGCCAGCTTTTCCATTTCTTCCAGGTTCTTGCCGAACACCTTGATGCCGACGGGGGTGCGGATGCCGGTGGAGAGCATGTCGATGCGCGCCTTGATCGGCATGGTCCAGGAGTTGGCGATGCCGGGCAGGCGCAAGGCCTGGTCGAGTTCCGCGATCAGCTTGTCGGTAGTCATGCCGGGACGCCATTCGCTTTGCGGCTTGAGGTTGATGACGGTCTCGAACATTTCCAGCGGCGCCGGGTCGGTGGCAGTGTTGGCGCGGCCCGCCTTGCCGTAGACCGATTCCACTTCCGGGAAGCGCTTGATGATCTTGTCCTGGGTTTGCAATGTCTCCGCCGCCTTGGTGACCGACATGCCGGGCAGCGCGGTGGGCATGTAGAGCAGGGTGCCTTCATCGAGCGTGGGCATGAATTCGCTGCCGAGCCGCAGCGCCGGGTACGCGCTGAGTGCCACGACCACCAGCGCGATGAGCAGGGTGAGCTTCTTCCAGCGCATCACCCAGGCGATCACCGGGCGATAAAGCCAGATAAGCACCCGGTTCAGCGGATTCTTCGCCTCGGGCAGGATGCGGCCGCGCACGAACAGCATCATCAGCACCGGCACCAGGGTCACCGACAATAAGGCCGCGCCGGCCATGGCGAAGGTCTTGGTGTAGGCCAGCGGCGAGAACAGGCGGCCTTCCTGCGCCTCCAGCGTGAATACCGGCAGGAACGAGACGGTGATGATCAGCAGCGAGAAAAACAGCGCGGGGCCGACTTCCTTGCAGGCGGCGATGATGGCGCCGGCGCGCGGCTCGCCGGGCTGCAGGCGTTCCAGGTGCTTGTGGGCGTTCTCGATCATGACGATGGCCGCGTCCACCATCGCCCCGATGGCGATGGCAATGCCGCCCAGGCTCATGATGTTGGAGTTCATGCCCAGCAGGCGCATGGCGATGAAGGCGATCAGCACGCCGACCGGCAGCATGATGATGGCCACCAGGGCGCTCCTCACGTGCAGCAGGAACAGCACGCACACCAGGGCGACGATGGCGCTTTCCTCCAGCAGCGTGGTTTTGAGGTTGGCGATGGCACGCAGGATGAGGCCGGAGCGGTCGTATACCGATTCGATCTTCACGCCTTCCGGCAGGCCGCTGGCAAGCTCGGCGATTTTCTCCTTGACGTTGGCGATGACCTCCAGCGCGTTCTGCCCGTAGCGCGCCATGACGATGCCCGACACCACCTCGCCCTCGCCGTTGAGCTCGCTCAGGCCGCGCCGTTCGTCCGGGCCGAGTTCCACGCGCGCGACATCGCGCAGCAGCACCGGTACGCCTTTCTCGCTCTTGACCACCAGTTGTTCCAGGTCGCCCGCGCCGCGCAGATAGCCCTTGCCGCGCACCATGAATTCGGTTTCGGCCATTTCGATTACGCGCCCGCCGACGTCGCGGTTGGATTCGCGGATCACCTGCGAAACCCGCGATAGCGGCACGCCGTAGGCCTGCAGCTTGCGCGGGTCGACCACCACCTGGTATTGCTGCACGAAGCCGCCGACGCTGGCGACTTCCGAGACGCCCGGCGCCTTGGTCAACTGGTAGCGCAGAAACCAGTCCTGTATGGTGCGCAGCTCCGCCAGCGATTTGTTTTTCGCCACCACCGCGTACTGGTACACCCAACCCACCCCGGTGGCATCCGGCCCGAGCTGGGGCGAGACGCCGCGCGGCAGCCGGCCCGAAAGCGAGGACAGATATTCCAGCACGCGCGAACGCGCCCAGTAGATGTCCGTCCCGTCCTCGAATATCACGTAGACGAAAGACGCGCCGAAGAAGGAGAAGCCGCGCACCACCTTCGACTTGGGCACCGACAGCATGGCCGTGGTGAGCGGGTAGGTGACCTGGTCTTCCACCACTTGCGGTGCCTGGCCGGCATACTCGGTGTAGATGATGACCTGTGCGTCGGAGAGATCGGGCAGGGCGTCGAGCGGCGTTTTGACGATGGCGTAAATGCCGCCGGCGACGATGGCGAGCGTGGCCAGCAACACCAGGAAAACGTTGCGCGCGGACCATTCGATTATTTTGCCGAGCATCTCAGTGTTCCTTGTGGCCGTTTGCCGGCGCCGTTCCGGGTTGCGCGCCCGTGCCGCTCATGCCACTGAACGCCGCCTTGAGATTGCTTTCCGAGTCGATCAGGAAGTTGGCGGAAACCACTACTTTCTCGCCTTCGGCCAAGCCTTCCAGCACTTCCACGTAGTCGCCGCCCTGCATGCCGAGCTTGACCGGCCGGGGTTCGAAGCGGCCTGGCGCCAGTTCGACCAGCACGGTCTGGCCCTTGCCGCTGTAAATCACCGCCGAGGTCGGGATTGTCAGAACTTTTCCCCCCGCTGGGGCGGACAGTTCCACGTCCGCGTACATGCCGGGTTTGAGCAGTCCTCCGGGATTGGCCAGCTCCAGCCGCACGGGAACGCTGCGCGTCTGCGGGTTGAGCGTCGGGTAAACGTAGCTTGCTTTGGCGGAAAACGTCTTGCCGGGATAGGAAGAAAGTTTCGCGCTGGCGGACTGGCCTGGTTGAACCAGCCCGATATCCTGTTCGGAAACGTCGGCGAGAATCCAGACTGATGAAAGGTCCGCGATCTGGTACAGCGCGTCGCCCGGCATGAAGCGCATGCCCTGGATGGCTTTCTTCTCGATCACGATGCCGTTGACCGGGGAACGAAACGTCAGGGTGCGCCTGGCGTTGCTGCTTTTGCTCAAATTCTGCAGTTGCCCGGCGGATATGTCCCAGTTGTCGAGCCGCGCCAGGCTGGCTTCGGCGAGCTGTTTCATGCTTTCCTGCGCTTCCGGGCTGGCGTGCTTCATGCCTGCCTCGCCTTGCCGGGCGATGAAATATTCATTTTGCGCCGACACCAGGTCAGGGCTGTAAACGTCCATCAGCGGCTGGCCGCGCTTCACTTCCTGGCCAGTGGTGTTGACGTAGAGCCTGTCGATCCAGCCCTCGAATTTGGGGGCGACGGTGTGGCTCAGGCGTTCGTCGATTTCGATCCGGCCGACGGCGTGGATGCTGCGGGACAGGCGGCGCAGCGCGACGGCTTCGCTGCGCACGCCGAGCAGCTGGATTTTTTCGCTGCTGATCTTGACCTGTCTTGCCGCGTTGCGATCGTTTCCTTCCTCACCCTCGTAAATCGGGATGTAATCCATCCCCATCTGGTCTTTCTTGGGAACCGGGGAAGTGTCGGGCAAGCCCATCGGGTTGCGGTAGAACAGGATCTTGCGCTCCCTCTTGGCCGCCGTGCCGTTGGGTGGCGCTTGCATAACGCTTGTCGTCGCCTGGCCAGAGCGCTGGCTTCCCAGCCAGTAGCCGGCCCCCAGCGCGGCTGCCACGGCGGCAGCCAGCGCGATTGCCATGATCCTGTTCATAGGTCTTCTCCCAGTAGGCGTTCCATTTCCGCCAGTCGTGTCTGCTCGTCGGCCTGGGCTTTCAGCAGGTCGAGTCTGGCCTTGCGGATCTGGCGTTGCGCGTCGAGCAGGGCGGTGAAATCGACCTTGCCGTTTTCATAGCCCGCCAGCGCGGATTTGAAGCTGAGTTCCGCCTGCGGCAGGAAATTGTCGCGCGTCAGGGATTCGACCTCGCGGGCAGCCTCAAACGCCGAGAGGTTTTCCGCAAGCCCGGCCAGCAGCTGGTTTTGCGTCGACTCGCGGCGCGACTCCGCCGCGGACAGCACGGACTGCGCCTCGCGTTCCTGGGCGCGGCGGCTTTCCTGCTGCAACGGTATGTTGATTTCAACCATCAATTCCCATTCGTTGATCTTGTTGCCGACCTGGATGGGAGAAATGCCGAGGTTGAAATCCGGATAGCGGTTACGTTGAACCAGCGCGCGGTTTTTTGTCGCGGCCACGACGCGCTCCTCCGCCTCGAACAGTTGCGGATTGTGGAGGCGCAGGCGGGCCTCCAGCGCGCTGTAGTCCAGCCTGGCCTGCGGCGGCAGCGGGCGCAACGCCAGCGGTTCCGCGAGTGGCGCCATGGCGGGCCGGTTCAGCAAGGCGTTGAGTTTTACCACGGCGTGGTGACGTTCGTTCCCGATTGCCACCAGTTCGGAGCGCATGGCGGTCTGTTCGAGCTGTGCGCGGATCACGTCCTGCTGCGGCACCAGGCCGCTGGCGTAGCGCACCCGGCTGATCTTCTCCAGTCTCCCGGCGAGATCGAGCAATTCGCGCGTCAGTTTTCCTGTCTCGGCCAGCACGTAATATTGTGCATAAAGGGTCTTGATGTCCGCGGCCAGTTCATTCCAGCTCTGCGAGGCGCGGCCGCTGGCCTGACGGGCTTCCGCTTCGGCCATGCCGCGCTTGAGGTCGCGTTTGCCCCAGAATGGGAGGGGCTGGATCAGCGTGTATTTGGTGCTGCCCGTCCGGCTGGGGAGCAGGCCGGGTGGGGAATCAGTACCCTGGTTTGTTATGTCGCGCAGCTCGGTGCGCAGCGTCGGGTCCGGCAAGGATCCAGCCGGGTAGATGCGCTCCGCGGCGGCTTGCGCTTCGTGGCTGGCCGCAGCGAAATCGGGATTCCGGTTGTGCGCCACTTCGAGCAGGCTTTCCACGCTGGCGCCGGGCAGCGGGCCATCAACGGCCAGCGCTGATACGCTGAACAAGCCCAGCAGCAGGGCGAGCAGGCGCGGCCTTCGCGGCACGAAGGCAGGGCGATCGGGTTTCATGGACATCGGTCCTCCAGGAAATACGGTATCAAGCCGGAAAGTCGCGGGACTTTCCGGAAGTCATGAAGTTATTTGCTGGGGTCGATGTGCGAAATCACATATCCGTCCCGCGGATCCTTGCTCAAGCCGAAGCTGACCGCCTGGCCGGTTTTGACGCGCGACAGGCTTTTCTTGTCGGCGACCTTGAAGTCCATGGTCATGGCCGGCCATTTGAGGGCGGGGATGGCTTCGTGGGTGATGTTAACGATGCCGCCGGCAGCGTCGACCTGGTTGATCGTGCCCTTGCCGCTTGCTACATCCGCGGCATGAGAAGCCGGAATGAAAGCCAGCAGGGCGATTGCGGCAATGATGGAGCCGAGAGTTTTTTTCATGATGTCGTTCCTTGAATATCGTACATAACGCGAGCGATGGGCGAATGAATTCGCCCCTGGCTGGCTTGTCGTGCTGGAAAAATCAGGAAAAAAACGCGAGAGGCGGGCGTTGCGGCTGTTCCGGAAAGAACGGCGGGAAGGATACGTCGGATAGGGGGTGCGGTAGTTTAACGGTGTCGAAAACCAGCGCCAGGGGAGCAACGATCAAGGCAGGTTGAACTATCAGGTGGCAGGAAGAACAGTCGTCGCAAGCCGGGTTCGCCTTGGCAAGGAGCGTTGTGTGGCGGGCCGACAGGTGCTGCCCGTGGCATCCCTCATGCGGCGAACTCTCCGCCATCTGCTCGTGCGCATGGTGTTTCGGGCAGGCAGGCATGGACTGTGCGGCGTAGCCCTGGAAAGGCAGCCACAGCAGCATGAAAGCGAGCATGAAACGGGCGAGAAGCAATTTCATCGTGATCGTGGTTCGCGATGCATTTTGAGATATTTCAAAAATAACCGAGGCGCCGCCGGAACGCAAGCGGTTTGTTGACCGTGTTATGGACGGTAAAGTCTCATCAACCTGCCCCCCGGTTTACCGCTTTGGGCCAAACACGTATAATCGCGCCTTTGCAAATAAGGATAATAAATCATGCGTGTCGTTCAAAAAGCGCTCACCTTTGACGATGTCCTGCTGATTCCCGCCCATTCCGCGGTTCTTCCCCGCGATGTAAACCTGAGCACCCAGCTGACCAAGGAAATCACCCTCAATCTGCCTTTGCTGTCCGCGGCCATGGATACGGTGACGGAAGGGCGCCTGGCAATCGCGCTGGCCCAGGAGGGGGGGGTCGGCATCGTCCACAAGAACCTCACGCCCCAGCAACAGGCCGCCCATGTCGCCATGGTCAAGCGCTTCGAGAGCGGCGTGGTCAAGGACCCCATCACCATTTCTCCCGCCATGACGGTGCGGGACGTGCTTGCCATTACCCGCCAGCACCGGATTTCCGGTCTGCCTGTGGTGGACAACGGCATCGTGGTCGGCATCATCACCAACCGCGACCTGCGTTTCGAGACCAATCTCGATCAGCCGGTCATGAACATCATGACCCCGCGCGACCGCCTCATCACGGTGAAGGAAGGCGCTTCCCGCGAAGAAGCGCTGAAACTGATGCACCAGTACCGCCTGGAGCGCGTGCTGGTGGTCAACGACAAATTCGAACTGTGCGGCCTGGTGACCGTCAAGGACATCCAGAAATCCACCGAGCATCCGCTGGCCTGCAAGGACAACCTCGGTCGCTTGCGCGTCGGCGCGGCGGTGGGTGTCGGCGCCGGCACCGAAGAGCGCGTCGAGTTGCTGGCTGCGGCCGGCGTGGACGTGATCGTCGTTGACACCGCTCACGGCCACTCCCAGGGCGTGCTGGACCGCGTCAAGTGGGTGAAGAAGAATTTCCCGCAAGTGCAGGTCATCGGCGGCAATATCGCTACTGCTTCCGCGGCGCTGGCGCTGGTCGATCATGGTGCCGACGCGGTCAAGGTCGGCATCGGTCCCGGCTCCATCTGCACCACGCGCATCGTCGCCGGCGTGGGCGTGCCGCAGATCACGGCAGTGGACAACGTGGCCAACGCCTTGCGCGATAGCGGCGTGCCGCTCATCGCCGATGGCGGCATCCGCTATTCCGGCGACATTTCCAAAGCCATCGCGGCGGGCGCCAATGCGGTGATGCTGGGCGGCCTGTTCGCCGGAACCGAGGAAGCGCCGGGCGAGATCGAGCTGTTCCAGGGGCGTTCCTACAAATCCTATCGCGGCATGGGTTCCCTTGGCGCGATGCAGCAAGGCTCCAAGGACCGCTATTTCCAGGACAACGAAGCCAACGCCGACAAGCTGGTGCCGGAAGGCATCGAAGGCCGCGTGCCTTATAAGGGCAGCGTACTCACGGTCATCCACCAGCTCATGGGCGGCTTGCGCTCCAGCATGGGCTACCTGGGCTGCAAAACCATTGCGGAAATGCATGCCAAGGCCGAGTTTGTCGAAATCAGCGGCGCCGGCATCCGCGAATCCCACGTCCATGACGTGCAGATCACCAAGGAAGCGCCGAATTATCACGTTGATTAGTGAGGAGTTAGGGGTGAGGAGTGAGGAGTAAAAAACTCATTTCCCTCCCTCGCTCTTCACTTCTTGCTCCTCACTCCTCACTGCGAAGCGATCCATGCACCAGAAAATCCTCATCCTCGACTTCGGTTCCCAATACACCCAGCTGATCGCCCGCCGCGTGCGCGAATCCAGCGTTTATTGCGAACTGCATCCCTACGATGTCAGTCCCGAGTTCATCCGCGAATTCAACCCCCGGGGGGTGATCCTTTCCGGCGGCCCCTCCTCGGTATATGAGGAAGAAACGCCGCGCGCGCCGGATGTGGTATTTGAACTCGGCGTGCCGGTGCTGGGCATCTGCTACGGCATGCAGACCATGGCGGCGCAATTGGGCGGCAAGGTGGAGAACGCTTCCCGCCGTGAGTTCGGTTATGCCGAGGTGCGTGCCCAAGGCCATTCTGCCCTGTTGCGCGACATCCAGGACCGCAGCAACGAGGAAGGGCACGGACTGCTCGACGTATGGATGAGCCACGGCGACAAGGTGACCGCGCTGCCGCCTGGCTTCAAGGTGATCTGCTCCAATGCCGCCACCCCGATCGCCGGCATGGCGGATGAGGCGCGCCACTTCTACGGTTTGCAGTTCCACCCGGAGGTGACGCATACCCTCCAGGGCAAGGCGATCTTCGCGCGTTTCGTGCATGACATCTGCGGCTGCGGTCACGACTGGAACATGCCGGACTACGTCGAGGAGGCCATCGGCAGGATCCGTTCCGAAGTGGGTTCCGACGAAGTCATCCTCGGCCTTTCCGGCGGTGTGGATTCGTCGGTGGTGGCGGCCCTGCTGCACCGCGCCATCGGCACGCAGCTCACCTGCGTGTTCGTGGACAACGGCCTGCTGCGCCTGAACGAGGCCGAGCAGGTGATGAAGACGTTTGCCGACAACCTCGGCGTCAAGGTCATCCATGTCGATGCCAGCGGCGAATTCATGAAGCATCTGGCAGGGGTGACCGACCCGGAACAGAAACGCAAGATCATCGGGCGCGAATTCGTCGAGGTATTCCAGCGCGAGTCGGCCAAGCTGCCGAACGCCAGATGGCTGGCGCAGGGCACGATTTACCCGGACGTGATCGAATCCGCCGGCGCGAAAACCAAGAAGGCCCACGCCATCAAGTCGCACCACAATGTCGGCGGCCTGCCGGAAACCCTGCACCTCAAGCTGCTGGAGCCCTTGCGCGAGCTGTTCAAGGACGAAGTGCGCGAACTGGGCATCGCCCTCGGCCTGCCGCATGACATGGTTTACCGCCATCCTTTCCCCGGCCCGGGTCTGGGCGTGCGCATCCTGGGCGAGGTCAAGTTCGAATTCGCCGAGTTGCTGCGCCGCGCCGACGCCATTTTCATCGAGGAGTTGCGCGCTTCCGGCTGGTACGAAAAAACCTCCCAGGCCTTCGCCGTTTTCCTGCCGGTCAAGTCGGTGGGCGTAATGGGCGACGGGCGCACGTATGACTACGTGGTGGCGCTGCGCGCCGTGCAGACCCAGGATTTCATGACCGCACACTGGGCCGAATTGCCTTATTCTCTGCTGGGCAAGGTTTCCAACCGCATCATCAACGAAGTGCGCGGCATCAATCGCGTGGTGTACGATATCTGCGGCAAGCCGCCGGCGACCATCGAGTGGGAATGATTTGATGTCTGGCAACGGCAGGCATTGAGAAGCACAAAAAGCTTGTAAGCCCGCGTCACTACTGGCTTTTTTGCTTCTTTGTCTGGCACCGACTGGCAACACACAGCACCGCCAAGCACTGTTTTTTTATGGCATGGCGGATGGTACTATCTTCGCTGATGCCATGAACAGCGCTCGATACCATGCCATGATTTTTCAATGTCGCATGGCATTGAAATTTTCTAAGCAATTGATTTATAAAAAGAAAATTGAATATTTTGCGCTTGTTTTGAACATGGTATTTTGAGTCGAGATAGGACGGATTGGGAGCCGACTCAGAGATCAGTGGCTGAAATAACGGCACCTCAAGCTGCATTTTTGTTTCGAATAGTGCGAGCAGCGATACGGCCGTTGCTTTCATACGCAATCCTCCCTCTTGTTGTAAGTTCTAGGAGCCTGTCGGACTTGAAGGAAATCGGCTGCAAATCCGCCTGGGCGGTCCATATTTCACCGCTTTTTTGGTCAATAGAATGACTATTGACCTGCAAAACCGGCAAAATCTGTCCTCGCCCAGCCGAATTTTGCGAGCAGCCGCTGCGCGGCTTGCCTGCTAAAATCGTTTCGCTTCGATTCTTCAAGTCCGACAGGCTCCTAGCGGCAACTTACATTCAGGCTTACCTGGCCTCGCCCGAAAATTTCACAGTATTTTCGTTTTTGTCAGGCAATCTGCACGTGAACGTGTTTGCCTAGCACGTTGGCTGCAGCCTCGATCTGGTCGAGCTTTGAGGCGTGCCGCAAGTCGAACAAGCGATCAACTTGCGGCATATGCCACCCCAAGCGGCGGGCAAGTTCCGACTTCTTGATTCCCTGATCGGTCATCGCCTGGTACACGCCCAACTTGGCGCATTCCAGCGCAGATGGCCGCACGGTTTTTTGTCCAGTAGCCGGCTGACTGGCGACGGGTAGCGGTTTGCGAGCATCAACATAGAAGGACAAGCCGGTTTCCAGTGCATCGATTGCGTTCAGCAGGGCTTCATCCTCGTCGGCACCGAAGGTGATGGCTTCGGGCACGTCGGCAAACGTGACCAGCACGGTGCTGCCATCGGGGGTCAAGGTCACGGGGTAGTCGAACATCATTTTCTCCTTCACTTTCACAAGCCAAGCTGTCGTTTGATCGCGGCTTCCAGCCCCTTACCAAGCTCGGCGGTACCGTGCATGGGGAGGGAAGACTGCTTGCCGTTCAGAAACACCTTCAGGTGCGAGCCTTTGCCGGGCTGAAAAGTCGCGCCCTGTTGCTCTAGCCATTTCTTCATCTGCTTGGAGTTCATGCGTAGAGCCTAACAGAAGTGTTGTGTTTGTCAAGCGAAATGCAACACTTATGTTATTTTTCGCGCTGCTGTGATATTATGCCGGGCATCCCAAAGCAAGAAACGTCCGCGAAAACTCAACATGGTATTTTTTATGGTATCAAATTACACAACAGTTTCCAACTTGTTGATTTCATTGGTGTTTTGTCGCTCATTAACATCTGAGTGGGAATGATTTTAGGTCTTTCGGCAGCTTTCGCGGACTATCGAAAAAATAACTTAACTTATTGATTGACTTAATGAGCAATCTCGTGATGCCGCTGCAAGCCACCGAGCGGATCACCCAACTGGCGAGCGTATCCGGGTTGCACGGACTCGGCGCGGCCGGTCGCCAAGTAAGTCCAACACGGCGAGAGCCTAAGTCAGCCGTTGCGCAAGCGCTTCGGCCTGCTCAGCGAATTTCCCCGGACTCTTTCGTTCCAGTAGAGCCAGGTTGTGTAGTTTCCAGCGAATGCCCGGAAGATGTTCGAGGTGTGCGATTCCCAGCAACGGCCACTGCGGGCGACCAGCGACCAGTGACAGCAAGAAGCCGCGCTCGTTCGCATCCAGACCGTCTTGCAGTTCCCTCAGCATCCGTTCACGCGCAGCCAGCAAGGCGGATAGCTCAACGGGCTCGATGGTCATGCCTATGAAGTTCCGCTCGTACTCCTGTTCGATATTGCGCAGAGTCGGGAACAGCACTTCATGCACCGGCCGGTTATGACTGGCCAGGTAGACCACGAATGCACGCCGGATGTTGGCGGTGATGCCTTCGTGCGCGAATAGCTGCATCACGTCGAACAGGTCGCGTGGATGCTGTCGATCCATGGCGGCGACGAGCTTGCCACCGTATACGTCTTCCAGCGACACCACCGGAATCTCCAGATCGGCCAGCAAGCTGTCGCGGGCGGTCGGCGTCAAGGCCGAAGTGCGCACGGGGTGGACGGTGCCGCGCATCACGAAATTGACTTCGACCTTCACCTCGATGCCCGCACGTCGCACCAGCAGCTTGGTTTCGCCGGCGTCGGGCGCCGCGAGGGTGTGGGTTTGAAAACCGCGTGCTCGCAGGTGCTCCGCGGATTGCCGGATGGCCTCGTTGATGCGAGCCAGTGCCTCATCACGCGGCAGGCTGTAATCGGGGAACACGAGATCCAGATCGACAGACAGACGTGGCATGTCACGGATGAACAGATTGATCGCCGTGCCACCTTTGAGGGCAAACGTGTCGTCCACAAAAATAAGCGGCGCGACTTGGGTCAGCAGGCGTGCGGTGTCAAGATACGTTTGGTTCATGGCTTGAGCACCAGTAGCCCGTCGGCCGAGCGGGATACCCAAGCTCGGTCGCTGCCTGTCGGCAGTTGCGCGGCATCCAGCTTGGTGGCCCAGGGCAGAGCGAGTTCGCGCCCGAGCTGCAGGCACAGACGCACCGTCTTTACGCTGGTGCAGCGCTGGAGCAAATCGCTCAGCACATCGGCACGCAGGCTATAGGTACTCTCGGCGAGTTCGCGCGCCTCCTGCAGTGGTTGGCGCACACCCACCTCGCTGAGCATCTCCAGAAACGCTCGCTCTGGTGTCGAGACCCGAGGTGCGCCGTCGCGCTTCTCGAATGGTCCGGCATGAAGCGGAGCGGCCGGCGGCTCGTCGAACAGGCGCTTGCGGTGGTATTCCGCCGGGAAGCGCTCGGTAAACCAGTTGGGGAGGCGGGCAGTTGTCCAGCCGTAGAGATGCAGAATGGACTGCTGTGACAGATACTGCCGTACACCGTACCAGTCGAGGGCCGACTTGCCGCCGACATGCAGCCCTTCGATGGAGCGCTGCATCAGGACCAGACAGGCATGGAGATCCAGCGTATCGTTGGGGCGGCGGTAGACCCCACGCGCCAAGCGGGAAAGCCAGCCAGCGCGCGCGTAGTGGACGGCCAAGTCTGCGGAGACGCCCAGTGCCGCCAGGTCATCCGACGTCAAAGGGGTTCCGGGTGCCCACTGCCGGTAGAGAGAATTTAGCTTGGTTCGATCAGTCGTAGCCATGCTACGATATTTACCATTATTTTAAATGCTTGCCAAGCTTT
>JAQTLK010000005.1:59363-67705 GCA_028714955.1 Sulfuricella sp.
GCCGCCAGGTCATCCGACGTCAAAGGGGTTCCGGGTGCCCACTGCCGGTAGAGAGAATTTAGCTTGGTTCGATCAGTCGTAGCCATGCTACGATATTTACCATTATTTTAAATGCTTGCCAAGCTTTAGCGTGAAATAACGCGAAGCGTTTCCTCGTCCCCCTCGCCCTTTGGGAGAGGGCGGGGGTGAGGGAAACGATCATGGCGAATCGCTGTTTCATGATTCGGGGCGGCGAATCGCCATGAGCGTTTGGATGGAGTAGTCGTAGTTATGCTACGATAGCGCTTAACAATCCAAATCTTTCGGCTTACTGGGTCGTAATGATAGTTGACGATAGATGGGCTGGAGTAGCCGCCGCGCAAACCGAGTCCATCTCCCGCGCCAGCAAAAGGGCTCGTTTTTGACGGTAAAAGTGACGGTAAAGTATGATGATGAGAATACATAAATCTAGTATCCATAAGTGTTTCCGGCCATCGGAAACAATTGAGTGGGAATGACAGGGACTATTGACGTTTCTGGCTGACGGCGCACTACTCCTGTCGTTACCGACCACCCAATTGTTCGATGCCGGCTTGCTCCCAGATTTCGGGCTACAACCGTTGCCCGAAACCCCGAATGGCTCCTTGGTATCCGTTCCCGACGTGCGCTGCTTGAGATGCTGTGCAATGTCGGCAAGCATCAATCGGTCGAAGAGGCCAGACACCTGACCGAGAGCCTGCGCAATCCCCGTCCGGACCTGCTCGACTGAAAGCCTGGCGTGCGCCAATCATCATCGGCGCAGATCAGCTGCGCAATCCCCGTCCGGACCTGCTCGACTGAAAGAGTATTTATGAAAAACAAATTGCCAAAACCCCGTGGTGCAAGGACAACCAAGCCACCAAAAGAACCCAAGCTATCCCGTACTCACGCTCCGGCGGAGCTATCGAAGGTTGACTGGCAGCGTGCGCTACGCCGTCAGTTCGGCCGTGAGCAGACTTTCGGGCTGGAAAATATCGGCGCGGAGCCGTTCTTTTCCGAGTTCCGCGTCAGCAATCCGCAGTCGAAGAGCGCCTATCGCGTGGCCATTCGTGGCAGGCAGCCGGGTGACAACTATTGCGCCTGCCCCGATTACGCCACCAACGAATTGGGAACCTGTAAACACATCGAGTTCGTTCTTGCCGTGCTGGAGAAAAAACGTGGCGCCAAGGCAGCCTTTACGCGCGGCTACCATCCGCCGTTCTCCGAACTCTATTTGCGCAACGATGGCATGCGCACCGTGCATTTTCGTGCCGGCACGGATTGTCCACTGGCCGTGCGCAAGGCGGCGGCGCGGTTATTCGATGAAGCGCGAGACTGGCGCTTACGCGATGGGCAAGCGGGTGAGCTGGAACGCTTGATCGCCCTGGCGGCGAAAAGCGGCCACGAGTTGCGTGCCTATGACGATGCGCTCGATTTTCTTGCCGGGCGACGCGATGCGGAACACCGCTCGCTTGCGCTCGATGGCTTGTTCCCGCGAGGAGTGTCCGATTCGTCGCTGAAGAAACTGCTCAAAGTGCCGCTCTACCCGTACCAGACGGAGGGCGCCTTGTTCGCCGTGCGCGCGGGCAGGGTGCTGATCGGCGACGAAATGGGCCTGGGCAAGACCATCCAGGCCATCGCCGCCGCCGAGATTCTGGCCCGGCATTTCGGCATATCGAAAGTGCTGGTAATCTGTCCGACTTCACTCAAATACCAGTGGCAAAACGAGATAACGCGTTTTTCAGGGCGTGACTCTTGCGTCATTACCGGAGGACGTGCCCAGCGCGAGAAAGACTATGCGCTGGACGGCTTCTGCAAGATTACCAACTACGAAAAACTCCAGCCAGATCTCGACCTGATCACTGCCTGGTCGCCGGACCTGGTCATCGTCGACGAGGCGCAGCGGGTGAAGAACTGGAACACCATCGCCGCCCGCGCGCTGAAGCGCATCGACAGCCCCTACGCCGTGGTGCTCACCGGCACGCCGCTGGAAAACAAGCTGGAGGAGTTGATCTCTATCGTCCAGTTCGTCGATCAACACCGTCTGGGGCCTACCTGGAAACTGCTGCACGAGCATCAGGTCAAGGACGAAGCGGGGCGCGTGACGGGCTATACCGGGCTGGAGAAGATCGGCGAGACGCTCGCGCCGGTCATGATCCGCCGCCGCAAATCCGAGGTGCTGCAACAGTTGCCGGAGCGTACCGACCAAAACGTGTTGGTGCCGATGACCGAGATGCAGATGATTCACCATCAGGATAACGCCGACATTGTGGCGAGAATCGTGATGCGCTGGCGCAAGACGAAGTTTCTGTCGGACACGGATCAGCGGCGGCTCACCTGCGCCTTGCAGAACATGCGCATGTCGTGCAACAGCACCTATCTGCTCGACCAGGAAAGCGACCACGGCGTCAAGGCGGACGAACTGGCGGCGCTGTTTGAAGACCTCTTCGAGCAAGCGGACGCCAAGGCCGTGGTGTTCAGCCAATGGACGCGTACGCACGACATCGTGATCCGGCGCCTGGAAGCGCGCGGCATCGGCTATGTCAGTTTCCACGGCGGCATACCCTCGGAAAAGCGTCCGGCGCTGGTGGAACGCTTTCGCGACGATCCCGATTGCCGCGTATTCCTCTCGACCGATGCCGGGGCAACGGGTTTGAATTTGCAACACGCCTCGACCCTGGTGAACATGGACTTGCCCTGGAACCCGGCGCTGCTCGAACAGCGCATTGCACGCATCCACCGCATGGGCCAGAAACGGCCGGTGCAGATCGTCAATTTTGTGGCCAAGGGTACGATAGAGGAGGGCATGCTCTCGGTGCTGGCTTTCAAGCGATCATTGTCGGCGGGGATTCTGGATGGCGGAGTGGGCGAGATATCGCTGGGCGGCTCTCGCCTCAACCGCTTCATGAAGGACGTCGAGAACGTCACTGGCCACATGGGTGAAGGCGAGGCCATGACACCCGCTGAAGAAGCGGCAGGCGTGACGGCCATGACCGAAGCCGCATCAGTGCCGGACGAGAATGCGGATGCAAAAGTCGGGGTTGGCGAGATGGCGATCCCGGAGCATGAGGGGCGAGATGTGTCGGAACAAATCCCGCGCAACGAAGCTGATCCCTGGCAAGCCTTGGTGCAGGTTGGCGCTCAGTTGATTTCTGCCCTCGCGGCGGCCGGCAATCCTGCTGCTCCGGCGCATCCATGGATCGAGCGAGACCCAGGCACCGGCGTGCAAAGCCTCAAAGTGCCATTGCCGCTACCGGAAACGGCGGGAAAAATTGCCGATGTACTTTCAATGCTGGCGAGCACCTTGCGAGGCCGGCGCCCATGACTGCCGAGGGGATGGATCGACGATCGTTGATTATTGGCAGGAAGAGTGAGTTTGCGTACGCGGAAAATCAACTCAAGCAATCTCGATCCTCGATCTGCCGATGCCGGACCCGCCGCCGGAGGGGGCGGAATGGATTGACGCTTGCCGCCGCTGGTGCGGGAATTGAGGGAAGTGGTCAGTCGTTCAGCGCGTCAACCGATGGACAGCTTGACTGGCTTGCCGATACGGCTGAGCATTTCCACCAGCGTGTCGATGGTGAACTTGGCCGTCTTCTTGTTCACCACGTCGGACACGCGCGGACGCGAAACCATCAGGATCTCGGCCGCTTCGGCTTGCTTCAGGTGATGCTCGGCAATCCAGGTGGACAACTCGTCCATCAACTGCTGCTTCAGCAACTGGGTGTCGTCGATCTGCTTGCGGGAGGCTGCCTGCAAGCGCCTGGCCTCGGCGGGCGCGAAGCCAGCTCCAGGAAGAGGTTCGCTCCCGGCTTCGTCGAATGACCAATTTGAAGAGGTACGGGTGAGGCGCTACAATCTTTGGCGTAATGGTTTGCTTGGACTTCATGATGAAGCATTTTGTGGCGGCAGCTCTGTTCCTTTCCCTCGCGCTTCCGGCGTGGGCGGAGACCTTTTCGTTTGGTGTGACTTCGCTGCGCAACGCCACGATCACCGCACAATACTGGAACCCCATCCTGGATTATGCCGGAAGAAAGAGCGGTGTGACGCTGGAACTGGCCACGCGCAAGACCGCGCAAGAAGTTTCCAACGCCGAAGCCCGGGGGGAATTCGATTTTCTCTATAGCAACCACATTCTCATGCCCAGCCATGCTGCCGCGGGCTACCGGATATTCGCCCGTCCGGCGGGAGAACCCATCCGCGGCCAGATCGTGGTGCCGGAAAACTCCCCGCTGCGCTCGCTGCGCGACCTGGAAGGCATGAGAATGGGCTTTCCCAGCAAAGTGGCCTTTGTTGCTTACGCGGTGCCGATGGTGGAACTGTTGCGCGAGGGGATTACCGTCAAGCCGGTGATGGCCGGCAACATGGAAGGCATCATCGCGCAAGTGCGCGCGGATGAAATCCCGGCGGGTGCCGTCAATTCCAAGGTCATCCAGGCCTACGCCGCGCGCGAAGACTTCAAATATCGCGCACTGTGGACTTCCGCGCCTTATCTCGATTTTCCTGTTTCCGTCCATCCGCGCGTGCCGGAGGCCGTGGCGCAGGCGGTGCGGGATGCCCTCGTCGGCATGGCGCAGGACCCCGAGGGGCTGAAAATTCTCAAGGCGAGCGCCGCCGTCATCAAGCAGGGGCCACCTTACGGTTTCGTTCCGGCGCTGGATGCCGAGTATGATAACCAGCGCGAGGTCTATCGCCTCATCTGGAAGAAAGAGGGGCGCTGAGCATGAAGCTGTGGGCACGCCTCCCCCTGGTTGCCCGGGTGATGCTTTCCGCGAGCCTGGCGCTCGCGGTGGCGGGCGCCTTGCTGCTTTTTATTTCCACCGCGAGGGAGGGGGATTTTTTCCGCGCCCAGATCGAGGAGCACCTCGCCAACGAGATGGAATCCGTGTCGTCCGACCTCTCCGAATGGGCGGTGATCGGCGACTACGCCAACATCGAACAGGTTCTCCGGCTGCGGGTGAAACGCGCCGACATCCAGCGCATCGTCTGGACGAACGCCCGCGGCAAGACGCTCGAAGCCGTCGACAAGGTCGCCGCTTCCCGTGCGCCCGGCTGGTTCGTGCGCTTTACCGGCGTGTCCTCGCCGCAGGCCAGCCGCGCGCTGGTGATCGGCGGCAGGGACTACGGCCGGGTGACCATAGCGATGACCGCTACGCCTGCCCACAACCGGCTGTGGCAGGCTTTCCTCGGCCATCTGGCCATCCTGGCGCTGGCGCTGGGGCTGGATTTTTTCGGCATCCTGCTGATTTTGAGGAGCGGCCTCAAGCCGCTCGCCGCGCTGGAAGCCGGCGCGTGCGCCCTGGAAAGCGGCGAGCTGGCGGCCCGCATCCCGCCCCAGGGCAGCCCGGAACTCGTTCATGTGATCGACGCCTTCAACCGCATGGCGGCAGCCGTCGAGCGCGCCCAGGCGAGTCTCGCGGCCCAGGCCGGGCAGTTGCAGGTGACGCTTTCCTCGATCGGAGATGGCGTGATCGCTACCGATACCGAAGGCCGCGTGACTTTCATGAATCCGCTGGCCGAGACACTCACCGGCTGGAAAATGGGCGAGGCGCGAGGACATCTCCTGCGCGAAGTCTTCCGCATCGTCAACGAAACCAGCCGCGAAGAAGTCGAGTGCCCGGTGGGGCGTTGCTTGCGCGAAGGCGTGGTGGTGGGGCTCGCCAACCATACCCTGCTGATCGCCCGCGACGGCACGGAGCGGCCCATCGCCGATTCCGCCGCGCCCATCCGCCATCCTGACGGCCGCATCAGCGGCGCGGTGCTGGTGTTCCGCGACCAGACCGAGGAACGGCGCAATATCGCCCAGCTCACCCTGGCCGCCAGCGTGTTCGAGAATTCCCTCAACGGCGTCACCATTACCGACAGCGAGAAGCGCATCGTCGAGGTCAACCCCGCCTTCACCCGCATTACCGGCTACTCACGCGAGGAAGCCGTCGGCCAGACGCCGCGCTTCCTGTCCTCCGGGCGCCAGGATGCCGCCTTCTATGCCGCCATGTGGGCGGAAATCAGCGCCAGCGGCCACTGGCAGGGCGAAATCTGGAACCGCCACAAGAACGGCGAAATTTTCCCCGAGGAGCTTTCCATCGTGGCGGTGAAGGACGATGAGGGGGCGGTGACCCACTACATCGGCATTTTTCGCGACATCTCGCGCATCAAGGCGCAGGAGGCGCAGTTGCGGCACCTGGCGCACCATGATCCGCTCACCGGGCTGCCCAACCGGGCGCTGCTGGCCGACCGCATGGCGGTGGCGCTGGCTCAGGCGGGGCGGTCCGGCGGCATGCTGGCGGTGTGTTATCTCGACCTCGACGGCTTCAAGACGGTCAACGACACCTGGGGGCATGCTACCGGCGACTGCTTGCTCATGGAAATCGCCGGGCGGCTGTCCGCTTCGGTGCGCGGCGGCGACACCGTGGCGCGGCTGGGCGGCGACGAGTTCGCCCTGCTGTTGACCAATCTGGCTGACGAGGAGGAATGCGAAGCCGCGCTGGCGCGGCTGCTGCAGGCCGTGGCGCGACCCGTCTTTCTCGATGGCACGGAGATTTCCGTCACCGCCAGCATCGGCGTCACGCTCTTTCCCGGCGACGGGGCGGACGCCGACACCCTGCTGCGCCACGCCGATCAGTCGCTGTACGCGGCCAAGGAGGCGGGACGCAACCGCTACCACCTGTTCGACCCGCGCCACGACCACGCCGCGCGCGAGCGGCGGGCTTTCCTGGAACGGCTGGAGGCGGCGCTCGATCAGGGTGAATTTTGCCTCTACTACCAGCCCAAGGTGGACATGCGCGCCGGCACGGTGATCGGCGCCGAAGCGTTGATCCGCTGGCGCCACCCGGAGCGTGGCCTGCTTCCGCCGGGCGATTTCCTGCCGCGGATGGAAGGCAGCGAGCTGGAAATCCGGCTTGGCGAATGGGTGATCGACCAGGCGCTTTCCCAGATGGACGCCTGGCGCGCCGCCGGGCTGGATCTCCCGGTGGCGGTCAATATCGCGCCGCCGCACCTCGCCCGCATCGACTTCGCGGAGCGCCTCAAGGAACTGCTGGCACGCCATCCCGGCACGCCCGACAACCGGCTCCAACTGGAGGTGCTGGAGAGCGCCGCGCTCGAAGACATCGAACATGTCTCCCGCCTGGTCGAAGCCTGCCGCAAGCTTGGCGTGGCCTTCGCGCTGGACGACTTCGGCACCGGCTATTCCTCGCTCACCTATCTCAAGCGCCTGCCGGTCGACCTCATCAAGATCGACCAGAGCTTCGTGCGCGACATGCTGGACAACGCGGAGGAACTGGCCATCGTCGAGGGCGTCATCGGCCTGGCCGAGGCTTTTCACATCAGCGTGATCGCCGAAGGCGTGGAAACGGTCGAGCAGGGGCTCGCGGTCCTCCATCTCGGCTGTTCCCTGGGGCAGGGGTACGGCATCGCCCGGCCCATGCCCGCGCGGGAACTGCCCGGCTGGATTGCGGGCTTCCAGCCCGACCCCTTGTGGCGGCAGGCGCGCGCGGCCTGGTCGCGGGACGACGCCGTGCTGCTCGGCGCGGAGATGGATCACCGCGCCTGGGTCGGAGAACTGCAGGCCTGTCTCGAGGCCGGAGGGATGACGGAGGGCAGACAGCTTCCGCCCATGGACCCCCGCCACTGCCGCTTCGGTCGCTGGTACCACGGCCCCGGCCGGCTGCGCTACAACGGCATCGCGGCATTCCGGGACATCGACCCGCTGCACCGGCGCATCCACGCCGTGGGCGAGGAAATCGGCGCCCTGTGCGAGAGTGGACGGATGGGCGAGGCAAAGGCGCGCATGGAGGAACTGACGGCACTGCGGGACGAGATCGCCGTTCGCCTGCATGCGCTTGCCGAGGCCATCAACGCGCGAACCTGACCGGCGTGGGCACAACCGGAACCCCGCCAGGATTGGCGGCAAAGCCACTCAATCCGGCGAGAAAGGGGGACTTGGAAGCGGTCATGATTACGAGCGCCCTCATCCCCAGCCCTTCTCCCAGGGGGAGAAGGGGGCGCCCCCTCTCCCGCCGGGGTTGAGGGTGAAGGAACCCGCGTGGATACTAGCCCGGATGTTTCATAAATTGACGCGCGCCCTCGCTGGTCTTTTGTTCCGTATGGAAATTTTGTTCGGTCGGGCGTATGAATAAAACGCCACTCCCTCACAAAATTCCCCTACGGAACAAAATCCTGCGCGATCATCACGCGAATTTATAAAACATCCGGGCTAGCATTGCAGCAGGTTTCGTCAACCCGGCTGCCTTTCCCAGGACGAAACATCCGGGTTAATTGGCTGCGTTCTGGCACCTGAGCGGTTTTGGGGTAAAATCACGCATTTCCGACCCAGCCCCGGATAT
>JAQTLK010000006.1:0-14326 GCA_028714955.1 Sulfuricella sp.
CAAATCGGGCCGGGTCGTTGGATTCAAACTATCAAAGGAGAAACACATGTCAACCGAAGCGAAATGTCCGTTTGTTCATAAAGTCGGGAGTGGTGCGCCGAACCGGGACTGGTGGCCGAGCCAGCTTCCGCTGGAAATCCTGCACCAGCATACCCCCGAGTCCAGCCCCATGGGCGAAGACTTCAACTATGCCGAAGCGTTCAAGCGCCTCGACCTGGCGGCGGTGAAGAAAGACCTTGAGGCGCTGATGACCGATTCGCAGGACTGGTGGCCGGCGGATTACGGCCACTACGGGCCTTTCTTCATCCGCATGGCGTGGCACAGCGCGGGCACTTACCGCACCGGCGACGGTCGCGGCGGCGCGGGCCACGGCAATCAGCGTTTCGCACCGGTCAACAGCTGGCCCGACAACGTCAACCTCGACAAGGCGCGCAGGCTGCTGTGGCCGATCAAGCAGAAGTACGGCAGAAAAATCTCCTGGGCCGACCTCATGATTCTCGCGGGCAACGTCGCCATGGAATCGATGGGCTTCAAGACCTTCGGTTTCGCCGGCGGGCGCGAGGATATCTGGGCGCCGGAGATCGACGTCTATTGGGGCAATGAAGAAAAATGGCTGGATGACAAAGCCCGCATGGCCACCGGCGGTGAGCTTGAAAACCCGCTCGCCGCGGTGCAAATGGGGCTGATTTATGTGAACCCGGAAGGCCCAGGCGGCCAACCCGACACGCTCGCATCCGGCCGCTTGGTGCGCGAGACCTTCGCGCGCATGGCGATGAACGACGAAGAGACGGTTGCGCTCACCTGTGGCGGCCACACCTTCGGCAAATGCCACGGCGCAGGCCCTGCCTCGCACGTGGGGCCCGAGCCGGAAGCGGCGCCCATCGAACAACAGGGGCTGGGCTGGAAGAGCAGCTTTGGCAGCGGCAAGGGCGGCGACACGATCAGCAGCGGTCTGGAAGGCTCCTGGACGCCGACCCCGACCAAGTGGGACATGAGCTATTTCGACATGCTGTTCGGCTACGATTGGGTGTTGTCCAAGAGCCCGGCGGGCGCCCATCAGTGGACGCCGAAGCAGGCTACCGACAGCAACACGGCCCCGGCCGCGCACGATGCCTCGAAAAAGGTGCCGATCATCATGACCGATGCGGACTTGGCGATGCGCATGGATCCGATCTATGAACCGATTGCACGGCGCTTCCACCAGAACCCGGCAGAATTTGCCGATGCCTTCGCGCGGGCCTGGTTCAAGCTTACCCACCGTGACATGGGCCCACGTTCGCGCTATCTCGGCCCCGAAGTGCCTGCCGAAGAACTCATTTGGCAAGACCCCATCCCCGCCGTCGATCATGCCTTGATCGACGACAAGGACGTCGCCGCCATCAAGGGCAAGATTCTGGTGTCCGGGCTGACGGTTGCGGAACTGGTCTCGACCGCGTGGGCTTCAGCGTCCACGTTCCGTGGCTCCGACAAGCGCGGCGGCGCGAACGGCGCACGCATTCGTCTCTCGCCGCAGAAGGACTGGGAAGCCAACCAGCCCGAGCAATTGGCGAAAGTACTCAAGACGCTGGAGCGCATCCAGGACGAATTCAACCGTGCCCAGTCCGGCGGCAAGCGGGTCTCGCTCGCGGACCTGATCGTGCTGGCCGGGTGCGCAGGCGTCGAGCAGGCGGCGAAAAATGCGGGCCACGCCGTGACGGTACCCTTCACGCCGGGACGCATGGACGCCGCGCAGGCGCAAACCGATGCGGACTCCTTCGCGGTACTGGAACCGGTCGCCGACGGCTTTCGCAACTACCAGAAGGCCAAGTACACCGTATCGGCCGAGGAACTGCTGCTCGACAAGGCACAATTGCTGACGCTCTCCGCGCCCGAGATGACGGTTCTGGTGGGTGGCATGCGCGCGCTGGGTGCAAATACCGGGCAGTCGAAGCACGGCGTCTTCACCCAGCGGCCGGGGGCGCTCACCAGTGACTTTTTTGTCGCCTTGCTCGACATGGGCACGGAATGGAAGCCAGTCTCCGATGCCGATGACGTGTTCGAAGGGCGCGAGCGCAAGACCGGCAAGGTCAAGTGGACCGGCACCCGTGTCGACCTCATCTTCGGTTCGAACTCCCAGCTCCGCGCACTGGCCGAAGTCTATGCAAGCTCGGACGCGCAGGAGAAGTTTGTCCATGATTTCGTAGCGGCCTGGAACAAGGTGATGAACCTCGATCGCTTCGACCTCGCGTGATCTCGGATCGACAGGAACTGCCCGACTATCTCTTCAGCGACAAAGAGATTGCGCACGAATGAAAACGGATTAGAAAGGAGAACCTCATGGACAAGTTGAGCCGGGAGAACCTGTACTCCCTGGAGAAATATGCGGCAATCCGTCCCGATTTCCGCGCCAGGGTGATGGAACACAAGAAGCGGCGCCGCGTGGTGATTGGACCTCATGCCGCGCTCTATTTCGAGGATGCCCTGACCATGCAGTACCAGGTACAGGAAATGCTGCGTCTGGAGCGTATCTTTGAGGCAGACGGCATCCGGGACGAGCTGGATGTCTATAACCCGCTCATTCCCGATGGCAGCAACTGGAAGGCCACTTTCATGCTGGAGTACGAGGATGAGAGGGAGCGCCGCGTCGCACTCGCGCGGCTGATTGGCATCGAGAAGGCCGTCTGGGTAATGGTGGAAGGCTTCGGCAAGGTGCATCCCATCGCCAATGAGGACTTGGAGCGCGAGACCGAGGACAAGACCGCCTCCGTGCACTTCCTGCGTTTCGAGCTCACGCCGCCAATGGTCGCGGCGGTCAAGCAGGGTGCAATCGTGCGCGCTGGCATCGACCACCCTGCCTACCGGGAGGAGGCGGAATTGCCGCAACAGGTGCGCGACTCCCTGGCCGGCGATCTGCATTGAGAACTTCTGGCATGCCGCGCGTGTTCAGGATCCAATCTGTTAACATCTCATCAAGAGGAGCGGTACCCTAGGGGGTCAATACAGCGTCGCGGTTCGGGACAAGGTAATGAACCTTGATCGCTTCGACCCCGCCTGACCCCCGAGGATAAACCCAACGATCATGGCTCCGGGCGGCGGGCGCATTGCAAGGCGGCTGTTTTTGTGGTAGAAATGCAATCATTACTGAATCGGAAAAGACAGCTTTTCCGATCAGGCAGCACCTAATTTCAAGGGCAAACCCATCGAAAGATGGGGACGCAAAGTTTCCGGTCTAAGGGACAAATGTCCTACGATAGCGGGATTGCTGGGTGAGCCAGGCTCGTGGCGTATTCATGCAGGGCGGGCAATTCATCGTGGCTTTCCTTTTTATTCCGCCAGACCGCATCCGCTTCGCGTCTCCGTCCTCTCAGGAGACAGGATCATGAAAGACGTCGCGCCAAAGAACATCATCATGATGAGCCAGTATGAAAAACCGCGCGTGGTGCCTGGAGCCTCCGCGGCTTTTTTGCTCAATGACTGCCGCGATATGGCCGTCTCCCGGTTGGTGCAGGCCCTGTCTTCCATGATGGGCAAGGCGGTCGACGACTTCTTCGCGCTCGCTGAACAGTCGCTCAATCACGAAATGCGCAATCTCTACATGGAGGCCATGACGCTTGCCCGTGACAAGCACGGCATAATCGAAGCGGGATTCAAGCAGCAATTCGTGCAGGGCTTCAACAAGGAAACTCGGCGGGAAAAGAACGCGCCGCGCGAGAACGCGCTGGATGCTGCGGAGCTCAGCCTGGTCGCGCCGGACGACCTCGAGGAATCGCTCGCGATTGTCAATATCGCCAACGGCATCCACGGCGACTGCGCCGAGGAGCTGTTCGGCCTCGAGAAGCGCGTGGGCGTGCTGCTGCATGACCCTGACCTGCTCAACACCAATAACCCGCTTGGGCCGGAAGTGATCGGCAAGTCTTTCATGAATTCTATGCAGGATCTGGATTGCCCGGTCAAGATCAAGCTGTTGCTGGCAACCCTGTTCACCAAATACATGCCGCTCCAGATTAAGGGCATTTACCAGGACATCAACCAGCACCTGGCGGGGAAAGGGGTGCTGGAAAAAATCCGCGTGGGCGCAAGGAAGCGGCCGGAACCAGGCGCGATGCCCCTTGCTGAACACCCCGATGCGGCTCCGGAAGCACCGATCGCCGGCGGAGAAACCGGATTATTCGCTACCTTGCAGCAGCTTTTGAGCCGAGGCGTGGCATGGGGCAGCGGAACGCCGCTGGGACAGGGGCTCGGCGCCGGCGCCGCCATGCTCGGTTCGCTGACTCGCTTGCAGCACGGGCAGCCGGAGGGCGTGGTGGGGGCTGACAGCAAGCTCGACGCCGCGCTGCTCGCCAACGGTCAGGTCAATGTGCTGCACGAGATCAGGAACAGCAGCGTGGCCGGCGCCATGGGGCAGATCGACGCCATGACACTCGATATCGTGGCGATGCTGTTCGATTACATCCTGGATGACCGGCGTATTCCTGATGCCATGAAGGCGCTTGTCGGCAGGCTGCAGATCCCGGTGCTCAAGGTGGCGATGCTGGACAAGACATTTTTCTCGCAGAAATCGCACCCGGCTCGCAAGCTGCTGGACCGCCTGGCGGAAATTTCCATCGGCTGGGACGAGAGCGAAGGTCATCAGGGCGGGCTCTATCAGGAAGTCGAGGTGCTGATTCAGCGCATTCTCAATGAATTCGACGACCAGGTTGGCATCTTCGCCGAGGTGCTCGATGGCCTGGAGCAATTCCTGAGGGAGGAAAAAAAGCGCAGCGATGCGCTCACCGGCCTGAGCGCCCAGCATATCCACCATCGCGAACAGGAAGAAATCGCCCGGATCATGGCGCACGATGAAATCCGCCGCCGCATCCATTCCGGGCAATTGCCCGAGGTGATCGGCAATTTCCTGGTCAGTTGCTGGGAGGATGTGCTGGCGGCGGCTTATACGCAGGCGGGTGAAGACGGCGAACCCTGGGCGCGCGCCATCGAAACCATGGACGAACTGGTCTGGAGCGCCGCGCCGAAGCGTGTGGCGGATGAACGCAAACAGCTCGTCAGCCTGTTGCCGAGCCTGCTCAAGCGCCTGCAGGACGGCATGGCGCTGGTCGGTATATCCGATGCGGAACGCGACCAGTTCTTCGCCAGGCTGGTCAAGTGCCATGCCGATGCCATCAAGTCAGGACTGGATGGCATGACGCGGGATGACGCGGATCAGTCCACATTCCTGGTGCAGGAATTTGATGCGGAAGAAGCCGCCGACATGGCCCGCCAGGCGGAGGAACCGGCTGAGTTCATGGAGATTCCCGTGCTGCAGGACGCGGTTGAACCTGATCCGGCCTTCATTCAGGCCGTGTCCGCCGAGAGCGATACGGTGCCGGATGCCGGGTGGCAAACCCTCACGATCAGCGATGTTCCGTGGCAAGGCCCGATGGAAACGGCCGGCGACGAATACGATGCCATGGTGAAGCACCTCAAGCGCGGCACGTGGATCGAATTCGAGCAGGAAGGCGGCGCGCCCACGCGTGTCAAGCTGGCCTGGGTCAGTCCGCTCAAGGGGCTCTACCTGTTCACCAATCGTCTTGGAGAAAAAGCCTTTTCCATTACCCCGGCGGGGCTGGCCAGGAAGTTGCGCGGCGGGCGCGCGCAAATCATCGAAAATGTTGCACTGGTGGATCGCGCCGTCAATAATCTCATGGAGCGGCTGAAACAGGCGGCGTAGGCGTCAGGGTTTACAAGCGTGCGGGTTTCTTGCAATCTGGCGCGCAAAGGCCGCTTGTGTGGCCATGCCAATAGCCGAGACGCCATGCTGGAAAAATACCTGAATTTTTTTAAAGGCCGCCGGGACGCTGCGAATGATGCGCCAATTAGTCACCCGCGCGATGCCGCTACTGCGCTGCAGAGCGCTACACGGGGCGGCTACGGTAACGCGGTGGCCATGCTGCAGCGCTTCATCGGGCGTCAGCCGATACTCGATGGCAACAGCCAGATCGTCGGCTACGAGCTGAAAATCCGCGGTCACGGCCTGTGGCCCGAGGTGGAAGAGCCGGAGGCGCAGCGGCGGGTGCAGGACGAGATGCTGCTGATCAGCGTGATCGACCTCGACTTCCAGCATGCGCTGGGGAACAGGCTCACCTTCATCAGCGTTGCGCCGTCAATGCTGGATCACCCCGTGCTGGAGCAGCTGCCAAAACACAAGGTGGCGATCGGGATACGCCTGCCGGACGCGGTGGACGACGCGCTGCTGGCGCGTTGCTGCCAACTGGTCGCGCGGGGCATCCCGCTGGCCCTCGACGATTTCGAATATCGCCCCGAGTATGCGCCTTTCCTGAAAATCAGCACCTATGTGCGGCTCGATACCGTCTGCTGCGATGCCCTGACCCTCGGCCAGCGCATCGCCGAAATCCAGGGCACGGCAATGCCGCTCCTGATCGCCGGCAAGGTCGAAACGGACGATGCGTTCGACGCCTATCGCCAGCTCTCGTTCAAGCTGTTCCAGGGCTATTATTTCACGCACCCGCAGCCATCCGCCCCGCATCGGCTCGACAACAACCGGCTGCGCGTGATCGAACTGCTGAACCTGGTCATGAACCGCGCCGAGCTTGCCGAACTGGAGGAAAAGATCAAACTCGACCCCGGATTGACCTACAAGCTGCTCAATTTCATCAATTCGCCAGCCAATGGCTTGCGGCACGAGATCCGCTCCATCGGCCACGTGCTGACGCTGCTCGGCTACGACCAGCTCTACCGCTGGCTGACCCTGCTCCTTTTCAACAGCGGCAATGCCGATGGCCGCAGCCGTGCGCTGCTCAAAAGTGCCCTGGTGCGCGCGCGTTTCACGGAAACACTGGGGAAGGACAAATTCAAGCCGGCCGAGCAGGGCGGTTTATTCATCGTCGGCATTTTTTCGCTGCTCGATGCCTTGCTCAACGTGCCGATGGAGCAGGCGCTGGCCCGCCTCAATCTGCCGCAAGCGGTGGTGGACGCCCTGGTGCGCAATGGCGGCATGTACGCCCCTTATCTGCAATTGGCCCTCGCCTGCGAGAACTTCGACCAGGAAGCCATCGCGCGCTGTGCCGCGCTGTGCGGCCTCGACGCCGATGCGGTCAACGTGACGCACGTCAATGCCCTGATCTGGGGCGAAGGACTCGACGTCTGATGCAACGCATCGATTCCGCTCACGAAACTTGGTAACGCAAATCCCGAACGATTAGAATGGCTCCCCGAATGGAAAAGCAATTAACCACGGAGTGCACGGAGGAAAAGCGATGGATTTGCATGCCTTATCTCCGTCTCCGTGTCTTCCGCGCACTCCGTGGCTTCGAGACATGGTGTTAAGTTTATAGGAACTATGGGCAAGTCATATTCAGATTCTTCCATCCGCGTGCTGCGCGGCCTGGAGCCGGTGAAGCAGCGGCCGGGGATGTACACGCGCACCGACAACCCCTTGCATATCCTCACCGAGGTTATCGATAATTGCGCCGACGAGGCGCTGGCCGGGTTCGCCAGGACGATTGCGGTGCGCCTGCACGCCGACGGATCGGTATCCGTCTCGGACGATGGCCGCGGCATTCCGGTGGGCATCCATCCCGAGGAGGGGGTGCCAACCGTCGAGGTGGTTTTTACCCGCCTGCACGCGGGTGGAAAGTTCGACAAGAAAGCCGGCGGCGCCTACCAGTTTTCCGGCGGCCTGCACGGCGTCGGCGTGTCCGTCACCAACGCGCTGTCGCAGCGCCTGGAAGTCGCGGTGACGCGCGAAGGCGGCGTCCACCGCATGGCGTTCGCCGGCGGCGACGTGGTGGAGCCGCTGACCATGATCCGCAGCGCGCCCAAGCGCGCTTCCGGCACGTCGGTGCGGATCTGGCCCGACGCGCAGTATTTCGACAGCGCCGAGATCCCGCCGCTGCAACTGGAACGGGTGCTCAAGGCCAAGGCGGTGCTGCTGCCCGGCGTGCGCGTGCGGCTGGAAATCGAGGATCGAGAAGGGCTGCTCAAGGAAGAAAAGGAATGGCTTTACCAGGATGGCTTGTCCGACTACCTCAAGTCGCAACTGTCGGAATACCTGCTGGACGGCCTGTTCTGGAAACAGGCTAAATACGCCCCGGCCTCGCACGATACCTTCGCCGAGGGCGAGGGCGCGGAATGGGTAGTGGCGTGGACGGAAGAGGGGCCGATCGTGCGCGAGTCCTACGTCAACCTGATCCACACCCCTTCCGGCGGCACCCATGAATCCGGCCTGCGCGACGGCATTTTCAACGCGGTGAAGAATTACATCGATCATCACGGCCTGCTGCCCAAAGGCGTCAAGCTCACCGCCGACGACGTGTTCAGCCGCATTTCCTTCGTGCTCTCGACCAAGATGCTCGACCCGCAATTCCAGGGACAGACCAAGGAACGCCTGTCGTCGCGCGACGCGCTGCGCCTGGTCACCGCCATGGTGCGCGACCCGCTCGAACTGTGGCTCAACGAGCACCAGGAAGAGGCGAAGAAGATCGCCGAATTCTCCATCCGGGCGGCGCAGACGCGCCAGCGCGCCGGGCAGAAAATCGAGAAGCGCAAATCCTCCGGCGTCGCCGTGCTGCCGGGCAAGCTGGCCGACTGCCAGTCCGACAGCCTGGAAGAGCGCGAGCTGTTCCTGGTGGAAGGCGACTCCGCCGGCGGCTCCGCCAAGCAGGGCCGCAACAAGGATACCCAGGCCATCCTGCCGCTGCGCGGCAAGGTGCTCAACACCTGGGAGCACGAGGCCGACCGCATCTTCGCCAACAACGAAATCCACAACATCGCCGTGGCGCTCGGCGTCGACCCGCACGGGCCGGGCGATACCCCGGACATGTCCAGCCTGCGCTACGCCCGCGTCATCATCCTGGCCGACGCGGACGTGGACGGCAGCCACATCCAGGTGCTGCTGCTGACCCTGTTCTACCGCCACTTCCCGGCCCTGGTGCGCGACGGCCGGGTGTGCGTCGCCCAGCCGCCGCTGTACCGTGTGGACGTGCCGGCGCAGGGCAAGAACAAGCCGGCGCGCAAGTTCTATTGCCTCGACGACGGCGAACTGGAAGGCACGCTGGACCGCCTGCGCGCCGACAAGGTGCGCGAAGGATCGTGGCAGGTGTCGCGCTTCAAGGGGCTGGGCGAAATGAACCCGGTGCAGTTGTGGGAAACCACTCTCAATCCCGATGCGCGCCGTCTGCTGGTGCTGCGCACGGACGATTTCAGCGGCTACGTGCGGGAAGTGTTCAACAAGCTGATGGCCAAGTCCGAGGCCGCTTCGAGACGCGCATGGATGGAAGAAGCGGGGCACCTGGTGGAAGCGGACGAGTAAAAGAATGAAAGACGAAATCGATAGCAGTACCCCAGACCTGTTCGTGCACCTGGAAACCAGCGAGGAAATGCCTGACGAGCATGCGCTGAACGCCGCTCCGGAAGAGCCTCCCGAGCCGCCGGAACCGCCGGAAGAAACCGTGCAGGTCGAAGAGCCGCACGACGATCTGGCGGACTATGCCAAGGCCGCCTATCTCGCCTACGCCATGGCGGTGTCCAAGTCGCGCGCCATCCCCGACGTGCGCGACGGGCAGAAGCCGGTGCAGCGGCGCATCCTCTACGCCATGCGCGAAATGGGCAACGGGTGGGATAAGCCGCACAAGAAGTCGGCGCGCATCGTCGGCGACGTGATCGGTAAATACCACCCGCACGGCGACAGCGCTGTGTACGAGGCGGCGGTGCGCATGGCGCAGGATTTCTCGCTGCGCTACCCGCTGATCGACGGGCAGGGCAACTTCGGCAGTCTGGACGGCGATTCGGCGGCGGCGATGCGCTATACCGAAGTGCGCCTGACGCCGATCGCCGAACTGCTGCTGTCGGAACTGGACCAGGGCACGGTGGATTACCGCCAGAATTACGATGGCTCGTTCCAGGAACCCGCGGTGCTGCCGGCGCGCCTGCCGTTCCTGCTCTTGAACGGCGCGTCCGGCATCGGCGTCGGCATCGCCACCGAGGTGCCGCCGCACAACCTGCGCGAGATATCCGAGGCGGCCGCCTGCATGGTGGAGTCGCCGGCCTTCAGCGAAGCACAGCTGCTGGACATGGTGCCGGGGCCGGACTTTCCCGGCGGCGGGCAGATACTTTCGAGCAATCAGGAAATCCGCAACGCCTACAGCAACGGACGCGGCACCATCGCGGTGCGCGCGCGCTACGCCTTCGAGGAGATGGCGCGTGGCCAGTGGCAGATGGTGATCACCGAACTGCCGCCCGGCGCCTCGGCGGCGAAAGTGCTGTCCGAGATCGAGGCGCTCACCAATCCCCAGCCCAAGCCGGGCAAGAAGAGTATCGACCAGGCGCAGGCGCAGACCAGGACTTTGCTGCTGTCGCTGCTGGAGTCGGCGCGCGACGAGTCGGACAAGGAACAGGCGGTGCGCATCGTGTTCGGGCCCAAGAGCTCGCGCATCGAACGCGACGAATTCGCCCGCACGCTGATGGCTTACACCAGCCTGGAAACCACGGTGTCGTTCAACCTGGTGCAGGTGGGGCTGGACGGCAACCCGATGCAGAAGTCGCTGTTCACCATCCTGAACGAGTGGTGCCAGTTCCGCGTCAGGACGGTGGAAAAACGTCTTGGCCACCGCCTCGGCAAGGTCAACGAACGCGTTCATATCCTGGAAGGGCGGCATATCGTCTTCCTCAATATCGACGAGGTGATCCGGCTGATCCGCGAGTCGGACGAGCCGAAGCAGGCGCTGATGGAGCGCTTCGCCCTGTCCGAGCGGCAGGCGGAGGATATCCTCGAAATCCGCCTGCGCCAGCTGTCGCGCCTGGAAGGCATCAAGATCGAGCAGGAAATCGCCGAGCTGATGAAGGAGCGCAGCAAGCTGGAATCCCTGCTGGCCAATCCGGCCCGCATGAAGGCCCTGGTGGCGCGGGAAATCCGCGAGGACGCCAGGAAATTCGGCGACGAGCGCCGCACGCTGATCCTGCAGGAGAAGCGCGCATTTCTGTCCGAGGCTGCCGTGCTCGACGAGCCGGTCACCATCATCCTCTCCGAGAAGGGCTGGCTGCGCCAGCGCCAGGGCCACGGCCTCGACCTGGCCGCGCTGTCCTTCAAGGAAGGGGACAAGTTTTTTGCCGCGCTCGAATGCCGCTCTCCCGATGCGCTCATCCTGCTCGCCTCCGACGGCCGCGCCTACACCGTCACCGCCGCGCAGATCCCCGGCGGCAAGGGTGACGGCGTGCCGGCCGCCTCGCTGATCGGACTGCAGGCCGGCGCCCGGCTCATCAGCATTCTCGCCGGGCCGGCCCAGGACAAGGTGCTGCTCTCCAGCAGCGGTGGCTATGGTTTCGTCACCACCTTGGGCGACATGAATTCGCGCCAGAAAGGCGGCAAGCTGCTGATGGTGCTCGAAGACGGCGAGCGCGTGCTGCCTCCCGCGCGGGTGCCGGCAGCGGGCCTGTGCTACGTGGCCTGCGTATCGAGCAGCGACCGGCTGCTGGTGTTCCCTCTGGCGGAAGTCAGGCAGATGCCGAAGGGGCGCGGCGTGATCATGATGGGGCTGGGCGACAGGGACAGCCTCAAGCTGGTGAGCGTTTTCGCCGGCACGCTCAATGTCAAAGGCATCAGGCGCGGTCGTGCGGTGGAAGAGGCGGTGCGTTTCGATGTTGCCAGACGCGCGCGCATGGGGACGGCGGTCAACATGAAAATCGAGGCGCTGCTCGACGGTGGCGCGCGAAAATGACCGGCTGCGGCGCAACCTGAAAAACCGTCGCTATCAATCGCCCATGCTGGTGCCGACTCGGCGCGCGCTCTCGACCCAGGGGTGGTCGGGAGGGACGGTTTTTACCTTGCCAGCCACGTCTTCCAGCCTTACCGCCTTGATGCCATCACCTCTGGCTGCCACCATCACCCCGTAAGTGCCTTTGCTGATGAAGTCGGCGCATGCCGTTCCCAGGCGGGTGGCCAGCAGGCGGTCCATGGCGGAGGGGGTGCCGCCACGCTGCAAGTGCCCCAGGATGGTAATGCGGGCCTCCAGGCCGGTAAGCTGCTCCAGCTTCTTGGCCAGACGCAGGGTATGGTCGGCGTACTGGATCTCCGTGGGAGGGGCATCGTCGTCGATGTTTTTCCTGCCGTCCCTGGACTTGCCTTTTTTCTCCTGTGCGGCGGTCTGGGCCAGGAAGTCCTGCATGGAGATCGCTCCTTCCGCTACCGCGACAATACTGAATGGCTTGCCGCCGCGACTGCGTTCGCGGATCGCTTCGGCCACGCTTTCGACATCGTAGGGGATTTCCGGTATCAGGATCACATCGGCGCCCCCGGCAACGCCTGCCCCCAGCGCCAGCCAGCCGGCACGGTGCCCCATGATTTCCACCACGATGATGCGGTGGTGACTATGGGCCGTGCTGTGCAGGCGGTCGATCGCCTCGGTGGCAATGCCCAGCGCGGTATCGAAACCGAAAGTGATGTCGGTCATGGCGACATCGTTGTCGATAGTCTTGGGCAGGGTGATGACATTGAGCCCTTTTTCCTTGAGGCGCAGGGCATTTTTTTGCGTGCCGCCGCCACCCAGGCACACCAGGGCATCGAGGTGGTTGTCGCGATAGTTGCCCACGATCACGTCAGTCATGTCCCGCACCTTGCCGCCCACCGGCATGCGGTGCGGTTTGTCGCGGCTGGTGCCGAGTATGGTGCCGCCACGGGTCAGGATGCCCGACAGCTCGCCGCTGTCCAGGCGCATGGTCCGATTTTCCATCAGTCCGCGAAAGCCGTCGCGGAAGCCGATGATATGCATGCCGTAATGGTTCAGCGCCGCCTTGCCGACACCGCGGATTGCCGCATTCAGGCCAGGGCTGTCACCGCCGGAAGTGAGGATGCCGATGTATTTTGTCATGTTCGCTCTCCCTGAAATTATCATCGCATTGTCCACAATGTCATTGTGGCAGGCAACAAAAAGGGGGCGCATGGGGCCCCCGCAAAATGCGTGCGTCAGGCGCCCTGCCAGCGCGTCAGGTCGGCCTTGATATCCGCAACCGACTCCAGTCCCACCGCCACACGCAGCAAGCCAGCGCCGATCCCTGCCGCTGCGCGCGCTTCCGCTGAAACACGGCTATGCGTGGTGGTGGCGGGATGGGTGATGGTAGTCTTGGTGTCACCCAGATTGGCGGTGATCGAAACCATGCGAGTCGCATCCACCAGCCGCCAGGCGGCGTCCTTGCCGCCTCTGATGTCGAACGCCACGATGCCCCCACCGGTTTTCTGCTGCTTCATGGCGAGTTGATGCTGGGAATGCGATGGCAGGCCGGGGTAGTACACGCGCTCGACCCAGGGCTGAGCTTCCAGCCACTGCGCCAGTTCCAGCGCATTGCGGGAATGTGCGTCCATGCGAATCTTGAGGGTTTCGAGCCCCTTGAGAATCACCCAGGCGTTGAAGGCGGAGAGCGTCGGCCCGGCGGTACGCAGGAAGCCGTACACGCCTTCCATGAGCTGCTTGCTGCCCAGCACCGCGCCACCCAGCACGCGGCCCTGGCCGTCGAGGTACTTGGTGGCGGAGTGGATGACGATGTCCGCGCCCAGGTCGAGCGGACGCTGCAGCATGGGCGTACAGAAGCAGTTGTCCACCGCCAGCCAGGCGCCGGACTGGTGGGCGATGCCGGCCAGCGCGGCGATATCGCATACCTCTGTCAGGGGATTGGACGGCGTTTCGACGAAGAACAGCCTGGTGTTGGGCTGGACGGCCTGCTGCCAGGCAGCGAGATCGGCCAGCGGCACGAAGGTGGTTTCCACTCCGAAACGCTTGAGAATATTGCCGAACAACTGCACCGTGGTACCGAAGATGCTGCGCGAGGCGACGATATGGTCGCCGGCGGAGAGCAGTCCCATCACGCAGGCCAGGATGGCGGACATGCCGCTCGACGTGGCGACGCAGAATTCTGCGCCCTCCAGCGCCGCCAGGCGATCCTGCAGCATGGTGACGGTGGGGTTGGTGAAACGGGAATAGATATTGCCCGGCTCCTGGCCGCTGAAACGGTCAGCTGCCTGGGCGGCGCTGTCGAACACGAAGCTGGAAGTGAGAAAAATCGCTTCGGAATGTTCGTTGAACTGGCTGCGCTGGGTTCCGGCGCGGACGGCCAGGGTTTCGAGATCGAAATCGTTGCTCATGGTTTATTTCCCCGTAACGTATGTAATATATGGTTCGTGATTATCCTGGATAATAGCTTGAATTCGGATGGCAAGAATATCCAACGGCGCGATCACCGCTTGAGTCCGATTACCATCACTCCCGCCAGCACCAGCAGCGACCCGGCGATCTGCGCCAGCGAGATGGCTTCGCCGAGAAACACATAGGCCAGCGCGATGGTCGAAACCGGCCCGATCGCC
>JAQTLK010000006.1:14426-35434 GCA_028714955.1 Sulfuricella sp.
GCCGTCCTGAACAGGAGCGCCGAGAGCACTACCACCATGGTCGGAAACAGGAACAGGATCAGACGCTCCAGCCCGGCGGAAATATACTGCAAGCCGGAAAAATCCAGCAGGCTGGAAAGGTAATAGCCGATCAGTCCCAGCCCGAGCACCGCCAGCCAGTCGCGCCGGTGCAAGGCCGCTCCGCGTTGCCCGAACTGCCCCCAGGCCACCACCGCCAGAAAAAAAGGAATGGAGAACGCCATGCGCAGTGCCAGCAGAGTCACTGCGTCCACGGAATCGAGGTAAGCCAGCTTGACCAGGATCGCCTTGGCAGAAAAACCGACAGCCGCGAGCACAGCGAAGCTCATGCCGATCGCGGCATGGTGCGGATGTTGGGTGATGCTTGCAGGATGGTTTGTCATGATGCCCCTGTGTAGTAGCGGGTCATCGGGCAGAAGAAAGCAAGCGCGGTCAGACCCGCGGTTGCTTGAATGAAATCAGTTCAAAGCGAAAAAGTGCCGCGGCATTGGGAATGGTCCAATAGCCACAGTCGCATGGAGGCGAAGAAGGTTGAGGATGGGGTGGCTGGGGTATGCATGAGTCCACTATAGGCGAGGCGGAGCGGAGCTGTCAAGCTTCAGGATCAGTTACAGGACTGGGATTATTACATCCTGCAACGATGGTATCTGCCTTCATATAATCCGCTCGCCAGGCCGGCTGAAATTGTGAGCGGGGCATATTTAGGGTATGATTTCACCCCGTCCAATCTCCTTGATCTCAAGATATTTCATGACCAAATTCATCTTCGTCACGGGCGGGGTCGTTTCTTCTCTCGGCAAGGGCATCGCGGCGGCTTCGCTCGCGGCCATCCTCGAATCCCGCGGCATCAAGGTCACCATGCTCAAGCTGGATCCTTACATCAACGTGGATCCCGGCACCATGAGCCCGTTTCAGCATGGCGAGGTGTTCGTCACCGAGGATGGCGCGGAAACCGACCTCGACCTGGGGCATTACGAGCGCTTCATCAATGCCCGGATGAAGAAGTCCAACAACTTCACCACCGGCCAGATCTACGAGAGCGTGATCAAGAAGGAACGCCGGGGCGAATACCTGGGCGGTACGGTGCAGGTGATTCCCCATATCACCGACGAGATCAAGAATTTCGTGCGCGCCGGGGCGGGGGATGCCGAGGTGGCGATCGTCGAGATCGGCGGTACGGTGGGTGACATCGAATCACTGCCCTTCCTCGAGGCCATTCGCCAGATGGGCGTGCAGATGGGGCGCAGCAATACCTGCTACATCCACCTCACCCTGGTCCCTTACATCGCTTCCGCCGGCGAGATCAAGACCAAGCCGACCCAGCACTCGGTGAAGGAGTTGCGCGAAATCGGCATTCAGCCCGACGTGCTGCTGTGCCGCGCCGATCGCGCCTTGCCGGACGATGAGCGGCGCAAGATCGCGCTGTTTACCAATGTTCCGGAAGAGGCCGTCATTTCCGCCGTGGACGTGGACAGCATCTACAAGATACCAGGCCTGCTGCATCTGCAGAATCTCGACCAGATCGTGTGCCGCAAGCTGGAACTCAACCCCCCTCCCGCGGATTTGAGCGCCTGGGAGAAGCTGATCTTTGCCCTGGAGCATCCGCAACATGAGGTAAACGTCGCGCTGGTGGGCAAGTACGTGGATTTGACCGAATCCTACAAGTCCCTCTCCGAAGCCCTGATCCATGCCGGCATCCACACGCGCAGCAAGATCAATATCCACTATCTCGATTCCGAAACCCTGGAATCCGGCGACACCGCCAGCCTGGATGGGATGGACGCCATCCTGGTGCCGGGCGGCTTCGGCAAGCGCGGCGTCGAGGGCAAGATCGCAGCGATTCGCTACGCCCGCGAGAAGCGCATTCCCTACCTCGGGATTTGCCTCGGCATGCAGCTCGCGGTGATCGAATATGCGCGCCACAAGGCTGGCATGGACGATGCGCACAGCACCGAGTTCGAGCCCGATACGTCCCATCCGGTGGTGGCGCTGATTACCGAGTGGCGCACCAGGGAGGGCACGGTCGAAACCCGCAACGCGCAATCCGACCTGGGCGGCACCATGCGCCTGGGCGGACAGGAAGCCTTGTTGCTGGAAGGCTCGCTGGCGCGCAAGGTTTATGGCGCGGAAAAGATCGTCGAACGCCATCGCCACCGCTATGAAGTCAACAACGAATACCTGCCGCGCCTGGAGGAGGCAGGCTTGCGCGTGAGTGGGCGCTCGCAGGGCGGGGAACACCTGTGCGAGATCATCGAATTGCCGGACCATCCCTGGTTCATGGCCTGCCAGTTTCATCCCGAATTCACGTCCACCCCGCGCAACGGCCACCCGCTGTTCAAGGCTTTCATCGAAGCCGCGCTGGCCCATCAACAGGCATCCTAATGAAACTATGCAGCTTTGAGGCTGGCCTGAGCCAGCCATTATTCCTGATTGCCGGCCCGTGCGTGATCGAGTCGCAACAACTGGCGCTGGATACCGCCGGAGCGCTGAAGGAAATCTGCGCCGCCGTGGGCATTCCATTCATCTACAAATCCTCCTACGACAAGGCCAACCGCAGTTCCGGCAAGTCGTTCCGCGGCTTTGGCATCGACGAAGGGCTCCGGATTCTGGGCGAGGTGAAGCGTCAGATCGGCGTGCCGGTGCTGACCGATGTGCACAGCGAGGAGGAGATCCCGGTCGCCGCTGCCGTGGTGGACGTGCTGCAGACCCCCGCCTTCCTGTGCCGCCAGACAGATTTTATCCATGCCGTGGCGAGCTGCGGCAAGCCGGTGAATATCAAGAAAGGCCAGTTCCTTGCCCCGTGGGATATGAAGAACGTCGTTGAAAAAGCGCGCGAAGCCAACGGCGGCCAGGACAACATCATGGTGTGCGAGCGCGGCGTGTCTTTCGGCTACAACAATCTGGTTTCCGACATGCGCTCCCTCGCAGTGATGCGCGACACCGGCTGCCCGGTGGTATTCGATGCCACCCATTCGGTGCAGTTGCCGGGGGGGCAGGGCGACAAGAGCGGCGGACAGCGAGAATTCGTGCCGGTGTTGGCGCGCGCGGCAGTGGCGAGCGGAATCGCCGGGATTTTCATGGAAACCCATCCCGATCCAGCCCTGGCGCTGTCGGACGGCCCCAATGCCTGGCCGCTGGGGAGGATGCGCGAACTGCTGGAAACCTTGAAGCAACTGGATGAACTGGTGAAGCGGCAAGGCTTTGCTGAAATGAATTTGTGATAGACGACTACTATTTAAAGAGCAAGGAAAAAGAATGAGTGCAATTGTTGACGTGATCGCCCGTGAAATTCTCGATTCCCGTGGCAACCCCACCGTGGAAGCCGACGTATTGCTTGAATCCGGCGTGATTGGCCGCGCCGCGGTGCCTTCCGGCGCCTCCACCGGCACCAGGGAAGCCGTGGAGCTACGCGATGATGACGCGAGCCGTTACCTGGGCAAGGGTGTGCTGCAGGCAGTGGAGAATGTCAATACCGAAATCTGCGAAGCGATCATCGGCCTGGATGCCGAAGAGCAGAGCTTCATCGACAAGACGCTGATCGACCTGGATGGCACCGAAAACAAGGGCCGCCTGGGCGCCAATGCCATTCTTGCGGTTTCCCTGGCGGTGGCCAAGGCGGCGGCGGAACAGTCCGGCCTGCCGCTGTACCGTTACCTGGGCGGCGCCGGTCCGATGCAGTTGCCGGTCCCGATGATGAACATCATCAACGGCGGCGCGCACGCTGCCGGCGGCGCGGATATCCAGGAATTCATGATTATCCCGCTGGGCGCCAAGAGCTTCCGCGAGGCGCTGCGTTGCGGCGCGGAAGTGTTCCATCACCTGAAAAAGATTCTCCACGCTCGTGGCCTGCCAACCACGGTGGGCGATGAAGGCGGTTTCGCGCCCGCCCTGGGTTCCAACGAGGCCGCGTTGAAAATCATCGTGGAAGCCATTGAGGCCGCAGGCTACCTGCCGGGTTCCGACGTGGCAATCGGCCTGGATTCAGCCGCTTCCGAGTTTTACAAGGATGGCCAATACCACCTGAAAGCGGACGGATTGACCCTCGGCTCCAGCCAGATCATCGACCTGTATGCCACCTGGGTGGACAAGTATCCCATCATCAGCATCGAGGACGGCATGAGCGAATTCGACTGGGACGGCTGGAAGCAGCTCACCGAGCGCCTCGGCAAGTCGATCCAGCTGGTCGGTGACGACATTTTCGTGACCAACACCCATATCCTGCGCGAAGGCATCCAGAAGGGAATCTGCAATTCCATCCTCATCAAGGTGAATCAGATTGGCACCCTGAGCGAAACTTTCGCCGCCGTGGAAATGGCCAAGCGCGCCGGTTATACCGCCGTGATTTCCCATCGCTCCGGCGAAACGGAAGATTCCACCATCGCCGACCTGGCCGTGGCCACCAACGCCCTGCAGATCAAGACCGGCTCTCTCAGCCGTTCCGACCGAGTTGCCAAGTACAACCAGTTGCTGCGCATTGAGGAAGAGCTGGGCGATGGCGCCAGCTATGCCGGGCGCGACGCCTTCTACCAGCTCGGTTTCTGAGCTGGAAACTGATTTCTGCCCATGCGCTGGCTGACGCTCTTTCTGGCGCTTCTCATCGCCGCGCTGCAATATCCGCTATGGCTGGGCAAGGGAAGTTGGCTGCGGGTGTGGGAGGTGGATCAGAAAATCGCGGCGCAGAAACAGGTCAATCAAGGGCTGAAAGCGCGCAATGCCGCACTCGATGCGGAAGTGCGCGACCTCAAGCAGGGTTATGACGCGATCGAGGAGCGTGCCCGGAGCGAGTTGGGCCTGGTCAGGCAGGATGAGGTATTTTTCCAGGTGCTGGATGCTGACCGGCAGCAGGACACAGTGGCTGCAGCCAAGGTCGTGCCCGGAAAATCCGCAGGCGCTGCGCCCAAGCCCTGATTCAGCCCTGTCCGCAGCATTTCTTGAATTTCTTGCCGCTACCACAATGACAGGGCTCGTTGCGCCCGGTTTTCGCCAAGGGCATGGCGCGCGGAAACTCGCCGCCGACATAAAGCCACTTGCCATCGTGCTTGCGGAAGCGGCTGATTTCATGCAGTGAAGCGGGGCGGCCATGGCGCGCGTAGCGCGCGACGAATTCCACGGTGCCTTCCGCATCAGACGCGCCACCCGCCTGAACGCTCAGCACCTTTAGCCCAAGCCATTCAATGTCCGGCGTGGCGGGCCCGTCGTCCTGCCCGGCCTGGGTGTGCTGCAGGTAATCCCAATCGTGGCGTACAAAGGCGCAATAGCGCGAGCGCATCAAGGTTTCGGCACTGGGAGGCGAGGATCTGCCTGTCAAATATGGACCGCAGCAGGCGTCAAACGGCAGGCCGGAGCCGCACGGGCACACTGGATTCACCCTGAATTTCTCCGTTCGAATAACGCCATTCCGAACGATGCCCATAGCAACGCACTGCCCCTCACCCCTGCCCTCCCATTGGGAGAGAGGGCGTTTTCTCCCCCTTCTCCCCCCGGGAGAAGGGCTGGGGATGAGGGAGCAAGGCTTCCAACAGCCAATCCGGCAAAGGTTTCCGGGTTCACCCAGCGCAGTGCTGTTCTATGAATTCACGTACCCAGTGCTCGGGCTTGGCGCTGGAGAAGCGACCCACCTCTTCACCGTTTATGAACATCAGCACGGTGGGAAAGCCGCGCAGGCCATAACGGCCGGCGAGTTTCATGTTGTCGCCCTCGTCCACTTCCACCTTGGCAAGCCTGAATTTTCCCGCATAGGCTTTAACGACCCGGTCCAGCACGGGCGACAGTGCCAGGCATGGCGAACACCAGTCGGCCCAGAAATCGACCAATACCGGCAGGGTTTTGGAGGCTTCGATGACATGCTGCTCGAAGTCATGGAGGTTGACGTCAATAATGAGGGATTCGTCGTGTTTCATCGCGGATGAAGGGTCGGTTAGTCATGAAAGGGCGTCATTCTAGCCGAAATAGACATGCCATGCCGCGTTAAACGGTTGAAAATGATTTTCGCGCGCCGCCAGCATGCTGCTGAATTCTGCGGCCACAAAAAACCCCGGCGCACCGGGGGTTTTTTGGTCAAGCCAAGAAAACTTACGCTTCCCGGATGTCGGAGGCTTGCTTGCCCTTGGGACCCTGGGTGATTTCAAACTGGACCCTTTGGCCTTCCTTCAGGGTTTTGAAGCCACCCATCTGGATTGCGGAGAAGTGCGCAAACAAATCTTCGCTGCCGTCGTCTGGCGTAACGAATCCAAAACCTTTAGCGTCGTTAAACCATTTCACAATACCTGTTGCCATTTTACATTCCTAAAATTAAGTCATATGAGCGATTGCTCGATCTATCGAAACAAGGAAAAAGGGCCAACTTAAGGTACCGCAATTTTGTTCTTGAATTCCACAGACTTCGACAAGACTACCAGCAATTCCGATATATTCATAATTTATTTCGCCGCACTCGGATCGTTCGGGCTGCAGCCTTCCTCCGCCATGTGCTGGTAGAGCTTGTAACGCTTTTCGATTTCCGCCTGATATTCCGCCATCACGCCTTCGCCTTCTTCCTTGACGTGCTTCATCAGGCCGCGGAAACGCGGTTCGCTTTTCACCAGTTCGAGGAAGGGTACGGACGGCTTGGCGGAGTCCAGCACCAGCGGGTTCTTTCCTTCCGCTTCGCGCCGCGGGTCGTAGCGGAACAGCGGCCAGTGGCCGGCATTGACCGCCAGTTCCTGTTGCTGCTGCTGGCGGTTCATGTCGTAGCCATGCTCGGTGCAGGGGCTGTAGGCGATGATGAGCGAGGGGCCGTCGAAGGATTCGGCTTCGAGGAAGGTTTTCAGTGTGTGGATGTCCTTGGCGCCATAGGCGACGTGGGCGACATAGACATGGCCGTAGCTCATGGCGATTTGCGCCAGGTCCTTCTTGCCGGTGGCTTTGCCCTTGGCCGCGAACTTGGCGGTGGCGCCGTGCGGCGTGGCCTTGCTGGCCTGACCGCCGGTATTGGAATAGACTTCGGTGTCCAGCACCAGGATATTGACGTTGCGCCCCGAGGCGAGCACGTGGTCCACGCCGCCGAAGCCGATGTCGTAGGCCCAGCCGTCGCCGCCGATGATCCACACGCTCTTCCTGACCAGGTTTTCCGCCACGCTTTCCAGGTTGCGCGCATCGGCGGAATCGATTGCTTTGAGCTGCGTCATGAGTTGCGCCACGCGCTCGCGTTGCTGCTGGATGCCGGCTTCGCTGGACTGATCGGCGGCGAGGATGGCGTCCACCAGTTCAGCACCGAGCTGGTCCTTCATCTTCAGCGCCAGTTCAGCCGCATATTCCGCATGTTTGTCGATAGTGATGCGGAAGCCCAGTCCGAATTCGGCGTTGTCCTCGAACAGCGAGTTGTTCCATGCCGGTCCGCGCCCTTCGCTGTTCTTGCTGTAAGGCGTGGTAGGCAGGTTGCCGCCATAGATGGAGGAGCAGCCGGTAGCGTTGGCCACCACCATGCGGTCGCCGAACAGTTGGGAGGCAAGGCGGATGTAGGGCGTTTCGCCGCAGCCGACGCAGGCCGATGGAAACTCGAACAGCGGCTGCATCACCATCGCGCCCTTGATGGTGGAAATGCGCAGCTTGGTGCGGTCGAATTCGGGCAGTTTGAGGAAGAACTCGAAATTTTCCCGTTCCGGTTCGCGCAGCGGCGCCTGGGCGTGCATTTCCAGTGCCTTGTGGCTGTCCACCTTGCTCACCGCGGGGCAGATGTCCACGCACAGGCTGCAGCCGGTGCAGTCCTCGGGCGCGACCTGGTAGCTGACGTGCATGCCTTCCTCGAACTCCTTGCCCTTGATCTGGATATGCTTGAAGGTGGGCGGCGCGTCCAGTGCCAGTGCGGCCGGGAAGACCTTGGAGCGGATGGCGGTGTGGGGACAGACGAAGACGCACTTGCCGCAGTAGATGCATAGCTCGGCATCCCATACCGGGATTTCCTGCGCCAGGTTGCGCTTGTCATAGTGTGATGTGCCGGTCGGCCAGGTGCCGTCGGCGGGCAGCAGCGAGACAGGGATCAGGTCGCCGCGCCCGACCATGATCTCGCCGCTGACGCGGCGCACGAATTCGGGCGCGTTGGCCGGGATGTGCGGCGGCATTTCGAATTTGCTGCTGGGCTGTTCAGGCACCTTGACCTGGTGCAGGTTGGCCACGGTTTCGTCGATTGCCTTCCAGTTGGCCTCGACGATGGCGCGGCCTTTCTTGCCATAGGTTTTTTCGGCGGCGTGCTTGATCTGCGCGATCGCCACATCGGCTGGCAGGACGCCGGAAATGGCGAAGAAAGAGGCTTGCATGATGGTGTTGATGCGCGTGCCCATGCCGGTGGCGCGGGCCACGGCGTAGGCGTCGATGGTGTAGAAGCGCAATTTCTTGTCTATGATCTGCTGCTGCATCTTGCGCGGCAGCGTGTCCCACACCTTATCCGGCGCGGCAGGCGAGTTGAGCAGGAAAACCGCGCCCTCGGCGGCATTCTCCAGCATTTCGATGCGTTCCACGAATATCGGCTGGTGACAGCCGATGAAATGTGCCTCACTGGTGCCGATGAGGTAGCTGGAATGTATCGGCTTGGGCGAAAAGCGCAGGTGCGAGGTGGTCATTGCGCCCGACTTCTTTGAATCATAAACGAAATAACCCTGACCGTAGAGTTCGGTTTCCTCGCCCATGATCTTGATGGTGTTCTTGTTGGCGGAGACCGTGCCGTCCGAGCCGAGACCGTAGAACATGCAGCGCATCACGCCCTCGCCCGCATCGACGCGGAATTCCGCGTCCCACGGCAGGCTGGTGTGGGTGACATCGTCGTTGATGCCGATGGTGAAGTGGTTTTTCGGGGCATCTTTTTTCAGTTCGCCGAATATGCTGGCGATCATGCCGGGGGTGAATTCCTTGGAGGACAGGCCGTAGCGGCCGCCAACCACCTTGGGAACCGGGTTGGCATGCTCCATCAAGGCGGTGACCACGTCCTTGTAGAGCGGTTCGCCGTCCGCGCCGGGCTCCTTGCAACGGTCGAGCACGGCGATTTTCCTTGTCGTGGCGGGAAGCGATTGCGTCAGCAGTTTGGCATCGAGCGGGCGATACAGGCGCACTTTGAGCAGGCCGACTTTCTCGCCGCGGGCGGTAAGATGCTCCACGGTTTCCTGTGCCGCTTCAGCGCCCGACCCCATCAGAATGATGACTCGCTCGGCATCGGCCGCGCCAACATAGTCGAACAAGTGGTACTGGCGCCCGGTGAGGGAGGCGAACTTGTCCATGGTGCGCTGCACGATTTCCGGCATGCGGTCGTAGAACGGATTGACCGTCTCGCGCGCCTGGAAATACACGTCCGGGTTCTGCGAGGTGCCGCGCAGCACGGGGTGATCGGGAGAAAGGCCGCGGGCGCGGTGGGCGCGCACCAGCTCGTCGTCTATCATGGCGCGCACCACTTCAAGCGGTACCTGTTCGATCTTGGCCACTTCATGCGAGGTGCGGAAGCCATCGAAAAAATGCAGGATCGGCACCCGGGCTTCGAGGGTGGCGGCCTGGGCGATCAGCGCCATGTCCTGGGCTTCCTGCACCGAATTTGAACTCAGGAAGGCAAAACCCGTGGCGCGCGCCGCCATCACGTCGCTCTGGTCGCCAAAAATGGACAGCGCCTGCGCCGCCAGCGAGCGCGCCGCGACGTGCATGACGAAGGAGGTGAGTTCCCCGGCGATCTTGTACATGTTGGGAATCATCAGCAGCAGGCCCTGGGAGGCGGTAAAGGTGGTGGCCAGCGCCCCGGTCTGCAGCGCGCCGTGGATCGCGCCGGCCGCGCCCGCCTCGCTCTGCAGTTCGACCACCTGCGGCACGGTGCCCCACAAGTTTTTCTGCCCTTCGGCGCTCCAGGCATCGGAATATTCGCCCATCGGCGAGGACGGGGTGATGGGGTAGATGGCGATGATTTCGCTGGTGAGGTGGGCGATACGGGCGGCGGCCTCGTTGCCGTCGACGGTGACTATGCTGGCTTGTTGCATGATGACTCCCGGAAAATCGAACTGGAAAAAACCCGTCTGAGCTTGCTGAAAAATGAAATTACATTAAACCTGTTACCTCCCTATGGCAAATGCTTCCTGTGGCTTCGAAAGCCGTCCTGATGCGCTCCAGCGCTTCTGCCACCACTCGCTTCGGCGCGCCGGCATTCAGCCGCATGAAGCCGCTGCCCCCCGCTCCAAATGCCGTGCCGGGATTCATGCCCACGCGCGCTTTTGCCACAAGGAATTGCTGCAATTCCGCGTCGTTCATGCCCAGTCCGCGGCAATCGAGCCACAGCAGGCAAGTTCCTTCCGGCTGGATCAGCCGGATGCCGGGCAGATGCTCCGCCAGGGAAGCGGCGACGAAATCGCGGTTGCCGCGCAGGTAAACCAGCAGCGCATCCAGCCAGGCTTCCCCCTCGCGGTAGGCGGCTTCGAAGGCAGCGATGCTGAAGGGGTTGGCGTGACCGAGGGCAAGGGTGGCGAAGACCTTGCGCAGCGCGGCGCGCTGGGCGGGGTCGGAGGCGACCAGGCAGGACAGGCCAAGTCCGGGGATATTGAAGGTCTTGCTCGGCGCGAAGGCGGTGACCAGCCTGTCGCCGGGCTCCGCCAGGGTGGCCAGCGCGGTGTGGCGCTCGCCGGGATAGACCAGGTCGGCGTGGATTTCGTCCGACAGCACCGTCATGTCATGGCGCCGGGTGATGCGCAGGATTTCGTGCAACTCGTCCGGGCTCCACACCCGCCCCACCGGGTTGTGCGGCGAGCACAGCAGGAGCAGGCGCGCGCCGTCGGCGGCACAGCGTTCGAGGTGCGCGAAGTCGATGCGGTAGCGGCCATTTTCCAGGCGCAGGGGATTGAGCGCGAGCTTGCGCCCGGTGTCGGTGACGGCGCTGAAGAATGGAAAATATACCGGCGGCTGCACGACCACCGCTTCGCCGGGCGCGGCGAAGGCCAGCACGGCAGCGTGCAGCGAGGGCACCACGCCCGGTGCCATGAGGATCCAGTCGCGCTCGACCTGCCAGCCGTGGCGCTTCCCCAGCCAGGCGATGAAGGCTTCATAGAGACCGTCGGGGTAGAACGTGTAGCCGTAGACCGGGTGCGCGGCGCGTTGAGCGAGGGCGCGGGTGACGGCTTCGGGGGCGGCGAAATCCATGTCCGCCACCCACATCGGCAGCACGTCCGCGGTGCCGAAGTAGGCGGCGCGGCCGTCGTGCTTGACGCTCGCGGTGCCGTTGCGGTCGATCTCGCGGTCGAAATCGAAATTCAAATCCGGCGCTCCCAGATCGTCACTTCGGAGAGCGTGTGCTGGAATTTGCGCCGCGTTTCACGGATGACAAAGGGCACTTCGAGCGGGCCTTCGCGCAGGTGGAAATGCGCGCCGAGCATTTCCTGCAACCCGTCCAGGGTGGTGAAGCTCTCGCCGTCCTTCTTGAAGCCGCCGATCCATTCCTCGCGCCGGGTGTGCTCTGGCAGCCAGGTGCAGGGCGTGGCGATGAGGAGAATGCCGCCCGGATTGAGGCGTTCGTGCGCCGTGGCGAGGAATCTGGCCGGGCTGTAGAGACGGTCGATGAGGTTGGCGGCGAGGATCAGGTCGTAGCCGGAGAACAGGGGCTTGAGGTTGCAGGCATCGCCCTGGAAGAATTCCACCTTGCCGGCCACGCCGTCCAGCCCCAGGTCGGCCAGCTTGCGTTCCCGGTACTGCACCAGTTCCCCCTCGTCGGTAAGGGTGTAGCGCAGCACGCCGGTCTCGGCCAGCTGCACGCCCAGCCCGATGAAGCGGGCGGAAAAATCGATGCCGGTGACATGGTCGAAATGACGCGCCAGTTCGAAGCTGGCGCGTCCCGCGGCGCAGCCCAGGTCGAGCGCCTTGCGCGCGGGCTTGCCGCCCATGGCGCGGATGGCCAGTTGCGCCAGGGTGCGCGGGAAGTTGGGCACGCCGAAATACTCGTCGCCGTAGTGGAACTCGGCATATTCGGACAGCAGCCTGTCGCTTTCGTAATGCGAGGCAGGCGCGGCGAGCGGGGCATCGGACACCACGTAGCGGAAACCGGCGTGCTGGAAGAAGTGGCGCCGGAAGGCGTAGCGTGCGCTGGCGCGCGCCTCGTTGCCGCAGGAGATCCACGATCCGCCCTTGAACAGGTTATGGCGCCCGTCGTAGGTCGGGGTGGTGAAGTCGTCGTAGAGCGGGTGAACTTCAAAGCCCTCGAAAGGGTAGATCGGCGTTTCGGTCCATTGCCACACGTTGCCGATCACATCGTACAGCTCGCCGTGGCGGAACGCGTCGACCGGGCAGGCGGAGGCGTAGTGGTCGAGGTGGATATTGGCGGGTGCGGCCTGGTCCGGCGCGATCTCTGTCAGTCCCGAGCGGTCGTACAGGCGCTGCCATTCGTCCTCTGTGGGCAGGCGCACCGGCTGCCCGGTTTGCGCCGCCTTCCAGTTGCAGAACGCCTTGGCCTCGTGGTAGTTGACCTCCACCGGCCAGTCCCAGGGCATGGCCACGACCTCGGTCATCAGGCGCAACTGCCAGCGCTCGCCATCCCTGATCCAGAAAGTGGGATGGGCGGCCTGGGCAAAGGATTTCCAGGCGCGCCCTTCCTCCTGCCACCAGGCATCGTCGGCGTAGCCGCCGGCCGCGACGAAGCCCAGGAATTCGCCGTTGCTGACCAGGTGACGCGCGGCGCGGAAGGCCGGGACCTGCGCCTGATGCAGGCCGTATTCGTTATCCCAGCCGTAATACGGGTCGGCCTTGTCCTTGCCGAGGCGCACCGCGCCGGGCGGGACGTCGACCAGGTCGTTGTCCGGCGCCGCTCCGCTGGTGCGGCAGGGGACAAAGGCGGGATGCGGCCTGACGAATTCCAGTGCATGCTGGCGGATCAGCACGGAGGAGGTTTCGAGGTGGATGCGCTCGTGCTCGATGCCCATCATGATCGCCCACCACGGGTTGTTCCAGTTCACAGGCAGTTCCAGCGGGGCGTTGCGGATCACTTTGTCAACCGCCTCCCGCATCCTGGCCCGGTAGGCGCGCACGGCATCGACGCGCGGCCAGTCGTAGTGGGCGTCGTTGAGGTCGTCCCAGCTCATCTCGTCCACGCCCACGGCGAACAGGGATTCGAACTTCGGATCGATGCGTTGCGTCAGCAGCCCGGCCAGCACCAGCTTGTTGATGAAGAAGGTGGCGGTATGGCCATAGTAGAAAATCAGCGGATGGCGCAAAGCGATGGGTTTCCGGTAATAGGCATGCTCGCCCGCCAGGGTTTCGAACAGCTGCTCGTAGCGCTCGCAGGTGGCGTGGAAATAGTCGCGTATCTCGCTGCGCAGCGCCTGGACATCGCTGCCAGCGAGCATCGGGGTGCGGTTGAAGAGGGTGCGCGGCATGCTGTTTCCTCGATACTGCGTGAGTGGAAATTTTAGCAGGAAAGGGGCTTGGGAGAACGCAGGCAGGGGAAATTGTCATGGCGTTATAGTATAGTTAGCCTGAATTTCAGTACCTTGCCCTCTTGGCAAAGGACGGCCCCATGGAACCTTGCGAGTTTCCCGATATCGAGCGGCGCCTGGCGCCCGTGCTGGAAAAGCACGGGCGGGATGCTTCGGGGCTGCTGCAGATTCTGCGCGATGTGCAGGACCTGCTCCACTTCATTCCTCCCGAGGCGGTAACCTGCATTGCCGGTCGCCTGGGCATTCCCCGGACTTCAGTCGAGGGCGTCGCCGGCTTTTATGCCTTTCTCTCGCTTGAACCGGTGGGGGAATACCGCGTCCTGTTTTCCGATAACATCACCGATAACATGCTGGGCAATCGCGAGCTGATGCAGTATTTCTGCAACAAGCTGTGGGTCGAGCCAGGCAAGGTTTCGGAGGACAATCTGGTGAGCGTGGATACCACGTCCTGTACCGGCATGTGCGACCAGGGGCCGGCGGCGCTGGTGAACGGCTGGCCGCTGACCAGCCTGGACCACAACCGGCTGGACCTGATCGCGGAACTGATCCGCATCCGCAAGCCGGTGGCGGAGTGGCCGCCCATGCTGTTCGAGGTGGCGGACAACGTGCGGCGCAAGGATGCCTTGCTGGGCGAGGCGTTCGAACCCGGCAGCGCCCTCCGTGCAACGCTGGCGCGCGGGATCAGAGAGACGTTGGCCGAGGTGGATAAGGCCAATTTGCGCGGGCGCGGCGGGGCCGGTTTCAAGACGGCCTCGAAATGGACCTTCTGCCATGCCGCCATCGCCGGGGAGGATGGCAGCGCCCTTTGCGACATCGGCGGCAGCCCCGTGCGTTTTATCGTGTGCAATGCCGACGAGGGCGAGCCGGGCACCTTCAAGGACCGGGTACTGCTCACCCGTTACGCTGACCTGGTGTTCGAGGGCATGACGATAGGCGCGCGCGTGGTCGGGGCCAGCAAGGGTTTTCTCTACCTGCGCGGCGAGTACCGCTACCTGCTGCAGCCGCTCGAAGCGGTGCTGCAGCGCCGGCGCGACGCCGGGTTGTTGGGAGACGGTATCCTGGACCAGGCGGATTTCAGCTTCGATATCGAGATTCATCTCGGCGCGGGCGCTTACATCTGCGGCGAGGAGTCCGCCCTGATCGAATCCCTCGAAGGCAGGCGTGGGCGTCCGCGCAACCGTCCGCCATTTCCCGTGACGCATGGCTACAGGGGCCGTCCGACGGTGGTGGATAATGTCGAAACCTTCGCCGCCGCGGCGAATATCGGGCTGCACGGCGGCGCATGGTTCGCCGCGCAGGGTACATCGCAATCCACCGGCACCAAGCTGCTGTCCATCTCCGGCGACGTTTCCCGTCCCGGCATCTACGAATACCCCTTCGGCGTGACGGTGGAGCAGATCCTGCGCGACTGCGGCGGCGAGGACGCGCATGCGGTGCAGGTCAGCGGGCCCTCCGGCACGCTGGTGTCGTGGCAGGAATTCGGCCGCCGCATCGCCTTCGAGGACCTGTCCACGGCGGGCGCTTTCATGGTGTTCCACCGCCAGCGCGAGATGTTTGCCGCGGCGCATAATTTCACCCATTTCTTCGCCCACGAGAGCTGCGGCTTCTGCACCCCGTGCCGGGTGGGAACGCAGTTGCAGAAAAAGATCATGGACAAGATCGCCGGCGGGCACGGCACCGCGTCCGACCTGGAAGAATTGAAAAATCTCGGACATGTTCTCAAAACCATGAGCCATTGCGGCTTGGGCGGCAGCGCGGCCAATCCGGTGCTGGATACGCTGAAGAAATTTCCCGGCACTTTCGAGCGCAAGCTCAAGGCCCTCGCCTTCGAACCCGCCTTCGACCTCGACGGCGCTTTGGAAACGGCGCGCGAGATCACCGGGCGTGACGACGAGTGGGCGCACCTATGAGCAAAACCATCAGCCTGGACGGCCAGACCGTGGCTTTCGCGGAAGGCCAGACCATCATGGACGCGGCCATGGCGGCGGGGATCTATATCCCGCACCTGTGCCATAACCCGGAATTCAGGCCACACGGCAGTTGCAAGCTGTGCACGGTGAACGTCAACGGGCGCAACGTCGCTTCCTGCACCATGCCTGCAGCGGAAGGGCAGCAAGTGCTGAGCGATACCGAAGAACTCAATGCCGAGCGCCTGGCGCTGACGCAAATGCTGTTCGTCGAAGGCAACCATCTCTGCCCCGCTTGCGAGAAAAGCGGCAACTGCCAGCTTCAGGCCGTGGCCTACTATCTCGGCATGATGAGCCCGCGCTTCAACCATTTCTATCCGCAGCGCGAAGTGGACGCCTCTCATCCCGAGGTGCTGCTGGACCGCAACCGCTGCATTTACTGCGAACTGTGCGTGCGCGCCAGCCGCGAGGTGGACGGCAAGAATGTGTTCGGCCTTTCCGGGCGGGGGATCGCCACCACGCTGGTGGTCAATTCGACCAGCGGCAGACTGGGCGACACTGCTATCGCGGCGAGCGACAAGGCCATGCAGGTTTGCCCGACCGGCGCGCTGCTGGTCAAGCGGCGCGGCTTCGTGGTACCGATCGGCGAGCGCATTTACGACCATCGCAGCATCAAGGAAGTGCAGACGGGAGGCGGGCATGAGTGAACGGAAAATCCGCCTGGCTACCTGCTCCCTGGCTGGCTGCTTCGGCTGCCACATGTCCTTTCTCGATATCGACGAGCGCCTGTTCGACCTGCTCGAACGGGTCGAGTTCGACCGCACCCCGCTCACCGATATCAAGCATTGCGGGCCATGCGACGTGGGCATTGTCGAAGGCGGTGTGTGCAATGCGGAGAATGTCCATGTGCTGCGCGAGTTCCGCAACCGCTGCAAGGTGCTGGTCGCCATCGGGGCCTGCGCCATCAACGGTGGTATCCCGGCGATGCGCAACAACATCGACCTGTGGGAGTGCTTTCAGGAGGTCTACCAGTACGAAGGTGGGCTGGAAGGCGGCCAGGTGCCGAACGATCCCGAACTGCCCCTGCCTTTCGACAAGGTGCATCCCGTCTACGAAGTGGTGAAGGTGGATTATTTCCTGCCCGGCTGCCCGCCGTCCGCGGATGCGATCTGGAAATTCCTCAGCGACCTGCTGGCCGGGCGCGAGCCGAAGCTGGATTACGGGATGCTGCATTATGATTAATCAGGCTTTTGAACTGGAAACAGCCGCCCATCCAGAGAACCTCAAGCGTGTAGTGATCGAACCGGTCACGCGCGTGGAAGGGCACGGCAAGGTGACGCTCCTGCTCGACGAGGACAATCGCGTGCATCAGGCGCGCTTCCATATCGTCGAATTCCGCGGTTTCGAGAAATTCATTCAGGGCCGGCCATTCTGGGAAGTGCCGGTGATCGTCCAGCGCCTGTGCGGCATCTGTCCGGTGAGCCACAACCTGGGGGCAGCCAAGGCCATGGACATGATCGTCGGCGCGAAGCTCACGCCCACCGCCGAGAAGCTGCGCCGCCTGATGCACCTGGGGCAGGTGCTGCAATCCCATGCGCTGCATTTCTATTACCTCGCCTCGCCTGACCTGCTGTTCGGCTTCGACAGCGAGGTGGCCCGCCGCAACATCGCCGGCATCGCCGCCGCTTACCCTGAAATCGCCCGGCAGGGCGTGGCGTTGCGCAAATTCGGACAGGAGATCATCCGGCTCACTTCCGGCAAGCGGGTACATGGCACCGGCGCGGTACCCGGCGGCGTGAACAAGAATCTGTCGCTGGCGGAACGCGACAGCCTGCTGAAAGACATCGACCAGGTGATCGCCTGGAGCCAGGACGCCGTGAACCTGATCCGCAAGGTCTATGGCGAACGCCTGGATTTCCATGACGGTTTCGGCTATTTCAAATCCAGCTTCATGAGCCTGGTGCGGGAGGATGGCGCCCTTGATCTTTACCATGGCGGCTTGCGCGCGAAGGACCAGAATGACCAGCTCATTTTCGACCATCTCGATTACAGCCGTTACTGGGATTATGTGCACGAGGAAGTGCGCCCCTGGTCCTATATGAAATTCCCGTTCATCCGCTCCATGGGGCGGGAAAATGGCTGGTATCGCGTCGGGCCGCTGGCGCGGATCAACAACTGCGATTTCATTCCAACCCCGTTGGCCGAGGCGGAAAGAAAGATTTTCAGGGAATATGGCGGCGGCAAGGCCATCCACTCCACGCTGGCCTATCACTGGGCGCGCATGATCGAAATGCTGCATTGCGCCGAAGGCATCAAGGACCTGCTGCACGACGGCGACCTCCAGGGCGACGAGCTGGTCACCACGGGCGAGCGCTCCCTGCGCGGCGTGGGCGTGATCGAGGCGCCGCGCGGCACCCTGATCCACCACTACCGCATCAACGAGGACGAACTGATTGTGCGCGCCAACCTGATCGTTTCCACCACCCATAACAACCAGGCCATGAACGAGGCGGTGCGGCAGGTGGCGCTCAAATACCTGGACGGCAATGAGCTCACCGAAGGCTTGCTCAACCATATCGAGGTGGCGATCCGCGCCTTCGATCCCTGCCTCTCCTGCGCCACCCATGCGCTGGGCAAGATGCCGCTGGAAGTGGAATTATGGGATGCCGAGGGGCGGGTGATCGACCGCCTGGCGCGCAGCGGCCTGGGCAGTTGCGGCGTTTGACGGCGCCGCTGCTGGTATTCGCCTGCGGCAACCCGAGCCGCGGCGATGACGCCCTCGGCCCGCTGCTGCTGGAGCGCCTGGAGGCGCTGAATCCGCCCAACGTCGAGCTGCTCGCCGATTTTCAGCTGCAGGTCGAGCACGTGGCGGACATGCTGGGCCGCGAACGGGTCTTGTTCATCGACGCCAGCGTGTCCTGTCCGCCGCCTTTCGCTTTTTCCCGGCTCCATGCCGCCAAAGACACCAGCTACACTTCTCATGCCATGAGCCCGGCGGCGGTGCTGCAAGCCTGCCAGGAACTCTACGGCGCCGCGCCGCCGGCCTACCTGCTGGCTGTGCGAGGGGAGACATTCGAGCTGGGCGAGCCGCTGAGCGCGGCAGCGGCTTCCAATCTGGAGTCCGCCCTGGCACTGCTGGAAAAACTCTGCGTCGGTCCTAGCCATCAGGCATGGGATCAATTTATCATGCCTCCAGAGAAAACCATCTGAGGCAAACCACATGAAAATCGGCACCCCCTTAAGCCCCTCCGCTACTCGCGTCATGCTGCTCGGCAGCGGCGAACTGGGCAAGGAAGTCATCATCGCCCTGCAACGCCTGGGTGTGGAAGTGATCGCCGTGGACCGTTATCCGGATGCGCCGGGCCATCAGGTGGCGCACCGCGCCCACGTCATCGACATGGCCGACGGCCAGGCATTGCGCGCGCTGGTGGAGCGGGAAAAGCCGCACCTCGTCGTGCCCGAGATCGAGGCCATCGCCACCGACATGCTGGCGGAAATCGAACAGGCCGGGCTGGCGGAGGTGATTCCGAACGCCCGCGCAGCGCGGCTCACCATGAACCGCGAGGGCATCCGCCGCCTTGCCGCGGAAGAGCTGGAACTGCCTACCTCGCGCTATGCCTTTGCCGATACCCTGAACGAACTGCGGATGTGGATCGACAAGGCCATCGGCTATCCCTGCATCGTCAAGCCGGTGATGTCCTCCTCAGGCAAGGGACAGTCCACCGTAAATGGCCCCGAGGACGTGGAAAATGCATGGAATTACGCCATGAGTGGCGGGCGCGTCAATCGCGGGCGGGTGATCGTGGAGGAAATGATAGCCTTCGATTTCGAGATCACGCTGTTGACCGTGCGCGCGCTCGGCGCTAACGGCACGATCGAAACCCGTTTCTGCGACCCCATCGGCCACGTGCAGGTCAAGGGCGATTACGTCGAAAGCTGGCAGCCCCAGGCGATGAACCCTGAAGCGCTGAAGAAGGCGCAGCAGGTGGCCAAGGCCGTTACCGACAATCTCGGCGGACGCGGCATTTTCGGCGTGGAGCTGTTCGTCAAGGGCGATCGGGTGTGGTTTTCCGAAGTCAGCCCGCGCCCTCACGACACCGGGATGGTGACCATGTGCAGCCAGCGCCTGTCCGAGTTCGAGCTGCACGCGCGCGCGATTCTCGGCCTGCCGGTGGACGTGGGCCTGCGCGAGCCGGGCGCGTCGGCTGTGATCTACGGCGGGATGGAGCATAAAGGCATCGCCTTCGAAGGACTGGAACAGGCGCTGGCGGTGCCTAAGAGCGACATCCGCCTGTTCGGCAAGCCGGAAAGCTTCGTGCGCCGCCGCATGGGCGTGGTGCTGGCCAATGGTTCCAGCACCGATGAGGCACGCAGTCGCGCCAAACTGGCGGCTAGCTTGGTGAAGCCGGTCAAGGGCTGATTTGTAACCACGGGGCACACGGGGAGCACGGGGATTATTGTCACGGGGAAGTTATCCCCGTGAGCCCTGTGCTCCCTGTGGTTAATTGGATTTTGTTTTTATGGAAACGCATTATCAACGTATCGGCGGCGAGGAAACCATACGCCGCCTGGTGGACCGCTTTTACGACCTGATGGACGAAGACCCGGATTATTACGGCATTCGCAAATTGCATCCCCAGGACCTCGCCGGGGCGCGCGGCAAATTGTTCATGTTCCTCTCCGGCTGGACCGGCGGGCCGCAACTGTATGAGGAAAAGTTCGGTCATCCGCGCCTGCGCCAGCGCCACTTGCCGTTCACCATCGGCGAGGCGGAGCGCGATCAGTGGATGGGGTGCATGGTGCGTGCCATGGATGATGTAGGAGTTGACGATACAGTGCGCCGGGAGCTCACCGCTGCGTTCCAGAAGACCGCGGATTTCATGCGCAACAAGGAAGGTTGAGCGTTCTGTCGCGTAATATGGAAGATGGCTTGATGAACAAAACGTAATTTTTCCGCTTGCGGATAATTGCTACCATTCTCCCTGATCCTGATTTTTGCGATAAGGGAATATTCATGAAATTGTTTGCTGGCTTGACTGGATTGGCGTTGCTTGCGGCACTGGCTGCCCCGGCAGTCGCGGGCGTGGATGGCAATGCTGTCGTGGGCGGGGCTTTGGGTGGTGCGGCTGGTGCCGCGATCGGTTCTGCCGTGGGCGGCCGTGATGGCGCGATCATCGGCGGCGCCATCGGCGGCGCAACCGGGACCGCGGTGCTGACTTCAAACCGGCGCGAGCCGTCGGTGCGCAGGGAGGTCGTCTATGTCGATGATTATGATCGCCATGACAATGGCCGACATCGAGGGCGTCATAAGCATCGTCACGGGCATGGCGACGACCGTTACGACGATTGATCCAGCCGGAATGAAATGAAAAAGGCGCTTTTCAGCGCCTTTTTTACGGCTTGCTACAATGGCCTAACGATCATGGCGATTCGCCGCCCCGAATCATGAAACAGCGATTCGCCATGATCGTTTCCCTCACCCCCGCCCTCTCCCAAAGGGCGAGGGGGACGAGGAAACGCTTCGCGTTGTTTCGTTAACCATGGCGGCGTCCATTGTGGTGGCCGAAGCCGCCGGCATTGGGACGCCTTTCGCCGCTGCCGAAGCCGCCTTCGCGTCGCGCTTGGCCGGTAAAGCTGCGGCTGCCGCCAGGTTTGCCGGCGA
>JAQTLK010000006.1:35534-63718 GCA_028714955.1 Sulfuricella sp.
TAACCATGGCGGCGTCCATTGTGGTGGCCGAAGCCGCCGGCATTGGGACGCCTTTCGCCGCTGCCGAAGCCGCCTTCGCGTCGCGCTTGGCCGGTAAAGCTGCGGCTGCCGCCAGGTTTGCCGGCGAACTTGCGCTCCCCGGTGCGCGGCGCGCCAGCGGCACGCGGCACGCGCTTCGGCTCGAAGCCGGGGACGGTATGCGGCGCAATGGCCTGGCCGGTAAAGCGTTCGATGCGCTGCAGGTGTTGCATGTCCTTGTGTGATGCGAAGGAAATGGCAATGCCCGAAGCGCCGGCGCGACCGGTACGGCCGATGCGGTGGACGTAATCTTCGGCGAACTTGGGCAGGTCGAAGTTGATCACGTGGCTGATGCCGGGCACATCCAGGCCACGCGCTGCCACATCGGTGGCGACCAGGACGCGAATGCCGCCGCGGCGCATTTTGGTCAGGGTGCGCGTGCGTGCGCCCTGATTCATATCGCCGTGCAGGGCCGCCGAGGAGTGGCCTTGGGCGAACAGGTCTTCCGCCAGCATGTCGGCATCGCGCTTGGTGGAAGTGAAGACGATGGCCTGCTTGAGGTCGATGTCGGTGAGCAGGTGCTGCAGCAGGCGGCTCTTGTGCGCCATGTCGTCAACAAAGTGCAGACGCTGTTCGATGTTTTCGTGGCGCGCCTGTTGCGCGGCGATCTGGATGCGCTTGGGATCCTTCAGCAGGCGCGCGGCCAGCTTGCCGATCACGCCTTCGAGCGTGGCGGAGAACAGCAGTGTCTGGCGGCTGGCGGGGGTGGCGGCGGCGATCTTTTCCACGTCGTCGATGAAGCCCATGTCCAGCATGCGGTCGGCTTCGTCCAGAATCAGCATTTCGAGGCGCGAGAAATCGATGCGCCCGCGCTCCAGGTGGTCGATCAGGCGGCCGGGCGTGGCAACCAGGATGTCGACCGGTTGCGACAGCAGCTTGTTTTGCAGTGGGTAGGGCATGCCGCCCAGGATGCACACGGTGTTCACGCGCAGGTTCTTGCCATACTTGCGCGCCGCCTCGCTGACCTGGTTGGCCAGTTCGCGGGTGGGGGTCAATACCAGGACGCGCGGGCCGCGGCTTTTGACTGCCGAAGGCGTGGCAAGTTTATGCAGGGCCGGCAGCATGAAGGCGGCGGTTTTGCCGGTGCCGGTTTGTGCCGAGGCCATCAGGTCGTGGCCGGCAAGAACGACGGGAATGGCTTCGGACTGGATCGGGGTGGGTTCGGTGTAGCCGCTCTCGATGATGGCTTTGAGAATGGAAGGATTAAGATTTAACGATTCAAAAGACACGGATAATTCCTCAAATTAAGGAATCGCGCAGCGCACTTCGTCCCCCTCGCTCGCAATGCGGGGAAGGGGTCAGGAGTGAGGGCAACTCCAATAATACAAATGCGCAGGCAGGGAACGGCGAGACATGCCGGAAATACCGGGATAAAGGTCAGCAAAACACCGCGCGGCGCAACTAAAACATCGTCGCTAACCGGGGTAAGGCTGAAATTCAGAAAGGCTGAATTCTAGGAGGGCCAGGGAACGATGAACCATGTGCCTGGCGATTTCTGCCAGACAAGCTGCCGCATTATACGGGTAATTCAGAAAATTACCAGCATAGTTATGCTAGAATTGTCGGCTTTTTACAGCACCGGAAAGTTTTCATGTCACGCGCCCTTCGTAATATCGCCATTATCGCCCACGTCGACCACGGCAAGACCACCCTGGTGGACAAGCTCCTGCAACAGGCGGGTACCTTCGCCGCCCACCAGCATGTGGTTGAGCGAGTGATGGACAGCAACGACCTGGAAAAGGAGCGCGGCATCACCATTCTGGCCAAGAACACTGCGATCGAGTATGAAGGCCATCACATCAATATCGTGGACACGCCGGGACATGCCGATTTCGGTGGCGAGGTGGAGCGCGTGCTGTCGATGGTCGACGGCGTGTTGCTGCTGGTGGACGCGGTCGAAGGTCCCATGCCGCAGACCCGCTTCGTGACCAAAAAAGCCCTGGCGCTCGGCCTCAAGCCCATCGTGGTGGTGAACAAGATCGACCGACCCGGTTCGCGGCCCGACTGGGTGGTGAACCAGACTTTCGACCTGTTCGACAAGCTGGGCGCGACCGAAGATCAACTGGATTTTCCCGTGGTCTACGCTTCGGCCCTGAACGGCTTTGCCTCGCTGGATTACAACACGCCGAGCGACAACATGCGCGTGTTGTTCGAAGCCATCCTCAAGCATGTCCCTTCGCCCGAAGGCGACCCCGACCTGCCGCTGCAACTGCAGATTTCCGCACTCGATTACTCCAGTTACGTCGGCCGCATCGGTATCGGCCGCGTTGCACGTGGGCGCCTGAAGCCCGGCCAGGAAGTGCTGGTGATGCGTGGCCCCGGCGACAAGGGCGTGCGTGCGAAGGTCAACCAGGTGCTGGGCTTCAGCGGCTTGAACCGGGTGCAGTTGACGGAGGCGCAGGCCGGCGACATCGTGGTGATCAACGGGATCGACGAAATCGGCATCGGCGTCACGCTGACCGCGGTCGATGCGCCCGAAGCGCTGCCGATGCTGACCGTGGATGAGCCAACCCTGACCATGAATTTCCAGGTCAACAATTCTCCGCTCGCCGGTCAGGAAGGAAAATTCGTTACCAGCCGCCAGATTCGCGAGCGTTTGAACAAGGAACTGCTCACCAACGTAGCGCTGCGTGTCGATGAAACTGGCGATGCGGACGTATTCGTGGTCGCCGGGCGCGGTGAGCTGCATCTCACGATTCTGCTCGAAACCATGCGTCGCGAAGGATATGAGCTGTCGGTGTCGCGCCCGCGCGTGCTGATCAAGGAAATCGACGGCGAGAAATGCGAGCCGTTCGAAATGCTCACTGCCGACGTGGAAGACGCCAACCAAGGCGCGGTAATGGAGGAACTCGGCCGCCGCCGCGGCGATTTGCAGGATATGCTGCCCGATGGCCAGGGCCGCGTGCGCCTGGATTATCGCATTCCGGCGCGCGGATTGATCGGCTTCCAGTCCGAATTCATGACCCTGACGCGCGGCACCGGCGTGATGAGCCACGTGTTCGACGAATATGCGCCGATGAAGCCGGATATCCCTTCGCGCCATAATGGCGTGCTGATTTCGCAGGATAACGGCGAAGCGGTCGCCTATGCGCTGTGGAAGCTGGAAGATCGCGGCCGCATGTTCGTTTCCCCCGGCGACAAGGTGTATGAAGGCATGATTATCGGTATCCACAGCCGCGATAACGACCTGGTGGTGAACCCCATCAAGGGCAAACAGCTGACCAATGTGCGTGCCTCAGGCACCGACGAGGCCGTGCGCCTGACGCCGCCGGTCCAGTTGACGCTCGAGTCCGCGGTGGAATTCATTGCCGACGACGAGCTGGTGGAATTGACGCCCAAGTCCATTCGCCTGCGCAAGCGTTACCTTACCGAGAACGAACGCAAGCGTGCCCGAAACGCCTGAGTGAGCCATCCGGCGCGAGCTTTTGCGCCGGACGCGGCGCGGCGCCTCGATTCATGGTGACTGACTACTAAGATAATCAGGACAAGACCGGTACGATGGGGATGCGGATCAGGGCATTGACAGCAAGATTGCTGGCCGTGGCGGCTGTGTCCGGTGCTGCCTTGTCGCCCTGCTCTTCTTCCGCCATGATGCTGGGCGATGTCGTCCTGCATTCCAGTCTCGGCCAGCCCTTGCGCGCCGTGATCCCGGTTCGGGCAAATGCGGACGAGCAACTGGATGCCGGTTGCTTTTCTCTGGCGCGTCCGGAACAGCAGGATGACTTCACCTATCTGACCCAGGCTCGCCTGGATCTGGAAGAAGTGGATGGCCAGTCGCAGTTGAACATCAGGTCGCAGCACGCCATCAGCGAACCCTTTATCCGCCTGCTGGTCCAGGCGGACTGCGGCCATGGCCGCTTCAGTCGCGTATTCACCCTGTTGCTCGATCCCGAGGAAGCGGTGGCACCCTCGCCGCCCGCCTTGAAATCCGCTGTCCCGCCGGTCGCGGAACCTGTGCTTGCACCCCGCAAGCCGCGCAAGGTGCGGATTCCAGCCAAACCTGATGCCGCCAGGCGAGGGAGGAAAAAGCCGCCCGAGACTGAACCGGTCGCCGGCGAAGGGACGTTCCGTCTCAAGCTTTCCAGCGCGGGGCTCGACTTGTCCGTACTGGGAAAATTGAGCGAGGAGCAACGCCAGCAATTGCGCGAAAAGCAGCGCTTGCTGGACGCCGACGATCAGGTTGCCAATATGCTCAGCATGAAGAACCGCATCATGCAACTGGAATCTGAAATTGGCGAGATGAAGGTGGCGCTGGCTAGAACCAACCGCCGTCTGGCCATGAGCGAACGTCTGGCTGCGGTGCCCGAGAATAAGCCCATTCAGGCGTCGCCCGGTATCTTCGACAGGTTGCCGGGCGGGCTGGATTCCCTCTCCCTGCGCGGCTTGGCGGGCGTTGGCCTGATTCTGGCGCTGCTGCTTTCGGTTTGGTGGCGGTGGCGCGGACGGAAGGCAGAGGCCTGGCTGGAAAAGGAATTAAGCCAGGAATTCTCTCCTGATGCGGCGCATTCCTTGCCGGCGGCGTTGCAGGGCGAAAAGCATGCCGTCATGCCTGCTCCGGCGTCAGGGAATAATGGTCAGGAAGACGATTTCTATCATGACGTCACCAGTGTTTTCGACACCTCGGGCGAGGCCGTTACCCTTACCGAGGCATCGTCCGTGCTGGATGAAGCAGATCTTTATCTGGCCTATGGCTGGTCCAACCGAGCTATCGAGTTATTGCAGGAATATCTGGAAAAGCATCAGGATGATATCCAGTTATGGAAAAAGCTGTTTGAAACCTACAGCGTGCTGGGAATGAAACAGGAGTTCGAGCAGCTTGCCCTGCGTTGCCGGGCGACGATGGACGACAGCGGTTTGCGGGTGCTGGTACAAAAACTGGGACGTCAATTGGACCCCGCGAACCCGCTTTATGCCGCCACTGCAGAGGCGGCGAGCGATGCCCTCGCCGATGCGCCTGCGCCGCCAGCGGGCACGCTGGATACGCCGCTGGAATTCGTGCTCGACGACAGGGCGCATGGGGTCGAGGAGACACAAGCCGAGGGGTGGAGGGAAGAGGACGGTCTGGGACTCGATCCGCTTTTCCCGGACCTGTTCGAGGGCACGAAAACCTCGCCTGACAACGAACCCGGCGCGGAAGCGGAAAAAGACGATTAACGCGGGTCAGCCGCCGGTGGACGACATGAAACGCACGATCTTGCCGGGCTCTTCCCTGAATTCGTGGCGCTCCGGTTTGAGAGAGATGGCGTTGCGAATAGCGTCTTCAAGTTCTGCATCCGAAATGCCGCCGCGCAATAACGGCCGGAATTCGAATTTTTCTTCCTGTCCCAGACACGTATAGAGCGTCCCGTCCACTGCCAGGCGCACGCGGTTGCAGGTCTCGCAGAAATGCTGGGAAATCGGGGTGATGAAGCCGATGCTGAATTTGCCGTCCAGCGATTTCAGGTAGCGCGCCGGTCCGCCGCCGGGCATCACCCCTTCCACCAGGCCAAAATTTTCCTGCAGTCGCAGCTTGACCGGCTGCAGGTCGAGGTAGTGCGCGTTGCGGCCGCTGCTGCCGATCGGCATGGTCTCGATGAAGCGCAGGATGAAGCCATGTTCGAGGCAGAAGGCCACCATGGCGTCGATTTCGTCGTCGTTGACACCTTGCTGCGCCACCATGTTGATCTTGATCGGCGCGAATCCAGCCTCCTTGCCCGCCATCAGGCCGGCCAGGATTTTGTCCAGGCAGTCGCGCCCGGTGATCTGCGCGATCCGGTCGCGTTGCAGCGAATCGAGGCTGGCGTTGATGCGAAGCACGCCTGCACGGCGCAGGGAATGGGCATGTTTGTCGAGTTGCGTGGCATTGGTGCTGAGGGATAAATCCTCGATGCCGGGCAGGGCGGATAGGCGTCCGGCCAGTTCAGGCAAATTGCGCCGCAGCAGCGGTTCGCCGCCGGTCAGGCGCAGGCGCTTTACGCCCAGGCGCGCGAAAGCCCCGATCAGGCGTTCGATTTCATCGAAATTGAGCCAGTGTTCCGGTTCCTCGTAGCCCTTGAAGTCCTCCGGCATGCAATAGCTGCAGCGCAGGTCGCAGCGGTCGGTCACGGACAGGCGCAGGTATTCGATGTTGCGCTGGAAGCGGTCGGAGAGAGGAGTGTTGCCGTTCATGGCGATGGCGGCGCGAGAAATTGAGTTGGACTTGACTATAGCGCAGAGGGCCGGGCTTTACAATTTCTCCAGGGGACTATTCAGCAAGGCCATCCCCCATGCCACCCCAAAGCCGGTGACGTCGGACGCCACGGCCCCGAGCCCGCCCTTGCAGTTGCTGGCGGAGAGGTCCATGTGCAGCCAGGGTACATCGTTTTCGATGAAGCGCATGAGGAAGCGTGCCGCCAGGATGTGGTCGGCTTCGCCCTCCAGGGTGCATTGCTTGATGTCGGCGATTTGACTGTCGAGGTCTTCTTCGTAGTCGGCATCGAGCGGGAAGGGGTTGACCCGCTCGCCGGAAGACCTCCCGGCAGCCAGGGCGGCGGCCAGCAGCTTTTCACGGTTACAGAAAATACCGGAGTAGCGCGCGCCCAGGGCGGTGGCCATGCTGCCGGTAAGGGTGGCGAAATCCAGCATGAAATCGGGCTTTGCGCGCGCAGCCAGGGTGAGGGTGTCGGCCAGCACCATGCGTCCCTCGGCATCGGTGTGGATGATCTCGATGGTGGTGCCGTTGAGCGCCGTTATCACGTCATTCTGTTTGTAGGCCTTGGGGCTGATATGGTTCTGGGCGATGGCGAGCCAGACGTCCAGGTTGACCGGCAGGTCCGCGCGGCTGGCGGCCAGCAGCAAGCCCAGCGCCACCGCCGAGCCGTTCATGTCCTCGTGCATGCCGTGCATGTAGCGCGCCGGCTTGAGGTTGTGCCCGCCGGTATCGAAGCAGATGCCCTTGCCCACCAGCGCGACCGTCTGTTTCGCATCGGGGTGATGGCGGGAGAGATGCACGATGGCGGCGTCTTCTTCCTCGCTGCCCTGCGCCACTGCGACAAAGGCGCCCGCGCCCATCTTGCGCAATTTCCTGAGGTCGAGTTCCTCGCACTGCCAGCCGGATTCCTTCGCCAGCTTGCGGATGCGTTCGCGGAAAAGCGCGGGCGTGAGATCGTTGGCGGGCAACATGGTGAGTTCGCGTGCCAGCGTGTTGCCCGTGGCTTGCGCGCGTATTGCCTGGCAGGCATCAGCGGAGTGATGACCGAACAGGGTGATTCTTTGCAGTGGCTTGCGCGCGTCCTTTTTTTTGCGCAGGGGCAAGCGGGCGCTGTTCACCAGGGCGCAATAGATGGCGCTTTCCGCCGCCAGCCGGCGCTGCTCCGGCGTGCCGCTGACGACGATGGCAATTTCCCTGGGGTTCTCCGCCAACAGGCTCTGCAGCGCCTTGCGCACCACCGTGTGCCGTTCGAAGACGCTTTGCTCGGGATCGAGCATGACCCATGCCGCCTGCGCGCCCTGTTCCAGGTCGCCGCTCACGGGAGTCTTTTTCAGGGAATCGAGCTTTGCGCCGCGCCTTTCCATGCGGGCGCGCAGCACATCCGACAGGAATGCGTTTTCAAGTTGGGAAAAATGCTTTGCAGGGGGAAGCACGACCAATATATGGTCGCTTTTTATCTCTGACTGTTCGGTGATATCAGATTGTTTTTCAACTATTTTGGTGTTAATCATGACGCAGTTTCCGGGATGATGGGCAGTATTCAAACCTTGACCTGGATAGCCAAGTTAAGGAATCATAACAGGTTTGAGTTAAAGTCTACTTCAGGAGTCGAAACATGCCATCAAACCCCGACATGGATCCGCAGGAAACGCAGGAGTGGCTTGACGCGCTGGATGCGGTGATCGAGCGGGAAGGTGCGGAGCGCGCCCATTTCCTGCTGGAGCAGATGATCGACAAGGCGCGCCGCAGCGGCGCGAACCTGCCTTATTCAGCTCAAACGGCCTACCTCAATACCATTCCGGTGCACCAGGAAGAAAAGTTTCCCGGCGACCTCGCGCTGGAGCGGCGCATTCGCGCCTTGATCCGCTGGAACGCCATTGCCACGGTGATGCAGGCCAACAAGAAAAGTCCCGGCGTGGGGGGGCACATCGCCAGTTTCGCTTCCGCCGCGACCCTGTATGACGTGGGTTTCAATCATTTTTTCCATGCGCCGGACGAGAAGCATGGCGGCGACCTGCTATACATCCAGGGCCATTCCTCGCCCGGCATCTACGCCCGCGCCTACCTTGAAGGGCGCCTGAGCGAAGCGCAGGTGATGAATTTCCGCCAGGAAGTCGATGGCGGCGGCTTGCCTTCCTACCCCCACCCCTGGCTGATGCCCGATTTCTGGCAATTTCCCACCGTGTCCATGGGCCTGGGGCCATTGAATGCGATTTACCAGGCGCGTTTCATGAAATACCTCAACGACCGCGGCGTGGTGAATACCGAAAACCGCAAGGTATGGGCCTTCCTCGGCGATGGCGAAACCGACGAGCCGGAATCGCTGGGTGCGATCTCGCTGGCCGGGCGCGAAAAGCTCGACAACCTGATCTTCGTGGTGAACTGCAACCTGCAGCGGCTCGACGGCCCGGTGCGCGGCAACGGCAAGATCATCCAGGAACTGGAAGGGGTGTTCCGCGGCGCCGGCTGGAACGTCATCAAGGTAGTGTGGGGGCGTCATTGGGACGCGCTGCTGGCTAAGGACACCAAGGGCCTGCTCTTGAAGCGCATGGAAGAGTGCGTGGACGGCGACTACCAGAACTACAAGGCCAAGGACGGCGCCTACGTGCGCCAGCACTTTTTCGGCAAGTACCCGGAATTGCTGGAGATGGTCGCCAACATGTCGGACGAGGACGTGTGGCGCCTGAATCGCGGCGGCCACGATCCATTCAAGGTGTATTCCGCCTATGCGGCCGCGGTGAAGCACCGCGGCCAGCCAACCGTGATCCTGGCCAAGACGGTCAAGGGTTACGGCATGGGCGAGTCCGGCGAAGGCCAGAACGTCACCCACCAGGCGAAGAAAATGTCCGACGTTTCACTCAAGCAATTCCGTGACCGTTTCAACATTCCCATCGCCGACGACCAGCTTTCCAGCGTGCCGCTTTACCGTCCCGCCGAGGACAGCGCGGAAATGCAGTATCTCAAGCAGCGCCGCAAGGACCTGGGCGGCTATCTGCCGGCGCGCCGACAGAAGGCGGCGGCGCTCGACGTGCCCTCCCTGAAGGATTTTGACGCCATTCTCGCCGGCACCGGCGAGCGCGAGATTTCCACCACCATGGCTTTCGTGCGCGTGCTCGGCACGCTGGTCAAGGACAAGGTGATCGGCAAGCACGTGGTGCCCATCGTGCCCGACGAGGCGCGCACTTTCGGCATGGAGGGCATGTTCCGCCAGCTCGGCATCTATTCCTCGCAGGGGCAGCTGTATGAACCGCAGGATGCCGACCAGGTGATGTACTACCGCGAGGCCAAGACCGGGCAGATTCTCGAAGAGGGCATCAACGAGGCCGGCGCCTTCGCCTCCTGGGTGGCGGCGGCGACCAGCTACAGCAATCACGGCGTGGCGATGATCCCGTTCTACATCTACTACTCGATGTTCGGCTTCCAGCGCATCGGCGATCTCGCCTGGCTGGCGGGCGACTCGCGCGCGCGGGGGTTCCTGCTGGGCGGCACGGCGGGACGCACCACGCTCAACGGCGAGGGCCTGCAGCACGAGGACGGCCACAGCCACCTGCTGGCGGCCACCATCCCCAACTGCATCAGCTACGACCCGACCTATGCCTACGAACTGGCGGTAATCATCCAGGACGGTCTGCGCCGCATGTACCAGGAGCAGGAGGACGTGTATTACTACCTCACGGTGATGAACGAAAACTACGTGCACCCGCCCATGCCCAAGGGCGTCGAGGAGGGCATCATCAAGGGCATGTACCTGCTGAGGAAAGCCGGCAAGAAGAAGCTCAAGGTGCGCCTGATGGGCTCGGGCACCATCCTGCGCGAAGTGGAAGCCGCGGCCGCCCTGCTGGAAAACGATTTCGACGTTTGCGCCGAAGTATGGAGCGTCACCAGCTTCAACGAACTGCGCCGCGAAGGCCTCGATGCCGTGCGCTGGAACCGGCTGCATCCGGAAAAGCCGCAGCGCGAGAGCTATGTCTGGAAATGCCTCAAGGGCGGCAAGGAACCGGTGATTGCCGCCACCGATTACATGAAAGCCTATGCCGACCAGATCCGCGAATTCGTGCCGGCACGCTACGTGACGCTGGGTACTGACGGCTTCGGCCGCAGCGACAGCCGCGAGAAGCTGCGCCGCTTTTTCGAAGTGGACCGCTATCATGTTGCCGTGGCGGCGCTCAAGGCATTGGCTGACGAAGGACAGGTGCCTGCCGCCAGGGTGAGCGAGGCGATCAAGAAATACGGTATCGATCCGAACAAGCCGAATCCGGTGACGGTGTAGCCGGGAGAATTCGTAGGTTGGGTTAGGCGCAACGCGCCGTAACCCAACGATCTCGGTTTGTTGGGTTACGCCCCTTGGGCTAACCCAACCTACGATTTAGGAGAAATAATAGTGTCAAATATCAAGGAAGTGCGCGTTCCGGACATCGGCAATTTTCCCGAAGTGGATGTCGTCGAGGTACTGGTCAGGGAAGGCGATGTGGTGAAGGCGGAGGATTCGCTCCTTACCCTGGAGAGCGACAAGGCCTCCATGGACATCCCCGCGCCTTTTGGCGGGACAGTGAAGTCGGTGCGCGTCAAGGCCGGTGAAAAAGTGGCCGAAGGCAGCCTGATCCTGACCCTGGAAGTCGCGCAGGACGCAGCGGCGGAGGCCGTGGCTCCAGCGCCTGCCGTGCCGGTTTCCACGCCCGTGGCGGAAACCGGCGCGGCGCCGCGGCAGAATGCGGCTCAACCTGCCCAGGCCGGGCAGATTTCCCCGCTCGTGGCGGAGGAAAGCGGCGGCAAGGTTCATGCCAGTCCTTCGGTGCGTGCCTTTGCGCGCGAGTTGGGGGTCGATCTTTCCCTGGTGAATGGCTCGGGCCCCAAGCGCCGCATTCTCAAGGAAGACGTGCAGGCTTTCGTCAAGGCCGAACTGGCGAAGCCGCGCGGCGGCGCTGCGGGCGGATTGAACCTCGGCCTGCCGGTCATGCCGGCGGTGGATTTTGCCAAATTCGGTGCGGTCGAGGTCAAGCCGCTCTCCAAGATCAAAAGGATTTCCGGCGCCAACCTTCACCGCAACTGGGTTGCCGCGCCACATGTCACGCAGTTCGATGAGGCGGACATCACCGAAATGGAGGCCTTCCGCAAAGGGATGCAGGAGGAGGCCGCCAGGCAGGGCGTCAAGCTCACGCTGCTGCCGTTCCTGATGAAGGCGCTGGTGGCCGGCCTGAAAACCTATCCGGAATTCAACTCGTCGCTTGCGGCGGACGGCGAAAGCCTGGTGCTCAAGCAGTATTTTCACATCGGCTTTGCCGCCGACACGCCGGACGGCCTGGTGGTCCCGGTGATCCGCGATGTCGACCAGAAAGGTTTGCTGGATATCGCCCGCGAACTGGGCAGCCTGTCCGCCAGGGCGCGCGAGAAAAAGATTTCCCCGGCGGAGATGCAGGGCAGCAGCATGAGCATTTCGAGCCTGGGCGGCATCGGCGGAACCTACTTCACGCCCATCCTCAACCTGCCTGAAGTGGCGATCCTGGGCGTTTCCCGTTCCGCCATGAAACCGGTGTGGAACGGCAAGGAATTCGTGCCGCGCCTCATGCTGCCCCTGTCGCTGTCCTACGACCATCGCGTCATCGACGGCGCGCTCGGCGCGCGCATGACTTCGTTCCTCTCCACGGTGCTGTCCGACGTGCGCCGTCTTCTGCTGTAAGGATAATTCATGAGCAAAATCATTGAAGTGAGCGTGCCGGACATCGGCGATTTCAACAATGTTCCGGTAATCGAGGTGCTGGTCAGGCCGGGCGATCATATCGAAAAGGAAACTTCCCTGGTCACCCTCGAAAGCGAGAAGTCGACCATGGAGATCCCCTCCAGCCACGCCGGCACGGTGAAGTCGGTTCGCCTCAAGGTGGGCGACAGGGTATCGCAAGGCAGCGAAATACTGACGCTGGAAGTGGAAGAAGCCGCACCGGTTGCCGTTTCGACGCCTGCGCCCGCCACTGCTCCCGAACCCGTGTCCGGGAATGAAATCCACGCCGACGTGGCGGTGCTGGGCGGCGGTCCCGGCGGCTACACTGCCGCTTTCCGCGCGGCAGACCTGGGCAAGACAGTCATCCTGATCGAACGTCATGCCGCGCTGGGCGGGGTATGCCTCAATGTCGGCTGCATTCCTTCCAAGGCGCTTCTGCACGTGGCAAAGGTGATCTCCGAGGCCGAAGAGATGGGGACTCATGGCGTCAAGTTCGCCAGGCCGCAGGTCGACATCGACCAGGTGCGCGCGTGGAAGGAGAGCGTGGTCAACCGCCTCACCGGCGGCCTGGCGCAGTTGGCGAAACAGCGCAATGTGCGGGTGATCCACGGTTATGGCCAGTTTGTCGCCCCTCACCACATCAAGGTCGAAACGGCGCAGGGCGAAGTCAGCGTGTCCTTCGACAATGCCATTGTCGCCGCCGGCTCGCAGGCGGTGAAGATCCCCGGCTTTCCTGATGATCCGCGCGTCATGGATTCCACCGGCGCGCTTCAGCTTTCAGATGTGCCGAAGAAAATGCTGGTCATCGGCGGTGGCATCATCGGTCTGGAAATGGCCACGGTATACCATGCGCTGGGTGCAAAAATCACCGTGGTGGAACTGGGGGACCAGCTCATCCCGGGGTGCGACAAGGATATCGTCAGGCCGTTGCACAAGAAAATAGAAAAGCAGTATGAAATTCTGCTGAAAACCAGGGTGGCTGGCCTGGAGGCCAGCAAGGACGGCATCGTGGCCACATTCGCGGGCGAAAAGGCTCCGGCCCCGCAAACTTTTGACCGCGTGCTGGTGGCGGTAGGGCGTCGCCCTAACGGCAAGCTGATCGCCGCCGAAAACGCCGGCGTCCAGGTCAACGAACAGGGCTTCATTCCGGTAGACAAGCAGCAACGCACCAACGTGCCCCATATCTTCGCCATCGGCGACATCGTCGGTCAGCCCATGCTGGCTCACAAGGCGGTGCATGAGGCCAAGGTGGCGGCGGAAGTCATCGCCGGCCACAAGGCCGCTTTCGACGCGCGCACCATTCCCGCCGTGGCTTACACCGACCCCGAAGTGGCATGGATGGGCCTGACTGAAACCGAGGCCAAGGCGCAGGGCATAGCCTACGAGAAGGCGTCCTTCCCGTGGGCGGCCAGCGGACGCGCGCTGTCCATCGGCGCCGACTATGGCGTGACCAAGCTGCTGCTGGACAAGGAAACCCGCCGCGTGATCGGCGCCGGCATCGTCGGCCCCAATGCCGGCGAACTGATCGCGGAAGCGGTGCTGGCGCTGGAAATGGGGGCCGATGCGCAGGACCTGGGCCTGACCATCCACCCGCATCCCACCTTGTCGGAAACGCTGTGCTTCGCGGCGGAAATGGCGGAGGGGACGATTACCGACCTGTTCATGAAAAAGAAATAGGCTTTATCGCCCGGTTCTGCAACGGTTCCGTGCCCGACTATCCTTGATATAGGATAAGGCCTGAATCCACCTCTGCGATTTATGATGTGCCTTGCATGGCCCCATGTGGTTTAACCTGTTCCATTTGCAAAGCTCGCTACAAACATGACTTCTCGCTGGCAAACCTTTACTGCGGCGCCGCACCGCGTGTTTTTCCTCGCAGGGGCAATGCAGGGCATTCTCGCGCTGCTGTGGTGGACCTTTGACTTGATGGCGCGCTACCTTGGCGTCTTTGCGCCCGCCGCATGGGCCGTGCCGTCGATCTGGGGCCACGCCTTCCTCATGCTGTATGGCTTCTTTCCCTTCTTTGTCTTCGGTTTCCTGATGACCGCAGCGCCCAACTGGGTGAACGGCAACAAGGTGAAGCGCGCGCATTACGTGCCGGCCTTCGTGCTCATGGCGGCCGGCGTGACGCTCTTTTATCCCGCGCTGCTGGCCGGACGCTGGCTTGCCGCGCTGGCATTGCTGCTCTACCTGGCGGGCTGGATGGTGGGATGGCTGGCCCTGTTCAATGTCGTGGCGAAAAGCCCGTATGAAGACAAGCGTCACGCCTATACCATCGTGGGAGTGATGTTCGTCGGCTGGCTCGGCGTGGCGGCGTATCTGCTGTGGCTGCTCAGCGATGCTTATATTTGGTTGCAACTGGCCATTACCGGCGGTATCTGGCTATTCCTGCTGCCGACTTTCGTCTCCGTCAGCCATCGCATGTTGCCTTTTTTCTCCAGCACGGTGTTGAGCAATTACCAGTTGCACAGGCCCTACTGGGCGCTTTTTGTCCTGCTCGGGGGCATGGCCTTGCACGCCGCACTGGAACTGGGTGGCGCAACCCGCCTGCTGTGGCTCGCCGACCTGCCGATGGCCGGCGTGGCGCTCTATCTTTCCGTGTTGTGGGGGTTCCGCCGCAGTTTCCAGGTACGCCTGCTGGCGGTGCTGCATGTCGGTTTTGCCTGGCTCGGCCTGTCTCTGGCGCTCTATGCGCTGCAAAGCCTTATCCAGTTCTTTCTCGGGCAATATGTGCTGGGCTTCGCGCCGCTCCACGCGCTCACCATCGGCTATTTCTCTTCCATGGTGCTGGCAATGGTGACGCGCGTCACGCTTGGCCATTCCGGGCGCCCGCTTGAGGCGGACGCGACGACCTGGCTGTTGTTCCTCGGCTTCCAGTTCACGGCGCTGTTCCGTATTCTGGGCGACTTTCCCTTGCCTGGAGCCACGCATTTCTACCTGGCGGCGGCGCTGACATGGCTGGTATGCTTCATCCTCTGGGGCGTCAAGCATATCCCCATGTACCTGCGCCCGCGCCTCGATGGCAGGCCCGGCTAGCGGGTTTTTGCACCGCTGGCGGACCTATTTGACGGATGGCGTCACATAAGTCTGAACCAGCGCGAAAAAACGTGAATAGAACTCCTGGTCGGAAATGGTTTCGCCGGCGATCTTGACCAGCGCTTCGGTTGTCTTTCCCCACGGCAGGGAGACGGAGCCGGCCGACGAAACGCCGAGATTCAGGGTCTTGCTGCTCTTCTTCAGTTCATATTTGGTTTGCACCGCATTGGCAAACATTATCGATCCTGATCTGTAATCCCGGCAAACAACGTTGAATTCGACGATGGCATGAATGTCTTCGCTGGGCTGAAAATCCTTGACGCCCTTGATCGAGTTGGGCTCGATCGTTTCCAGCCGGTAACCCTGGCTCAGCAAGGCGAGTTGGGCGCTCTCGCAAGCCCGCTGGGCCGGTACGTCCATGTGTTTCCTGTAGGGTGATTCCGTCGCGAACGTCTCGTCACGATAAACATCCCGTCCGCCGCAGCCACCGATCAGGGTAGCCAGCACAAGCGTGAGCAGAAAAGAATTTTTCATTCAAAACTCCTTCCGGCTGGAGGCCGGTCTTTGTTTGCGCGCGGTCCATCCGTTTTATGTTCGGGAGGCGCGACTGGTCAGGCGATTTCTCGCGTTTCCAGAAATTTTATTTCCGGGAAGCGTTCCTGTGCCAGATTGAGGTTGACGCGGTTGGGTGCAAGATAGACATATTCGTTTGCGCCATCCAGCGCAATATTGTGGCCATGCTTCTCCACCAGCTTTTTCAGTTCCGCGTCGCTGCCGCGCAGCCAGCGTGCCGTGGCTACATCATGGGGTTCGAAGCGCACATCCACGCCGTATTCATATTGCAGGCGATGGGCCACCACGTCGAACTGCAGCATGCCGACTGCGCCCAGGATCAGGTCGTTGGAAGAGATGGGGCGGAACAACTGGGTTGCGCCTTCCTCGGCAAGCTGCTGCAAGCCTTTCTGCAAGGCTTTCATCTTGAGCGGGTTCCTGATCTGGGCGCGGCGGAATATTTCCGGCGCGAACGACGGGATGCCGGTGAATTTCAGATCTTCGCCCTCGCTGAAGGTATCGCCCAGCCGGATCGTGCCGTGGTTGGGGATGCCGATGATGTCTCCGGCATAAGCTTCGTCAGTGGTGTTGCGGTCCTGCGCCATGAAGGTGATGGCGTTGCCCACGGTGATCTGCTTGGCCGTAGACACCTGCTTGAGCTTCATGCCGCGGTCGAAGCGCCCCGAGCAAATGCGGAGGAAAGCGATGCGATCGCGGTGCTTGGGGTCCATGTTGGCCTGGATCTTGAACACGAAGCCGGAAAATTTTGGTTCGTCCGGTTCCACCAGCCGGGTCAGGGCGGGGCGGTGCAAGGGTGCGGGGGAAAGCTCCACGATGGCGTCGAGCAGGGATTGCACGCCGAAGTTGTTCATCGCCGAGCCGAAGAAAACGGGTGACTGCTTGCCGGCAAGATAGGCCGCGCGGTCGAAAGTGTGCGATGCACCGCGCACCAGTTCGATGTCGGTGCGCAACTCTTCCGCCTGGTCGCCGATCAGTTCGTCGAGGCGCGGATTGTCGAGGCCCTGCACGATTTCCGAAGTGCCTTTCTCGGCATTCGGGTCGAATACCGACACGACATCGTTATAGAGGTGATAGGTGCCGCGGAAGCGCTTGCCCATCCCGATCGGCCAGGTCATCGGCGCGCACTGGATTTGCAGCACGGACTCGATTTCGTCGAGCAGGTCGATGGGCTCCTTGCCCTCGCGGTCGAGCTTGTTGATGAAGGTGAGGATGGGCGTGTCGCGCAGGCGGCAGACATTCAGCAGCTTGATGGTCTGGGCCTCCACACCGTTGACCGAGTCGATCACCATCACCGCCGAATCCACCGCGGTCAGGGTGCGGTAGGTGTCCTCGGAGAAATCCTCGTGGCCGGGCGTGTCGAGCAGGTTGATGATGCAATCGCGGTAAGGGAACTGCATCACCGATGAAGTCACCGAGATGCCGCGCTGCTTTTCCAGTTCCATCCAGTCGGAAACCGCGTGGCGGTCGGACTTGCGCGCGCGCACCGCGCCCGCCATCTGGATTGCGCCGCCGAACCACAGCATTTTTTCAGTGAGAGTGGTTTTGCCGGCATCGGGGTGGGAAATGATGGCGAAAGTGCGGCGGCGGAGGATTTCTTCGTGGAGTGTGGACATGTGCGGTGCGGCTGAAAAATACCCGCATTATAAAGCTTTTCCCCCCTCCAGGGCGGGATTGCGGCGGACGATTGATTAACGTGCCGGCGCGAGAACGGCATTGATGCCCAGGGCGCGAATCCTGGCCAGGGCTTGCTCGGCTTCAGCCCTGGTCTGGAAGGGACCGACCTGCAGCCGGGTCTCGGTATGGGACTGGATGCCATGTTCCGCCAGGCGCTTCTGCAATTGCAGCGCGTTCTCCGGATTGGAAAAGAGGCCAAGCTGTACCGCATAAGCTTTGGGCGGGAGGGGCTCCGCTACGGCCTGTTTGGGCGGTTGACGCGCCTCGACGGGCGGTTTTTGTTCCGCCGCCGCGCTTGCGGCAGGGGCGGGTTGCTGCGGTGCGGTCGTTGCCGCTGGCTTGGCGGGCTTGGGCGCTTGAGGGCCTGGCTCCTGGGTTATGCGGAGCACGGGCGGGGTTTCGGTGCGAGGCTTCGCGCGGCCCGTAGCGGCAGGAGGTTCTGTCCTGTTGATTACCTGGGGTGGCGGCGGAAGCGGGACGGGTGTCGCTGCGGCTTCCGGCGCGGGCGGGGTGTGCGCGGCGGCTTCGCCGGGTTTTTCTTCTTCCTGCGGTTTTTCTGTCGCGGCTTCGGGCTGGTGCGGCGTTGCCTGCTCCGGGGCCGGTGCCGTGGAGGTGGTCACCGCCTGCGTTTGTTCGGGCTTTTTATAATTCAGTACCGTCAGCGCGACCACTGCGGCCGCGACCAGCGAGGCGGCAACCGCCAGGCGCTGCATGGCGCGTTTCTTGATTTCGGCCTGTTCGTCATTGGATGGCTGCTCAGGCATCGGAACTCCCTGATTGCGGAATGGTCGTCAAAGAATGACGGCATGTTATCACTTCGTTTTTGCTGCCGCGAGGTTTATTTTATAAGGATTACATGATATTTTAGCTGGTTCTTGAAGGAACCTAAACCTGTTACATCTGGAGATACCAAATGGCTGTTGAGCGCACCCTGTCCATCATCAAACCCGACGCCGTGGCAAAAAATGTGATCGGCAAGATTTATTCCCGTTTCGAGACCAACGGCCTCAAGATCGTCGCTGCCAAAATGAAATGGCTGTCACGCGCGGATGCGGAGGGCTTTTACGCCGTTCACCGCGAGCGCCCCTTTTTCAAGGACCTGGTGGATTTCATGATTTCCGGGCCGGTGATGATTCAAGTGCTGGAAGGTGAAAACGCCATTGCCAAGAACCGTGACCTGATGGGCGCTACCGACCCGAAAAAAGCAGAAAAGGGCACCATTCGCGCCGATTTCGCTGAAAGCATCGATGCCAATGCCGTGCATGGCTCCGACGCGCCGGAAACCGCAAAAGTTGAAATCGGCTATTTCTTCCCCGGCATGGAAGTCTACAACCGCTAATGCCGCGCATTACGAAAGTCGCGGAGCGATGCTCAGTCCCCCTCTCCCACTGGGAGAGGGCAGGGGTGAGGGAAGTGGGCATGATACAGGTGTTTCATGCCCACTAATCTGCTCGACTTCGATCTGCCTCAGCTCACTACTTTTTTTGCGGAAATCGGCGAGAAGCCGTTCCGCGCCAGGCAGGTGCTGCGCTGGATGCACCACTTCGGCGAGAGCGATTTCGCTCGCATGAGCGATCTCGCCAAATCCTTGCGGGAGAAATTGAGCATCGTGGCGGTGGTCGAGCCGCCGCGACTCATCAAGGAACAGTTGTCCGACGACGGCACGCGTAAATGGCTGCTGGACGTCGGCGCCAATAACGGCATCGAGACGGTGTTCATTCCCGAGGATGAGCGCGGTACGCTGTGCATATCGAGCCAGGTGGGCTGCGCGCTGGAATGCAGCTTCTGCTCGACGGGCAAGCAGGGTTTCAACCGCAACCTGACGGTGGCGGAGATCATCGGCCAGCTGTGGTGGGCCAACAAGGCGCTGGGGCGAGATCCGAAAGGCGAGCGCATCATCAGCAACGTGGTGATGATGGGCATGGGCGAGCCCCTGGCCAATTTCGACAATGTCGTGACGGCGCTGAACCTGATGCTGGACGACCATGCCTACGGATTGTCGCGTCGCCGCGTGACGGTCAGCACCTCCGGCCTGGTGCCGGCCATGGACCGCTTGCGCGATGCCTGTCCAGTCGCCCTGGCGGTTTCGCTGCATGCGCCCAACGATGCATTGCGCGATGTGCTGGTGCCGGTCAACCGGAAATATCCTCTCGCCGAACTGATGGCCGCTTGCCGCCGCTATATCGAAAAGGCGCCGCGGGATTTCATCACTTTTGAATATGTCATGCTGGATGGCGTCAACGACAGCGTGGGGCATGCACGGGAATTGATCGCGCTGGTGAAGGACGTGCCCTGCAAGTTCAACCTGATTCCCTTCAACCCTTTCCCCATGTCGGGCTACAACCGTTCCCGGCCCGAGGCGGTGCGGCGTTTCCGCGATGAGCTGATGCAGGCGGGATTGATCGCGACCACCCGCAAGACCCGCGGCGATGACATCGATGCCGCCTGCGGCCAGCTCGCGGGGCAGGTGCAGGACAAAACCAAACGGACGCAGTACAACATTGTGGAGGCTGCCGTATGAAAAAACTGCTGGTGATATTTGTGGCGCTCTGGATCGCAGTCCGGCCGGCGTGGGCGGATGAGATGTCGCCAGAGACAAAGCGCGCGCAAATTCATACCGAACTCGGTGCGGGCTATTTCGGCATGGGCAAGCTCGGTATCGCGCTGGAAGAGCTGAACACGGCCATCAAGGTGGATTCCAATTATGCGCCCGCGTACAACATGCTCGGTTTGCTATACATGGAACTGAGGGAATACGACAAGGCCGGCGACTACTTCAAACGTTCGCTCAGCCTTGATCCAAACAATTCGGAAGCGCACAACAATTACGGCTGGTTTCTGTGTCAGCGCAACCATGAGGATGAGGCTATCGGCCATTTCATGAGCGCGTTGAAGAATCCGCTTTATTCCACGCCGGAAAAAGCCTATCTCAACGCTGGCGAGTGCTCATTAAAGAAGAATGATGACAAAGCGGCCGAAGCATTTTTCCAGCGTGCGCTCAAAATTCAGCCGGCACTGGGGCCGGCGCAGTGGCGCCTGGCAGAAATCAATTTCAGAAACGGCAATTATGACGAAGCGCAACGCTACCTTGACGCCTTCATGAAGACGGGGGGGCAGACCCGGGAAGGGCTGTGGCTGGGCGTGCGCATTGCGCATCGTCTCGGCAATCGCGATGCGGAAAGGAACTACGGGGCGCAACTCAGCGCCCATTTCCCCGATTCGCGCGAAGCGCAGGCCTATCGCAATGGCCAGTTTGACGGGACGGCAACGACCCAGGGGCAGAAGTGACCGAACCTGTCGCCGCAGAACAAACTGCCGCCGGGGCGCAAGAAAGCGCGGGCGCGCAACTGGCTCGCGCGCGCGAAGCTCTGGGCATGAGCTTGGCGGATGTGGCGAACGCGCTCAGGCTCAGCGTGAGGCAGGTCGAAGCGATTGAAGCCGACGATTATGACAAATTGCCTGGCCGGACTTTCGTGCGCGGCTTCATGCGCAATTATGCGCGCCTGGTAAATCTGGATCCCGATCTCTTGTTGGCGGCATGCTTGCCCAGCCAGCAAGAGCCGCAAGCGCAGGAGATTCAGGCGCCTTCCCAGCACATCCGCTTTTCAGAGCACCATCGCAAGCCCTGGCTGAAATGGCTGGCGATCGGTTTTGTGGCAGTAGCGCTGATCTCGTGGAGCGTCATGATGTGGCTGGGGCCGGAATCGGCCAGGCCGGTTGTGGCTGTCAAGCCAGTCGCGCCCGCGGCTTCCGGGTCGACCGCGCAAATGCCGGCCCTGGCCGGTGCAAGAGCGCCAGAGGCGGACGTGCTTTCCGCTCAAAAAGTGCAGCCTGCGCCCTTGCCTGAGGATAAAGCTGCGCCGCTGACGGCGCTGGCCCGTGTGCAGTTGAGCTTTTCGGGCCCGGCCTGGGTGGAGGTGCGCGACAGGAATGGCAAGAAGCTCCATTCCCAAAACAACCCGGCCGGGACGCAGCAAACGGTGGAAGGCGAGCCGCCATTATCCCTGGTGATCGGCAGCGCGCCCAATGTCAAACTGACCTACAAGGGCCAACCGGTCGACCTCGCCGCTTATACCAGGGCGGATGTGGCGCGGCTGACACTGGAGTAAGCATGTTCAATTTCGAGATTCCCCGCCGCAAGAGCCGGCAAATCATGGTCGGCAAGGTGGCGGTCGGCGGCGATGCGCCGATTTCGGTACAGACCATGACCAATACCGAGACCACCGACGTCGACGCCACCGTGGCGCAGATCGAACGCGCGGCGCGTGCCGGCGCGGACATCGTGCGGGTGTCGGTGCCCAGCCTGGAAGCAGCCGAAGCCTTCGGGCTGATCAGGAAGCGCTCCCCGGTGCCGCTCATCACCGACATCCATTTCGACTACAAGATCGCATTGCGCGTGGCGGAACTCGGTGCCGACTGCCTGCGCATCAACCCCGGCAACATCGGCCGCGAGGACCGGGTGCAGGCAGTCGTGCAGTCGGCCAAGGACCACGGCATTCCGATCCGCATCGGCGTCAACGCCGGCTCGCTGGAAAAGGATTTGCAGAAGAAATACGGCGAGCCGACACCGGAAGCGCTGGTGGAATCCGCGCTGCGCCACATCGAAATCCTCGATCGTCTCAACTTTTCCGATTTCAAGGTCAGCCTCAAGGCATCGGAAATCTTCATGACGGTGGAAGCTTACAAGCTGCTCGCCAGCCAGATCGAACAGCCGCTTCACCTGGGCATCACCGAGGCCGGCGGACTGCGCTCCGGCAGCGTGAAATCGGCTATCGGCCTGGGCATGATCCTGGCCGCCGGCATCGGCGACACCATCCGTGTTTCGCTGGCCGCCGACCCGGTGGAAGAGGTCAAGGTCGGCTTCGACATCCTGAAAAGCCTGCATCTGCGCAACAAGGGCGTGAACATCATCGCCTGCCCGTCCTGCTCGCGCCAGGAATTCGACGTCATCAAGACCGTCAATGCCCTGGAGCAGCGCCTCGAGGACGTGATGGAGCACCTCGATGTGGCGGTGCTGGGCTGCGTGGTGAACGGTCCCGGCGAAGCGCGCGAAGCCGATATCGGCCTGGCCGGCGGATCGCCCAACCTGCTCTATGTCGAAGGCAAGCCGAGTTACAAGGTGACGGAAGCGGAAATCGTCGACCAGATCGAGCGTCAGGTGCGCGCCAAAATCGCCGCCATGAAAGAGGGCGGCGGCAGAAAAGTCATTTCCATCGCTGGCGTGGATGCGGAAACCCTATGAGTACTGCAATCCAGGCCATCCGCGGCATGAACGACATTCTCCCCGAGCACGCCGCGCTGTGGGAGTTTTTCGAGGACATGGTGCGCGACTGGCTCAAGAGCTACGGCTACCAGTGCATCCGCATGCCCATCGTGGAGCAGACCGGGCTGTTCAGGCGCGCCATCGGCGAGGTGACGGACATCGTGGAGAAGGAAATGTACACCTTCACCGATGCCCTCAACGGCGAAAGCCTGACGCTGCGCCCGGAAGGCACGGCGTCGTGCGTGCGTGCGGTGCTGCAGCACAACCTGCTCTACAACGCGCCGCAACGCTTGTGGTACATGGGGCCGATGTTCCGCCACGAGCGTCCGCAGAAAGGTCGCTACCGCCAGTTCCACCAGGTTGGCGTGGAGTCGCTCGGCTTCGCCGGGCCGGACATCGACGCCGAGCAGATCGTCATGACTTCCCGCCTGTGGAAGCGGCTCGGCATCCAGGACGTGGCGCTCGAGATCAACACTCTTGGCAGTTCCGATGATCGTGCCCGCCATCGCGCGCGGCTGGTCCATTACCTGGAGCAGCACCTCGAACTGCTGGACGAGGATTCCAAACGCCGTTTACACACCAATCCGCTGCGCGTGCTGGACAGCAAGAATCCGGCCCTGCAAGCCCTGATCGAAGCCGCCCCCAAGCTGCTGGACGATCTGGACGAGGCTTCGCTGCTGCATTTCGAGCAACTGCAGGGGATGCTGCGCGATGCCGGCATCGAGTACCGCATCAACCCGCGCCTGGTGCGGGGGCTGGACTACTACAACTTCACCGTCTTCGAATGGGTGACCACGCGCCTCGGCGCGCAGGGCACGGTGTGCGCCGGCGGACGCTACGATGGCCTGGTGGCGCAGATCGGCGGCAAACCGGCCCCGGCCTGCGGTTTCGCCATGGGAGTGGAGCGCCTCTTGGCCTTGCTGGAAGAGCAGCAATTCGTCGCGCCGGAACAGGCGGCGGATGCCTACGTGGTGCATCAGGGCGCGGCGGCCAGCCGTTTCGCTTTCCGGGTCGCGGAAAGCTTGCGCGAGCAGGGGCTGCACGTGATCCTGCATTGCGGCGGCGGCGGCTTCAAGTCGCAGATGAAGAAAGCCGACGCCAGCGGCGCGCGCTTTGCGGTCATTATCGGCGACGAGGAGGCGGAAGCCGAGCAGGTCACGCTCAAGCCCTTGCGCGAAATAGGCGAGCAGGCGCGGATGGCGGTGGCGGAAGCTGCGGATGTGCTGGGAAAAAGAATGGTGTAATTTTAAAGGTGATTTATGGCTTACGATCTGGAAGAGCAGGAACAGATAGACGCGATCAAGGCGTGGTGGAAACAGCATGGCAATACCGTGTTGCTGAGTGTCGCGGTGTTTGTCGCCATCGTCGCGGGCACCCAGGGCTGGCGCTATTATCAGCATAAACAGACGGCGCAGGCGGCCGCTTTGTATGGCGTGCTGCAGGGCGCGGCTGATAGCCATGATGTCAACAAGGTGCGAGAAGCGGCTGGCCGGCTGATCGAACAATTTCCGCGTACCGGCTACGCTACGCATGCCGCCCTCCTGGCGGCCAGCGCCAATTATGAGCATGGCGATGCCAAGAGCGCCATGGCCCAGCTGCAATGGGTGCTGGATCATGCCGACAGCGATGAAATCAAGGATGCGGCGCGCCTGCGCCTGGCGGGGATATTGCTGGACGAGAAAAATTATGGCGCGGCGTTGAAACTGCTCGAAGCCAGACATGACGCGGCATTCGACGGGCTTTATGCCGATCTCAAGGGAGATGTCCTGCTTGCGTCCGGCAAGGCAAGCGAGGCGCTGGCGTCATACAGGCTGGCTTTGGAAAAAATAGACCCGGCCAATGCTTACCGTGGTCTGGTACAGATGAAACTGGATGGATTGGGCGGATGATGGAAATCAAGGCATTGAAATTCCCCTTGGCGGGCCTTCTGGTTCTTTCGCTGGCCGGCTGTGCCGGAATCGGCGAGTCCCTTTCCACCGGCTTCGGCCTGTGGGGGAGCAATGATAAAATGGAAAAACCCGCGCCATTGGCAGAGATAAAGCCCGCGGTGGCGTTAAAAATCCAGTGGCAGGCGAGCGCGGGGGCGGCCGGCGATTACGTGTTTTCCCCCGCCATTGCCGCTGGCAGCGTGTATGCGGCCGGCTATGACGGTAGTCTTGCGCGTTTTGACGGCGAGAGCGGCAAGCAGCAATGGCGCATCGAGACCGGCAAGAAACTCTCCGCCGGGGTGGGCGCCGGCGAAGGACTGGTGATGGTTGCAACCCGCAAGGGCGAAGTCTTGGCCTACGATCTGGAGGGCAAGGCGCTATGGCAGGCGCAGGTTTCCAGCGAAGTCCTGAGTGCGCCGCAGGCAGCGGAAGGCGTGGTGGTGGTGCGCGCTGCCGATGGCCAGATTTTTGGCCTGGATGCCCATGATGGCAAGCGCAAGTGGGTCTATCAAAGAGCGCTGCCGGCCCTGGCCATTCGCAGCCAGGCTGGCGTGGTGGTGGCGCGCGGCGGGGTATTCGCCGGTTATGCCGGCGGCAAGCTGGTGGCCATTTCACTTGCCAACGGCAATCTTGGATGGGAAGCGAGCGTGGCGCAGCCGCGTGGCGCGACCGAACTGGAGCGCATCGCCGACATCACCAGCCTGCCGGTGGTGGATGGCAACCATGTCTGTGCCGTGGCTTATCAGGGGCGAGTGGCCTGTTTCGATATCCTCAACGGCAATCTGGCGTGGGCGCGTGAGATGTCGAGCCTGTCCGGACTGGCGGTGGATTACTCCAACCTCTATATCAGCGACGCCCGTGGCGCGGTGCATGCGCTGGACAAGAATAGCGGCGCCAGCATCTGGAAGCAGGACAAGCTTTTGTATCGTCGCGTGAGCGCCCCGCTCGTGATGGGCGGCTATGTCGCCGTTGCCGACCTGGAAGGCTACGTGCACCTGCTGTCGCGCGAGGATGGCAGCTTCGCCGGGCGCGCCGCCACAGATGGCAGCGCGGTTGCTGCCGATCCGCAGGCCCTGAAGCAGAATATCCTGGTGCAGACGCGCAACGGTGGCCTGTTTTCCCTGGCCATGCAATGAAGCCTACCCTGGTCCTGGTTGGCCGTCCCAACGTCGGAAAATCCACCCTGTTCAACCGCCTGACCAAGAGCCGCGACGCGCTGGTGGCGGACTTGCCCGGGCTCACCCGCGACCGCCATTATGGCCATGGACTGGTGGGCGGCAAGCCATACCTGGTCGTGGATACCGGCGGATTCGAGCCGGTCGCCAAGGATGGCATCCTGCATGAAATGGCGAAACAGACGCTGCAGGCCATCGATGAAGCCGATTGCATCATTTTCATGGTGGACGCGCGCCAAGGGCTGACGCCGCAGGATAAAACCATTGCCGAAGGGCTGCGCAAGTCCGGTCGGCCAGTGTTTCTCGCGGTCAACAAGGCCGAAGGGATGCGCCGCGAAGTGGTGGCGGCGGAGTTTCACGAACTGGCGCTGGGCACGCCGCTGGTCATCTCCAGCGCGCATGGCGAAGGCGTGCGCGAACTGGTGGACCTGGCGCTGGCGGGTTTCCCCGAGGAAGAGGAGCGCGCGGAAGAGGACGACCATCCCAGGGTGGCCATCGTCGGCCGCCCCAACGTGGGAAAATCCACGCTGGTCAATCGCCTGCTCGGCGAGGAGCGCGTCATTGCTTTCGATCAGCCCGGCACCACGCGCGACAGCATTTATATCGACGTGGAGCGCGATGGTCGGCGCTACACCCTGATCGACACCGCAGGGGTGCGCAAACGCGGCAAGGTGTTCGAGGCGATCGAAAAATTTTCCGTCGTCAAGACATTGCAGGCGATCGAGAACGCCAACGTGGTTGTGCTGGTGCTGGACGCGCGCCAGGATATTTCCGAACAGGATGCGCATATCGCCGGCTTCATCCTGGAAGCGGGGCGCGCGCTGGTGGTGGCGATCAACAAGTGGGATGGCCTGGACGAGGCGCGGCGCGAGGTAATCAAGCGCGACCTGGCGCGCAAGCTGCAGTTCCTCGAATTCGCCAAGTATCATTATATTTCCGCCTTGCAGGGCAGTGGCGTGGGCGGGCTGTTCAAATCCATCGACAGCGCCTTTGCCGCAGCGATGAAGAAGATGTCGACGCCCATGCTGACGCGCGTACTGATCGCGGCAACGGAAAAACATCAGCCGCCCAAGGCCGGTCCGATCCGTCCCAAATTGCGCTACGCGCATCAGGGCGGCTCGAACCCCCCGCTGGTGATTGTGCACGGAACGGCGGTGGCGAATGTTCCGGACAGCTACAAGCGTTACCTGGAAAGCACTTTCCGTACCGCATTCGAACTGCAGGGCACCCCGCTGCGAGTGCAGTTCAAACAAGGCAGCAACCCCTTTGCCGGCCGGGCGCCCGCACCGAAAACAGAAGCCGACGAAAATGCGGCGCGCAGCAAAAGACGGCGCAGCAGGAAGGCATATGGCAAGAAATATTGAGATCAAAAAAAGTAACCCCAAAGGCATATCATGACGCAATCCGGCCCACGTGAAATCACCACTCCTTTCCGGCCCATTCCCCTCGATGTGCCTGAAGGGATGAAGCCCAACGAATTTTTCAACAGCACGGAAAATCTCAATGACCTGGTGCACAACAACGGCTTGTTGATGAATCCGGAAAACCTGCTGCTTTATCGCAAGGCGCTGGGGCATAGCACGGAGTTCGACACTTCAATCATCTATAACACTTCCAAGGTCATTCTGAATCCGCTGGGGCGGCCGGTGCGTCGCACCCAGGTGCCGGACAATGTCAAGCATGTATGGAACCGGATGAACCAGATCATCATCGACTACATGCTGGAGGAATTTCCGGATCCGGCGCGGCACCTGGTGCTTGCCGGCGAGGCGAGCCTTGACGCAACGTGGCCGCTGACCTCGCCGGGCGTGCCCAGCATCCGCATGCTGCACAACCACTTCATCGTGTTTCCCATGGACGAGCTGCGCAATGCCAAGCCGGCTGATCCGAAAAACCCCAATCTCACCGATGGCGGCCAGCACTCGCTGTTCGAGAAATACATGCATGACGTCTACCGGGAGTTCATTTGCAAGGCGCTTCATCTTGAAGTGCTGCGCCCGGTAAGCGACGATACCGCGCGCCTCGAGCTGACCGGTTTTCCGCAGGGCTTGCCGAGCTGGGAGATTCCCGGCGGCGCGGCGGCGCTGGAGGATGTCCATTTCTGGCATGAGTATGACCTGGTGCTCAAGGGTTTTATCGATTTTTACCGGACCTTTTTTTCCCAGGTGTCGACGCGCAACGCGCCGATGCTGAATGATGTCTATTTCCCCGAACAGGTCGAGAGCGTGCTGCTGTTCAACAATGATTTCCTCAAGACGGCAAAGAAGGTGCGCGATCATTGCATCACGGATGCAAAATACGCCAACGCCATTCGCTGGCAGCCGGCTTTCAAGCAGATCATTTACCGCAATGACGAAGGCAAGCTTATCGTTACCATCAGCCAGAATTCCATCGGCAACGCGATTACCGAACTCCTGGGCGTGGTGGTGAACCGTGTCGCGGACGCGGATGCCTATGGCAAGCTCGAGCCGCGCCTGATCGAACGCCTGCTCCAAGTGCGGAAACGCCTGGTCGAGGCCGACCTTGGCGAGGGCATTGGCACCGAATACTGGGCAAAGGAATGAACCTAGGA
>JAQTLK010000007.1 GCA_028714955.1 Sulfuricella sp.
TCTAGGATCATATTGTTTTCCTCCCTCATGCTTGCTGTTTTTTCATGGATTTCTTGTCCGTTTTACCGCCCTGCGCCGCTCTCATCAACTTGATCAAGGCGGCAATGCGCATGTCCACTTTGGCGTTTACTTCCTCCGCCGCCATGCCGGTCAGCAGTTCCAGCGCCTCGTCCACTTGCGTGACCGGGTAAACATGGAAACGTCCTTCCGCCACCGCCCGCACCACGTCCTGGCGCAGCATCAGGTGCTGGACGTTGGCGGCGGGAATCACCACGCCCTGCTCGCCGGTCAGTCCCCGTGCCTGGCAGATGTCGAAGAAGCCCTCGATTTTCTCATTCACGCCCCCGATGGCCTGCACCTGTCCGAACTGGTTGATCGACCCGGTCACGGCCATGGACTGCCTGACCGGCACTTCCGCCAGGCTGGAGAGCAGGGCGCAGAGCTCCGCCACCGAAGCGCTGTCGCCTTCCACCCCGCCATAGGACTGCTCGAATACCAGGCTGGCGAAGAGCGGCAATGGCCGGTTCCTGGCGTAGCGTGCGGCGAGGTAGGCCGACAGGATCAGCACGCCCTTGGAATGGATTGCGCCGGAGAGCTTCGCCTCGCGCTCGATGTTGAGCAGTTCGCCCTCGCCCAGGCGGGTCGTGGCGGTAACGCGCGAAGGCTGGGCGAAGGCGGTGTTGCCGAGGGCGATGACGGACAAGGCGTTGACCTGCCCCACCCTGGTGCCTGCGGTGTCGATCAGCACGGTGCCGCGCAGGATTTCCTCCTGCACCCGCTCCTTGATGCGGCTGGCGCGCAGCAACTGGGTGTCGATGGCGTGCTGGACATCGGCCATGTCCACCGCCGCGCGCCCCGCCTTGTGCGCCCAGTAATCGGCTTCGCGCAGCAGGTCGGCCACCGACTGCAGGTGGGTGGAAAGCTTGTGGGCCTCCCCCGCCAGCCGCGCGCTGTGCTCGATGACGCGCGCCACGGCGGCAGGGTCGAAGGGCAGCAGTTGTTCCTTGCGCGCGAGGGTGCCGATCAGGCGGGCATAGAGCAGGTCTGATTCGCCATTGCGCTCGAAACGGTCGTCGAAGTCGGCCTCCACCTTGAACAGCTCGGCGAATTCGGGGTCATAGGCGTATAGCAGATAGTAAAGGATGCGCTCGCCGAACAGCACGACCTTGACATCCAGCGGCACCGCTTCCGGCTCCAGCGATACCGTGCTGACCAGGCTGAGGATCTGCGCCAGCGATTCGATGCGGATTTCGCGTGCGTGCAAGACTCGTTTCAGGCCTTCCCAGGCGTAAAGCTGGGTCAGCACCTTGTAGGCGTCCAGCAGCAGGTAGCCGCCATTGGCGCGGTGCAGGGCGCCTGGCTTGATGAGGTTGAAATCGGTGACCAGGTTGCCGAACTGGGCCAGATATTCCACTTGTCCAATCAGGTTGTGGTGCATCGGACTGTCTTCATATACCACCGGGGCGCCCTGGGAAGCGGAGTGGTCGACCAGCACGTTGATGCCATAACGGCGGAACTGCGGGGGGATGCCGGCTGCCTGCCCTTCCTCGGTGTGGCGAAAATCGCCCGCGTTGTCGATCACGTCCTGCTGCACTGCGTCGAAATAGGCCATCACGGCGGGGATGAGCAGAAACGCCAGACGCGCTTCATCCACCAGATGCCCCACGGCGAACATGGTGGTCTGGCGGTTGAGGCGCTTGAGCTTGTCGCGCGCCTCACGCTTCCACTCCGGGATGTCGTGGCGCAGTATTTTTTCCAGTTGCGCCTGCAGCTCGCCTATGGTCGCCTCGATGCGCGCTTTTTCCGATTCGTCGAGCTTGTCGTAATCTTCCGGCTTGATGATCTCGCCATCCTTCAGGGGCCCGAAGCCAAAGCCGTTCTGCGAGCGCAGCAGGGCAATGCCGCGCAAGTGGGCGTCGTCGCCCAGCGAGCGGATGGCATTTTCCTCCTGGGCGGTGAAGGCTTCCTGCACTTCCTCCGACCTGGCGCGGTATTCCTCGCTTTCGAAGGCCGCCGGTATGGTGGCGCGCAGTTCTTCCACCAACTGCTCCATGACGCGGCGCAACCTGACCGCCATGCCGGTTGGCAGCAGCAGGGCGTGGGGTTTGTGCGGCTGCTCGAAGTTGTTGACGTAGCACAGGTCGCAGGGGACCGGCTCCCTGCGCGCCTTGCTTTCAAGGAACTGGGTGACGAAGGTGTGCTTGCCGGTGCCATGCGGCCCCATGACGAACAGGTTGTAGCCTTCGCGCCGGATGTCGCTGCCGAAGCGGATGGCATCGAGTGCCCGCGCCTGGCCGATGATTTCGGACAAATCGTCCAGCTCGGCGGTGGTGGCGAAGGAAAACTGCTCCGGATCGCAGTGGCGGTAGAGTTGCTTCGGGGTGAGGGACGGAATAGTCGACACGGTATTTCTCGTTTTATTCTTCAATATTGGAATAGTTTCTCACACTTCGCCCCTTGGCTGCAGGTGCAGGAGCCCGGATTTGTTATTATGGCCGAGACGGATTGCCGTCACATCAATTCGGGAGAAAACGACATGGCAGGATCCCAGGAAGCCGAGAACATGGCCTTGTTCTGTGATTTCGAGAACATCGCCATCGGCGTACGCGATGCCAAATACGCGCAGTTCGACATCAAGAAGGTGCTGGAGCGCCTGCTGCTCAAGGGCAGCATCGTGGTCAAGAAAGCCTACTGTGACTGGGAGCGCTACAAGGATTTCAAGGGGCCGATGCACGAGGCGTCATTCGAGCTGATCGAAATCCCCCACGTGCGCATGTCCGGCAAGAACTCTGCCGACATCCGCATGGTGGTGGATGCGCTCGACCTGTGTTATACCAAGTCCCACGTCAAGACCTTCGTCATCATCAGCGGTGATTCGGATTTCTCCCCCCTGGTCAGCAAGCTGCGCGAAAACAACAAAACCGTGATCGGCGTGGGCGTGAAAAATTCCACCTCCGACCTGCTGATTTCCAACTGCGACGAGTTTATCTACTACGACGACCTGGTGCGCGAACAGGAGGCCAAGAAAGGGGCGAAGAAAAAGACCGCGGCCAAGGCAGTTCCAGCCACAGTCAGGGAGGCGCCAAAGACCGAGAACGACAAGGAACAGCAGGCGCTCGACCTGGTCACGGAGACGATAGGAGCCCTGATCGCGGAACGCGGCGAGGGGGAAAAGATCTGGGGCTCGATGGTCAAGCAGGCGCTCAAGCGCCGCCAGCCCGGCTTCAACGAAGCCTATTACGGCTTCCGTTCCTTCAACGAGCTGCTGGAGGAGGCCCAGTCGCGGCAGCTGGTGGAACTGGAACGGGACGAGAAGTCGGGCGGCTACATTGTGCGCCTGTCAAGCCGGAAATAAGTCCAGCGTCTCCGTTCAGCTTGCGTTAAGCTTCCCGCGCCTACAATTTGCCTCACGTTCACACACAAGGAGGCAAATCATGAAAAAGATCAGCTTGATCGTTGTATTGACCGCGGCCCTGGCTGGCCAGGCGTATGCCGGGGACTGGAATAGCGATGCCGTGGTTGGCGGCGCGTTCGGCGGCGCGGCTGGCGCGGCCATAGGATCGGCGCTGGGCGGGCGCGATGCCGCCATCGTCGGCGGCTTGCTGGGCGGCGCGACTGGCGTCGCGGTGGCTACGCGCGATAACCAGTACCGGCGGGTCGAGTCTGTCTATTATCGTCCGGAGCCTGTTTATTATCGTCCCGCGCCGGTCTATTATTACCGCGCAGTGCCAGTTCGGCGCGTGTATTACGAGCGTTACGAGGAAGGCCCGCGCCCTGATCATTGGCGCTTCCGTCGTCACGACCATGATGACAACCATGGCGACGGCGGCCCGCGCCGCGACTTCGAGCGCCGCGGCTGGTAAGCCTGGGCACAGGCGCCGCACGGGTTTGCGGCGCTTCCGTTTCCGTCAGGCCAGCGGTTCGACGCTGTAAACCGCCGCCATGCGGTGTTCTTCGCCGGGCTGCACGGTGACCACGTTGTCGATGGCGTTGGCGGTTTCCACGCATACCATGCCGCGATAGCCTTCGGGACCGAAATCGCCCATTTTTTCGGCTTTCTCGACCCACGGGTTCCATACCACGGCCGAGCGGGCGCCTTCGCTGGCGATGCGGATGCGGCGCTTGAACCCGCTGTCCTCGATCAGCAGGTCGGCGCTGGTGTCGAGGTAGACGCGGTCTACTTCGCTTTCGATCACGATGGCGCCGTGCTGGGTCTTGCGCGTGGTGGGGCCGACCTTGTCGAGATAGGCGCAGCCGTCGAGGCCGGTGATTTTCATGTTCGCCACGTCGCTGATGTGGAAGTAGGTGTGCAGCGCCTCGCCCAGCACGAAGGCTGCGTTGCCCTTATTGCGCGTCACCAGTACGACCCTGAGCGCGCCGCCCACGGTGACTTCCAACTCGGCGCTCGAAGCATGCGGCCATTGCGCGCGCGTGGTTTCGTTTTCCACCAGGCCGAAGCGCAGGAAGGTGGCGCCGTCTCCCAGTGCCTTGCTTTCCAGTACCTGCCACATCACCGTGCGGGCGAAGCCGTGCCCCGGCAGGGCGGCGTCGCCGGCGTGCGGGCCGAACCACGGCCAGCACACCGGCACGCCGCCACGGATCGACTTGCCGGGCGCGAACTTGGCGAATTTCGAGAGCCAGATCACCGGCTCCTGGCCGCGCGGCTGGAAGCTCATGACGTGGGCGCCCTGCAGGGCGATGCTGGATTCGGCCAATGCGTTGGCGACTTCCGCGACGACCAGCCCGCCGGGGCCTTCCTTGAATGCGACATGGCCGGGAATGGCGAAGCGTTGGTTGAGATCGGTGGTAAGCGTCATGGTGGTCTCCTGATTTATTGTGGGTCGGCAAACATCTTGCCGGGATTGAGAATATTTTTGGGGTCGAACACCTGCTTGATGTCGCGCATCAGTTGCAGCGTCACGGGGTCGATCTCGCGCGCCACGAAGGCCCGTTTCTCGCGCCCCACGCCGTGTTCGCCCGAGAGGGTGCCGTCGAGGCGCAGCACCAGGGTGAAGATTTCGTCCAGGCAGGCTTCCGCGCGCTGCAGTTCCTCCGCGTCGTCGGGGTTCACCAGCAGGTTGACGTGGATGTTGCCGTTGCCGGCGTGGCCGAAGTTGGCATTGGCGACGCGATATCGAGCGCTCAGCTCGCTCAGGCCGTGCAGCAGTTCGGGCAGGCGCGAGACCGGCACCACGATGTCTTCGTTGATCTTCTTCGGTGCGATGTCGCGCAGCAGGGGCGAGAGCGCCTTGCGCGCCGCCCACAGCGCCTTGAGATCGCTCACGATTTCCGCCCGGATGAGGCCGTCGTTGCCGCAGGCGGCGCGGATGGCCTGGGCGCTGGCAGCGATTTCGCCAGGTGCGCCGTCCACTTCGATCATCAGCAGCGCGCGGGTTTCTTGCGGCAACAGGCCGGGATGGCGGGCGCGGATCAGGTCGAGCGAGGCCTGGTCGAGAAACTCCAGCGCACTCGGCAGGGCGGGCTGCGCCATGATGGCGGCAATCGCCCGGGCGCAGCTGGCGATGTCGCGGTAATGGGCGGTCAGCCCGCCCACTGCGGCAGGCAAGGGCGTGAGCTTGAGCGTGGCCTCGGTGATGATTGCCAGCGTGCCTTCCGAGCCGATCAAGAGGCGCGTCAGGTCGTAGCCGACCACGCCCTTGGTGGTGTAGCAGCCGGTCTTGATGATGTCGCCCTTCCCCGTTACCGCTTTCAGGCCCAGCACGTGGTCGCGGGTGACGCCGTATTTCACCGCGTGCGGCCCGCCGGCGCAGGTGGCGAGGTTGCCGCCGACGCTGCAATAGGCGGCGCTGGAGGGGTCAGGGGGCCAGAAGAAGCCATGCGGCCGTGCAGCATCCTGCACTTCCTGGTTCAGCACGCCGGGTTCGCACACCAGCACGCGGTTGGCGGGGTCGACGGCGAGGATGCGCCGCATGCGTTCGAGCGACAGCGCCACGCCGCCCTGTTCCGGGATGCTGGCGCCGGTGGTGCCGGTGCCGCGGCCACGTGGCGTGAGAGGGATGGAGAATTCATTGCACAGCCGGACGACCTGCTGGACTTCTTCGCTGCTGGCGGCGAACGCCACCGCCTGGGGCGGAAAAACCTTGCGGCTGTTGTCGTAGCCGTAGACGTAGCAGCTCGCCTGGTCGGTCAGCAGCTTGCCATCGCCGACGATGGCGCCGAGGCGGGTGAGGAGCGCCGCGGGTAGCATGGGCTCAGAGAGCGCGAATCTTGGCGATGGTGGAGGTGGTCGAGCGCTCGAACAGGATCGGGATGGAATGGACCTGCCCGCCCCATTCCAGCACTTCGCGCGCGCCGACGATGTTTTCCGCCGCCCAGTCGCCGCCCTTCACCAGAATGTCCGGGCGGCAGGCGAGGATGAGCTGGAGCGGCGTGTCTTCGTCGAACCAGGAGACCAGGCTGACGCTTTCGAGCGCCGCCAGCACCGCCATGCGGTCCTGCTGGCTGTTGACCGGGCGGTCGTCGCCCTTGCCCAGGCGTTTGACCGAGGCGTCGGTGTTGACCCCCACGACCAGGCACGCCCCCAATGCCCTGGCCTGCGCCAGATAGGTGACGTGGCCGCGGTGGAGGATGTCGAAGCAGCCATTGGTGAACACCAGCGGACGCGCCAGTGACGCGGCCCGTGCCGGGAGGTCGGCCGGGACGCAAATCTTGCGCTCGAAATCGGGGGCGGGGTAAGTCAAGTCAAACTCAGTTCTGGTATTCGAATACCTTGACCACTTTCTTGACGCCGTTGGTGGTACGGGCAATTTCCACCGCGTCGTCGGCCTCCTGGCGGGTGACGATGCCCAGCAGGTAGACCACGCCATCCTCGGTGACGACCTTGACGTGGTTTATTGGAAACTTGTTGGCATCGATCATGCGCCCCTTGACCTTGGAGGTGATGTAGGTGTCGTTACTGTGCGAAGAGAAAGTCGTCAAAGGCCCGACCGTCATTTCGTTAAGCACGGAAGCCACGTTGGGCACGCTGCGGACAGTCTGCTCCACTTCGTTTTTCAGCGCTTCGGTGGGGGCCTGGCCGGTGAGCAGGACGTTGCGGTTATAGCTGGTCACGGTGACCTGCACCGTTTCGTTGAATTTTTCGTTGAGGCGGTTCATGGCCTTGAGTTCGATGCCCTGGTCTTCGATATAGGCGCCGGAGGTGCGGCGGTCGGCAACCATCAGCGCGCCAGCGCCGACGCCGGTGGCGACGACCGGGAAACAGCCCTGCAGGGCGGGAATCACGGCCAGCAGCAGTAACGGAAGATATTTACGCATTTATTCAACTCCTAGCAACAAACAGTCAATGGCATCACACAGGCAATGGATGATGAGCAGGTGTACTTCCTGGATACGTGCGGTGCTATCGGAAGGCACACACAAGTGGATATCGCCAGGGCGCAAAAGTTCACCCATCGGGCCGCCGCCCTTGCCGGTGAGCGCGATGACGCCCATTTCGCGTTCGTGGGCGGCGTCGATTGCCTGGATGACGTTTTTCGAGCTTCCGCTGGTGGATATCGCCAGCAGCAGGTCCTGGGGCTGGCCCAGGGCTCGCACCTGCTTGGAAAAAATCAACTCGAAAGCATAGTCGTTGGCGATCGAGGTGATGGTCGAACTGTCGGTGGTAAGCGCCATGGCGGCCAGGCCGGGTCGTTCCATTTCGAAGCGGTTGAGCATTTCCGAGGCGAAATGCTGGGCGTCGCCGGCAGAGCCGCCGTTGCCGCAGCTCAACACCTTGCCATCGGACAGCAGGCATTGCACGACCTGCTCGGCGGCGAGGGCGATGGGTCCGGCGAGCAGGTCAAGCGCCTGCAGCTTGACATGGGCGCTATCGGTAAAATGGTGGCCAATACGGGAAATCAGGTCCATGAGTTCGACGGGCTCCTAGGCGCTAAAGGCATCTTTGATCCACTCCATGTTGCCGCCATCGAGCAGCACGGCGTCGAAGCGGCAGGGCGGCTGAAGCGGTTGCTGCTGCAGATAATGCTGCGCCGCGCGGATCAGCTTGCTCTGCTTGTGAGCCGTGATGCTGGCGCCCGCGCCGCCAAAATGAGGATTCTTGCGCAAGCGCACTTCAACAAAAACCAGCGTGCCGCGATCATCCATGACCAGGTCGATTTCACCCATGCGGCAGCGGTAATTTCGCGTCACCAGCTTGAGTCCTTGGCGTTGCAGGAATGCGGCGGCAAGATTTTCAGCCTCCTCGCCGATTCGGGTCACGGTGTCAATAGCGCGGCTTCTCCATTGCGAAACACGGCCAGCACGCCATCGCGCTCGACCTGATGGGCGCCGTTCAGTCTCAGCCGGCCGGTCACCCCGTCCAGTGTGAAGGGCGCGCCGGCGGGGCCGGCCTGCAGTAGTAGCGCCAGGCGCCAGGCATCGATGCCCAGGGCATAGAGGCGTTCCAGGTCGGCGCTGAACGCTTCCTGGGGCCGCGGATAGACCATCACGGCAAGGTGGTCCGGTTGCAGCAGCCACGGCATGTCGATGAAGTGAATGCCATTCAGGTCGTAGTATTTTTCCGGCGTGTTTCTTCCCGCGTAAATTTGCGAAGTTGCATACATGGGGATGTCGTTGTCGAGGTATGGCCGCAGCAGGCGCGCATCTCCGCCATCCATGGCAAGGAACAGCATGTCCGCCGGGTGGCTTTGCCATGCATCGCGTATGGCAACGGGATTGGTGCCATTGAAGCCGAACTGGGCGACGAGTTTGCCGCCGAGATGCGCCCATTCATCGGCAAAGGCAAGCTGCATGCGTTTTGCCAGACTATTGCCGGAGGCAACGATAATGGCTGTTCTGCGGCCTTCGCCAAAGGCTGCCTGGGCGATCTGGCGTGCTTCGATGTCTGCTGCCAGGCTCAGGAAGTAGAGCTGCGGCGGGAGGTCGCTGAACGAGTCAGGCAGGTTCAGCGCCAGCGTCGGGACGCTGACCTGCTTGCTGGCGGCGAGCGCGCTAACGCCATTCTTGGTCAGCGGGCCGACGATGATGCGGGCGCCGGCTTGCGTTGCCTGCCGGTATGCGGCCACAATGTCGTCGGGCCGCTCGCCGCCGCTGGGGTAGACTTTAACCGGGAGGTCGCTCGCCTGGATTGTGGCGGCGGCCATGAAGCCCTGTTTTACCGCTTCGGCGGCGCGGCCAAAGGCGGGAGAATCGAGCGGCAGCAGTAACGCAATATGCGCATTATTGGCCATGCCCGGCGCCGGTTGCCGGGGCGGCGAAGCCTCTTCGGGTGGAGCCGTTCTGGCCAGCGGCGTGATCTCGACCTGGGGTGGCGGTGCGGATTGTTGTGCCTGTCGCGCGCTGGCCAGTGGCCGTGATTCGACGCTGGCCGGTTTTTCGGGGACGGACGTGCAGGCCGCCAGCGTCACGGCAAGAAACAACAACGGAAAAAAAGCGAGGAAACGTTGCATCAGGACCAAGGTATGAGTGCTGTTGGGACATTATATGTTGTTGCCACGCCGATTGGAAATTTGCAGGACATTACCCTGCGCGCGCTGGAGATATTGAAGTCGGCGCATATCGTTGCTGCCGAGGACACGCGCAATACTTCGCACCTGTTGGGCCATTTCGGCATTTCCGCGCGTCTGATGGCGCTGCATGAACATAACGAGCAGCTTGCCGCGCCCAAGGTCATCGCGGCGCTGCAGGCCGGCAAGACGGTGGCGCTGGTGTCCGACGCCGGTACGCCGGGGGTGAGCGATCCGGGCTCGCTCCTGGTGCGGACGGTGCGCGCGGCGGGCCTTCCCGTGGTGCCGCTGCCCGGCCCCAGCGCCGTTGTCTGCGCGCTTTCCGCGGCAGGTCTGGACGCGCCGCATTTCCTCTTCTACGGCTTCCTGCCGTCCAGGCCGGCCAGCCGGCGCAAGGCGCTGGCCGCGCTGCAGGCCCTGCCCTACACCCTGGCGTTCTACGAGGCGCCGCACCGCATCGTGGAAACGGTGGATGACCTGCTGGCGGTGCTGGGCGGGGCACGAGAAATCGTTCTTGCGCGCGAACTGACCAAGGTGTTCGAAAGCATTCATGGCTGCAAACTGGCCGATGCCCCGGCCTGGCTGGCAGGCGACCCCAACCGCCAGCGCGGTGAATTCGTGCTGCTGGTGGCGGGCGCGCCGCCCGCCGAGAAGGAAGAAATCGGCGCCGAAGCGCAGCGGATTCTGTCGTTGCTGCTGGCGGAACTGCCCCTCAAGCAGGCGGTCAAGCTGGCGGCCGAGATCAGCGGCGAAAAGAAAAATGCCCTCTACGACCTGGCGTTGCAGTTAAAATAAACACCGCATTCTTGACGGATCACACCATGGACACGCTGACCCTCACCCGCCCCGACGACTGGCACCTGCACCTGCGCGACGGTGCCGACATGCAGGCCGTGCTGCCCGATACGGCACGCCGCTTCGGGCGTGCCATCGTCATGCCCAACCTGCGCCCGCCCGTCACCACCACCGAGCTGGCCCTGGCCTACCGCCAGCGCATTCTTGCCGCCCTGCCCGCCGGTTCGGATTTCGAGCCGCTGATGACGCTCTATCTCACCGACAACACCGCGCCCGAGGAAATCGCGCGCGCCAGGGCCAGCGGGGTGGTGCACGGCGTCAAGCTCTACCCCGCCGGCGCCACCACCAATTCCGATTCCGGTGTGACTGATATCGCCAAGTGTCACGCCGCCCTGGAAGCCATGCAGGAACATGATCTGCCACTGTTGGTGCATGGCGAGGACACGCACCCGCTGGTGGACGTGTTCGACCGCGAGCAGGTATTCATCGGCAAGGTGCTGGTGCCGCTGCTGGACCGCTACCCGCGCCTGCGGGTGGTATTTGAACACATCACTACCCGCCAGGCGGTGGAATTCGTCAAGGCTGCGCCGCCCACCGTTGCCGCCACCATCACCGCCCATCACCTGCTCTATAGCCGCAATGCCATGTTCGCCGGCGGCATGCGCCCGCACATGTTCTGCCTGCCGGTGCTGAAGCGCGAAGAGCACCGCTGGGCACTGGTCGGCGCCGCCACCAGCGGCAACCCCAAATTCTTCCTTGGTACCGATAGCGCGCCACACGCCAGGCATGCCAAGGAATCCGCCTGCGGCTGTGCCGGCATCTATACCGCTCACGCTGCGCTGGAACTCTATGCCGAAGTTTTCGAGGCGGCCAAGGCGCTGGACAGGCTGGAAGCATTCGCCAGCTTTTATGGCGCGGATTTTTACCGCTTGCCGCGCAATGGCGGCAATGTAACGTTGTTCAGAAAAAGCTGGGAAGCACCCGCCGAACTGCCATTCGGCAGCGGCACGCTGGTGCCGTTGCGGGCGGGAGAAAAGATTGGCTGGAGTCTGGGGTGAGGGTCATCCATGGGCACGGCACTGCGTGCGAGTGACACTCAGGGCGATTTTTACCCCGCGTGACCCATCGTGACGCAGGCTCCTAGAACCAGAAAGTCGTGTCTTTCATCAGGAACTCGACATAAGACATGTAATGGGAACCGTCGCAGGAGAAGGTCAGGCTCACGGTGCCGTTGAAGACATTGATCGAGGCTGTGCGCAGGTAGAAGGTCGGATCGGTCAGGCGCAGGGATTGCATGGTGTCGAGAATGCGCTTGATGTCGACAGGGGGGATCGCCGCATTGCTCGGATAGGGCCGGGACGGGAACACCAGGCAGATGTCCGGATCGTTCAGCGCCTCGTGATCCAGAATGCGGTAGCGGAACGGGTCGTCCACGGTCCAGATGGTGGCCTGGCTGCTGGAGAAATGCAGAATGCACTGGAACACGCCGCGCTGGGTGATCAGCTCTTCCAGGATGGACAATGCCTGTTCAATGTTGCGGTCCATCGGGCTTTCGATGCGGGTCTGCGAAAAAACCGTCCCGCGAATCGCCGGGTCGCCTTTCACTTGTCGCCAGTAGCCCGGCTCATCGTAGAGCTCCGCCGTTACTTTTAGATTGCGCAAGTCGAAATCGGCGCCAAGATAACCCAGCCAGTGCTCATCCTGGCGCACAACCTGCAGGGCCGTGAGGGAGGGGCGGCGTTCGGTCAGGCTGATGTAGGCGTCCGACAGCAGGAATCCCCAGGACGGCACGACCTCCTTCATGTAGGGGCGATGGGAGCGGTCGCGCCCGAAGTGGGCGGGGGTGATTCCTGATTGGCCGACATTGTCGCAAATCTGTATGCCGTCCATGTTTACGCAATACAGGAAGGTGCAATGGGGAATGGAGGGGAAACCATTATTGAGAATGTCATTCAATTGTTCGCGCTCGCCCCAGGCTGGCGAGCAGCGCTCGGCCAGGCGGGCCATGGGTTCCCGCAGGATGCGGGCCAGTTCTTCCCGCTGGAGGTAGATGCTGTCTTTCCACGATTTTTTCATGGGGAATATCTTGATGTCATTAAGCGGCGGTTTATAACAGGATAACCTGAGTAAGAGTTCCGGTTGGAGCAGAAGGTTCAACCCGATTGGCGGCAAGCAATGCGCGAACCCCTTCGCTGCAATCCTTACTCGGCCATCCCCGCGTCCGGATAGTCAGAGCAGGTCTTGCCGATCTGCGCCAGGTAGGCGTTCCGCCGGTCGAATGCCTTGAGTTCATGGGCACAGCGGGCGGCGACCAGGGCGTTTGTTTCCGTGTCTTCGTCCTGTTCCATGGCGCTAACGGCGAGTTTTTCCGCCTTGGCATAGTGGCCGGCAGCAAAGGCCGCCACCTCGTCGCGCATGGCGGCTCTGGCCTTTTCCCGCAGACGTTCCTGCTTGAAGGCACGAACCTCGTCGAACAGGTTGAGGGTATGCGCACCCAAGCGCAGCAGGCCATAAGCGAGGAAAAACACGACCAGCAGCGTGACGATCATGAGGCTGAGGGAAAGTTCGGCTTTGTATGGCGGATATACCACCACCACGTAGCCGGCATTATATTTGACGGCGATGGTGATAGCCACCGCCAGTGCCAGAATGGCCATGATCCGCAGCAGCGTCCTCATTTGCCGCCCTTTTCGCGCCCCAGCTTGAACATGCGCGCCGCGCCGAGGCTTGCGGAAAGGTCCGGCAGGTCGATGGCGAGGCGACTTTGTTCCATCTGTTGCAGGCTGGCAAGCGCGACGCGAACGCGTTTGTCCGTGGCATCATAATAGCTGTTCAGCCAGTCTTGTGCGGCCTTGAGGTCGGCCTTGAAGCTCGCCTCGTTGCGCTGGAGCAGGGCGATGCGGGCGGAGAGCAGTCGCAGCTTGAGGTTTTCGCGCAGGAAGTAGGCCTGGGTCGGCGGCAGCAGCGGCAATTCTGGCTTTTTCAGGTTCTGTATCCGCACCAGTTGCTTGAAGTCCTGCCAGGCTTCCGTTCCCAGCCGCTGCCAGAAGCCGTCCGGCAACGGCATGTGGGGAGCGGGTTTTTCGTCGTTACCGACGTGGCCGGGAATCAGGGGCAACTGATCCACTTCGGCTGCCAGGCCGTCCAGGCGCAGGCTGATTCCCGCCACGTCCGGCAAAGGCAGCGACTGCAATTGTTCGATGTCCTTGTTGATGGCCTTGCGCAAGGTAAAGAATTGCGGCCTGTCGATGCGCTGCAGGCGGTTGTCCGCGGTCTGCAGGGCGGCCAGGGCGGCCTTGACGTTGCCGGCCAGTTGCAGTTGCTGGCTGGCAATAAGGAGAACCTGTTCAATATCGGCCAGCGCCCATTCGTCGCGGTTGCGCGACATTTCCTGGTACATTTCCTCCAGCGCGACCTGATGGCTCTGGGATTCCGCCAGCTTCTGTTCCAGCAAATCGAGCTTGGCCAGGGCTTCGCGCGTGGCCTCCTGAGCCTGGCGAGCGAGAATCTCGCTTTCCTTGTTGCGCGTTTCGAAAGCACTGAGGCGGCGGCTCAGGGCGAGTTCCAGGTCGGCATTGCGCTGGCGCGCATCCAGCCATTGCCAGCCGAGCAGCAGCAAGGCCAGCAATGCCACAATCAGCGCGATATTGGAGCGATTCAGCCAGGATACTCCGCGCGTACCCGGTTCCGTGTTGTTCATGCCTTCCCGTGCATCCGCCATTCGACCAAGCCCATTAACAATCCTTCATCCCCGGCTTCCGTCACGACCACCTGTTCCAGCCCCAGGCCGCGGGCGGTTGCGGCAATCCTTGCATGCGGCGCGAACAGCGGCGTCTTGTTCAACCATTGTTGGCCCGGTTCGCCCAGCAGGTCGATCAGATTATGCAGGCTTTCGCTGCTGGTCACCGTTACCGCCTGCACCCCGCCTCGTGCCCAGCGCTGCAACAGCGGCGCGGCGTCAATGTCGGGCTTGCCGCGCCGGTAGCATTCCGCATATTCCAGCTGGGCGCCGCGCGCGATCAGCGAGTCGCCAAGCATATCGCGCCCACCTTCGCCACGAAAAATGACCACCCGCTGGCCGCTCATGTCCTGAAACTGCGGCAGCGCCAGCAAGCCCTCGCTGTCGAATTGCCGTTGCGGCGTAATGACCTGCTGCACGCCATGGCGCCCCAGTTCCTTTTCGCTGCCCCGGCCGATGGCGGCGATGGTCAAGCGCGACGGCAAACCGCGCTGGGCCAGAATCAGCTTCATTGCCCTGCTGACCGCGTTGGGGCTGATGAAAATCGCCATATCGAAAGTGTCCAGGCGAGCAATCAGCGCCTTGAGCAGAGGCATATTCGCAGCATCAAGAATTTCCAGTACAGGAAAGAGAATCGCATCTCCGCCGGCCGCTTTGATCAGCTGCGCGAGATGCTGCGCCTGGTGGGCCGGGCGTGTCACCACGATGCTCATGCCCTGGAGCGGCAATTGTTTTATTTCCGCCATTACATTGCGAGTTCGGCGAGAATCTTGTCCGCGCCCAAAGTGATGAGACGCTGCCCCATTTCGGTACCCAGCTGTTCGGCATTCTCCGGTTTGCCGCGCACTTCGTCGCGAATCATGCGTTGGCCGTCGATGCTGGCGACGAAACCGCGCAGACGCAGTTCGCCGCCGACGATCTGCGCGAAGCCGCCCAGCGGCACCTGGCAACTGCCCTGCAAGGCCCGGCTCATGGCGCGTTCCGCCGCCACGCATGCGGCGCTCTCGGCATGGTGCAGGGGTGCCAGCAAGGCCACCAGGTCGTCGCGCCCCTCGCGGCACTCGATGCCCAGCGCGCCCTGTCCCACGGCCGGCAGGCTTTGTTCCGGCTCGATCAGCGCGGTGATGCGGTGGCCCAGTTCCAGCCGTTTCAGGCCGGCGGCGGCGAGGATGATGGCTGCGTATTGGCCTTCATCCAGCTTGCGCAAGCGCGTTTGCACGTTGCCGCGCAGCGCTTCGATTTTCAGGTGGGGGAAACGTGCGCGCAACTGGCATTCGCGGCGCAGGCTAGAAGTGCCGACCACGCTGCCAGCGGGCAGCGCTGCGAGATTGGGATGCTGGTTGGAGACAAAGGCATCGCGCGGGTCTTCGCGTTCACCCGTGGCGACGAGCATGAAACCGGGGGGCAGCGTCATGGGCACGTCCTTCATGGAATGCACGGCGATGTCGGCCTGTCCTTCTTCCAGCGCCTGCTCCAGTTCCTTGACGAACAGACCCTTGCCGCCGATCTTGGCCAGGGGGGCGTTGAGGATCTGGTCACCGGTGGTGGTCATGCCGAGAATGGAGACCTCCAATTGCGGGTATAATGCCTGCAGCCGGCTTTGAATGTGTCGTGCCTGCCACATTGCCAGGGCGCTTTCGCGCGATGCGATGACGAGTGTGTTCTTCAAATCAGATTTCTGCCTAATTTATGATAATTAACCGTTCATTTTCAAAGACCATGGCACTTGGCCTGGGGCTTGCAATTCTAGCATGGATCGCCACTGCCAGCGCGGCGCCAGGAAGAGACGAACTGGGCTTCGCAACCGACTTGACGCGGGATGCCGAAGTGGCGAGAACCAGGCAGATACCCATCCTGATATTGTTCGTTGCCCCGGATTGTTCTTATTGCGAAAGGGTCAAGCACGAGTTCCTGTTGCCGATGCAGCATAGCCCCGAATATGCGAACAAAGTGATTTTTCGCCAACTGTACATGAAGAGCAGCAACACGCTGCTGGATTTCGACGGCAAGAGAATCAGCCATACCCGGTTTGCCAGGCAACATAAAATCAAATTCACCCCCACCATAAATTTGCTCGATGCCGACGGAAACCTTCTTGTCGAGCCACTGGTCGGCCTTTCCACCCCGGATTTTTATGGCGCCTATCTGGAAGCGGCGATTGACGCGGCACTGGCCAAGACGCGCGCCTCCCCAACACCGTAAGCGCTTCATTGCCGGTTTGACCTGACACGGAATAATCGGTATTCTTCCGTCTGCTCGAAATGGAGAGATGGCCGAGTGGTCGAAGGTACTCCCCTGCTAAGGGAGCGTAGGGTTTATAGCCTTACCGAGGGTTCGAATCCCTCTCTCTCCGCCATACAACAAACAAATACGCCCATCAGGGGCGTTTTGTTTTTGTACTCACGGATTAGCCCACCAATTTGTAAGGTGCTGGGAGCCTGTCTGGCTTATGGGAATCGGCTGCGAATCCGCACAGTTGAGACATGACGTCATCCGCTACTTTTGTAACACGCTCATCGGGCGATGAGGACGCTAACAATCAGCGCTTACCCAGCAAGCTCTGCACTGTCTGCATGATGTCGGCGGGCAGCACCACGGTTTTGCTGTTGGGCGAGGAGGCCAGTTCGCGCATGGCCTGTATGTATTTTTCGCCTAGCAGGTAATAGGCGGGGAACTCACGGTCCGGGATTGATTCCGTCACACGCTTGATCGCTTCCGCCGCGCCCTGCGCCAGCACGACCTGCGCCTGGGCGTCGCGCTTGGCGGCTTCGAGGCGGGCTTCGGCTTCCAGGATGGCGGCTTGCTTGTCGCCTTCCGCCTTGGTGACGGTGGCTTTGCGCTCGCGTTCCGCTGCGGCCTGCCGTTCCATGGAGTCCTGCATCGAGGGCGAGGGCTTGATGTCCTGGATTTCCACTGATTTCAGCGTCAGCCCCCAATCCGCCACGTCATCTGAAATGGATTCCTTGAGGCGTACCTTGATCTGCTCGCGTGACGATAGCGCCTGATCCAGTTCCATTTCGCCGACGATGGAGCGCAACGTGGTCTGAATCATGTTGATGATTGCCAGCTCGAAGCTGGTGACGCCGTACACGGCGTTCTGCGTGTCCGTCACCTTGACGAAAGCGATGGCGTTGACGACCAGCACGGCATTGTCCTTGGTGATGACCTCCTGTTGCGGGATGTCGAGAATCAGATCCTTGGTGGGCACCTTGTAGCCGACGCGGTCGATGTAGGGAATCAGCAGGTGCAGGCCGGGCAGCATGGTGGTGTGATATTTGCCGAGCCGTTCCACCACCCACTCTTCGCCTTGCGGCACGATGCGCACGCCCTTGGCTACGGTGACGGCAACGAAGATGAAAAATATGAAGCTCAGAAAAGTTAGTTCCATGCGATTTCCCCTATTTTCTTGAAACTTTGAGTGTTTGGCCTATGATGTCGACAATGCGGGCCCGTTCCCCGGCGGAGATGGTTTCGTCGGCGATTACCGGCCAGGTTTCGGCCCCCAGGATGGGTTTCTGAAAGCGGATCTGGCCCTTGTGCATTTCCGACACTTCCTTGACGATCAGTCCGCTTTCACCAAGAAAAGCTTCCTTGGAAATGCCGGCCTTGGTACGGTCGGCGTTCTTGAAATAGCGGAACCAGAAAAACACCATCGCGCCCGAAGCCACTCCCCACAGCGTAAATTGGGCGGCCAGCGAGATCGGTGCGAGCAGCACGATGACGCCCACCAGCAACGCGCCGAAGCCGAACCAGATGAGGAAAAAAGCGGGAACGGCGAGTTCCGCCAGAACCAGCAGGATGCCGCCCGCTATCCAGTGCCACCACGCGATTTCCATCATGCTCTCCGCCCAGACCGGTTAGAATTCCGTTACACCTTAACAAAAAATTTGCCAAAACAATATGCCTACTTATGCCATCGGTGATTTGCAGGGCTGCCATGCTGCCCTGGAGAAACTCCTTGAGCGCATCGCATTCGATCCCGTGCGCGACAAAATCTGGCTGGTGGGGGATCTGGTCAACCGCGGTCCGGCTTCAGCCGCCGTGCTGCGCTGGGCCATGGGCCTGGGCGACGCGCTGGTCACGGTGCTGGGAAACCATGATTTGCACACCCTGGCGGTGGCGGAGGGTTTTGTGCCGCTGCACCGCAGCGACACCATTCAGGATATTTTGCAGGCGCCCGACCGGGACGAGTTGCTTGGCTGGCTGCGCCGCCAGCCCCTGGCTTACGGCGAGAACGGGTATTTTCTGGTGCATGCCGGCCTGCTGCCGCAATGGACGCCGGAACGGGCGCTGGCGCTGGCGGGCGAAGTGCAGGAGGTGTTGCGCGGCGACCGTTACCGCGATTTTTTTGCTCATATGTATGGCAACGAGCCGCGCCACTGGCGCGAGGATCTGCGCGGCATGAGCCGTTTGCGGCTGATTACCAATGCCATGACCCGGCTGCGGTTCTGCAGCGCGGCGGGAGAAATTGATTTTTCTCACAAGGGAGAGCCCGGCACCCAGCCAAAAAATCTGCTGCCCTGGTACGATGTGCCGGCACGCGCCAGTTGCGACGCCACGATCATTTTCGGCCACTGGTCGGCGTTAGGGCTGTTGCAGCGGCCCAATCTGGCGGCGCTCGATACGGGTTGCCTGTGGAGCGGCGAGCTCAGCGCGTTGCGGCTGGAGGATCGCCAGCTGTTCCAGGTGTCGTGTGCGGGCTTGCCGGGTACAAAGCGCTGGAAATAAGCTGTTCGGCTTGACGTGCCAGTTCCCTGCGGTGCTTGCCGCTGGTGGGAATGGGTTCAAGGAAGATCAGTTCCGCCCGGATTTCCCTGCGAGCCAGGATATTGCGCAGCGAATCCATCATGGTCATATCGCCGCAATAAGCCGCTGCCCTGTCGATGCCGCCATCGGGCAGGACGTAGCGCAGGGCCACCGGGCGCAATTCCGCGTGCGCGTTGATCGCCGCTTGCAGCAGGGATGAGAGAAACGGTTTGAGGTAGGTGCCATCGGTGGTCGTGCCTTCGGGGAAAAATGCCACACAATCGCCATTGGCCAATGCGGCGCTGACCGCATCGTTAACCCGTGCGGTGTCGCGGCGCCTGCCGCGTTCCAGAAACAGCGTGCCGGTGAATATCGCCAGCCAACCCACGATTGGCCAGTTGCGGATTTCGGCCTTGGAAACGAAGCGCAAGGGACGCACGGTGTTGAGGAGGTAAATGTCCAGCCAGGAGACGTGGTTGGGTACTACCAGTACGTTGTGGTCGGCCGCGTCCAGTGGATTGCCGCGAACCCTCAGTTGCACGCCAAGCAGGTCCAGAAGGCTGCGCGACCATTCCCGGGTAAGCGTCATGCGCAGGCCCGGACTGCCCCAGGGCAGAACCAGGAGGGCGGTCAGCACCCCGCGCAGGATGTGCAGCCCCAACCTGAGCAGGCGCCATGCCCGCACGATGTGGGGTGTTTGTTCCATTATCCCGGAAACCTCGGTTGATCGCTTCATGGCGTGCATAGGACAATGAATCCAATAAGTTTCTTCCTGAATGATCGTTTCACCCGCCGGGTGATGCCGCTACGAGGTTTCCTGGATTACTCGAAGCGGGTGCCGAACTGTTGCTTGAAAAGGGTGGAAATTTCCTCGCGCGAGTGGACGTGGTTTTGTCCGCCGCGGCTGGCGATTTTGAGCGCGCCCATCAGGCCCGCGAGACGACCTGTCATTTCCCAGTCCATGCCGTTGACGATGCCATAGAGCAGTCCGGCACGATAAGCATCGCCGCAACCGGTGGGGTCCAGCACCTGTTGAGCGGCAATACAAGGGATTTCCAGCTTTCTCCCCCCGCTGTAAATCACTGAACCCTTGGCGCCCAGGGTGACGATCAAAGCGCGCACGTCCCCAGCCAGTTGTTCCAGCGTCTTGCCGGTACGCTCCTGCAATAGCCGGGCCTCGTAATCGTTGAGCGCGACATAATCCGCCAGCGCGACGAAATCCAGCAGTTCCGCGCCGTTGAACATGGGCAAGCCCTGACCGGGATCGAACACGAATGGCACGCCCTTGTCGTGGAATTCACGCGCATGTTGCAGCATGCCATCGCGCCCGTCCGGGGCGACGATGCCAAGCGCGATGTTGCTGGCGTCATGCACGTGATTGTGATGGGAAAAATTCATCGCGCCAGGGTGAAAGGCGGTGATCTGGTTGTCGTCCAGGTCGGTCGTGATGAAAGCCTGGGCGGTGTAGGACCCGCTGGTCCGGCGCACGTGGGTTTGCTCCAGTCCAAGTCTTTCCAGCCGCTGCTCATAGGGATCGAAGTCGTCGCCCACGGTGGCCATGATGAGCGGCTTGCCGCCCAGCAGTTTAAGGTTGTAGGCGATATTGCCGGCGCAGCCGCCGAACTCGCGCCGCATCTCCGGCACCAGGAAAGAGACATTGAGGATGTGTATTTGCTCAGGCAGGATATGGTTCTTGAACTGGCCGGGGAAAACCATGATGTTGTCGTAGGCCAGGGAGCCGCAAATCAATGTATTCATTTATTCCTTCTCGGGTTCAAAGGCAATTCGAAGCAGGCCTTCCAGCACCAGATTGTCCGCGGGCTGGACTGGGATGCCTAGCAAAGGCAGCAGAATATCCGTATCGCCGCCGCTGAGCAAACAGACCGGTTGCGTGGCGAGCACGCGATAGCTGCGTTCCACCGCACCGGCGATTGCATTGGCGGCGCCGCTGAACATGGCATCGGCGGTGTTGTCGGGAAATATTGCGAGTTTGCCGCGCTGTGGCGCCAGCCCGGCGGTATTGCGTGCCAGGGAATCCAGCATCAGCTGCAGGCCGGGCAGAATCATGCCGCCGCGGAAGCATCCGTCGGCGGCAAGCGCGTCGATGGTGACGGCGGTGCCGGCCTGGACCACCAGAACATCGCGCTCAGGATATAGGTGGCGCGCAGCGATCAGCGCTGCCCAGCGGTCGCTGCCGAGCTGCAGCGGCATGGCATAGCCATTGTGGACGCCGCACTGGTCGGGTTGGGCCTTAATAATAGAAGGCGCGATTTTCCATTTAACGCTTGCGTTCATGATGAGCTGGGCGATAGCGTTCCCACCGACATTGGAAATAATGATTTTTCGCGGCGTTGGCAGCCGGCTCCACTGAATGTCCAGTTGCGGCTGCGCTGTCGCTGTCCAGCCTTGCGCCAGCCAGCCGCCGTCGGCGTGCAAGCCCCATTTGATGCGGGTATTGCCGGCATCGACGGCAAGCACGCTCAACCCGGATAATCCATTGGGCGGCGCTTCGCGCCTACGCGGGTGCTGGCGGTCGTTTTGCGGCATCATCACGCCCTCGCTTCGCGCGCATGGACCATGCCATGGGCTTGGCGCGAGCGCGCAAATCTGCTCGCAAACCGCCCCGCCATCATCCCGCGTCCCAATGGATTGTCCGGGTTCAAGCGCCGCTCCGCATGCTGACTTCCCCGGCGGTAAAACGGTGCTCGCCATCCTGGTCGCACACCAGCAATGCGCCATCGCCGGTCACGCCCGACACCGTGCCGTGATGGGTGCTGCCGTCTGGCATCAGGATGCGAACCGGCTGTCGGTGATAAGCGTGATGACGGGTCCATTCCTCGCGCAGGGCGACAAATCCCTGCGCTTCGAATTGCTGCAGCACGTCGCTGAGATGATACAGAATCAGCGCCAGCAGTTGACTCCGGGAGGGAAGATTCGATGCAAGCGCGGCGAGGTCGGTTGCCGGCTGATCGATATTCGTCCTGGCCTGCTCTGAAAGTTTCAGATTCAGCCCGATGCCGATGACGGCGGCGCTCGGTCCCAGCATGTCGCCCTGCAACTCGATCAGGATGCCTGCCAGTTTGCGATTTTCGTGCAGCACGTCGTTTGGCCACTTGAGGCGGGCGGTTGATACGCCGGCGTGATGTAATGCTCGCATCAAGGCCACGCCCACGGCCAGGCTGAGGCCGGAGAGGCAGGAGGCGCCCCGGGTGAAGCGCCAAAGCAGGGAAAAGGTCAGGCTGCCGCCCAAGGTGGCGTGCCACGTGCGGCCGCGTCTTCCCCTTCCCCCTGTTTGCAGTTCCACCGCGAGGCAACTGCCGTGTTTCGCGCCCAGGGCGGCTTTCTGCATCAGGATGCTATTGCTGGAGAGCGCGGTTTCCACTACTTCCACATCGATCAGGCTGGCCTTGTCCCCCAGCGCGGCCCTGACTGCTTCCGCATCGAGCCAGTGCAGCGGTTCGGCCAGGCGGTAGCCGCGCCCGGGGAGGCGAAACAGTTTGATGCCGTGGCGATCCATGTCCCGCAGCGCCTGCCACACCGAGGCGCGGGAGATGTTCAGTTGCTGCGCGATCTCCTCGCCGGAGCGGAATGCGTTGCTGGAAAGCTGGCGCAGCACTTTAAAAGCAAGGGGTTTCAAGTGGCGGAAGGTGTTTTTAGCCGAAGGTGCCGGACTCTTCCGAAAACAGGCCGCTCAGTCCCTTCTTGACCAGGGCGAGCGCATCGGGAATCTCGATTTCCACGACCTGGTCGATAGTCCACGAGCGATCGCGTGGCGGCATCAGTTCGAGCATCTTGCTGCCGAGAAAGCGGCGGGAGGGATAGTTGGGTTCACCATTTTCATAATCGAAAGTGGCGTAGTCCGCGAGCCGTTCATTGAGCGTATTGATGAAACGGGACTGGTAGCTGTCCGGGGATGGCCCCATGTATTCGTTCTGGTTGTCTTCCAGGATCTCGGCCAGGCGCTTGGCGATGGCGCCGATCAGAGCGGCGCGGTATTGCTCGTCGACGCGGCCGTAAACGAAGCGGTCCGCGTATTGGATCAAAAAGGCCAGATACTCCGCGATCATGGCGAAGCCTTGCTCTTTCGAATTGATCTGGAATTTTTCCTGCTGCATGTGGGTGACCTTTTCTTCCGCCACGCGCCAGATCAGCGAGGCGATGACCGTGGCCACCTGCTGCGGACTCTTGGCCCCGTCTGCCCGGTTGTGCCACTGGCTTTTAACGCGTATGGCCATGCTGCCATTCTCCTGTTTGCATCGAGGCGCTATTCATCGCCGGTTTCGACTGGCCTGGAAGGGTCGGTAATCCATTCGCTCCACGAACCGGGGTAGAGTCGCGCCCCCTTCAGTCCGGCATGCTCCATGGCGATCAGGTTGTGACAGGCAGTGACGCCCGAGCCGCACATTTGCACTACGCGCGAGGGGGCGACGCCATCTAGCAGGTCAAGGTAGGTGGTGCGCAATTCCTCTGCGGACATGAAAGTGCTGTCGATGTCGAGATTGTCCTCGAAAGGAAAATTCACGCTGCCGGGAATGTGTCCGGCAACCTTGTCCTGCGTTTCGCGTTCTCCGCTGAATCGTTCCTCGGAGCGGGCATCGATCAGCAAGCATTCGTTATTGCGCAGCGCTTTTTCGAGATATTCGGCATCCACCCACATTTCCCTGTTGGGATGCGGCTCGAAATGGGCCGCGTCAATGACCGGCTGTTCGGTCGTAAGCGGATGTTTTTTGTTCATCCAGCGCTGGATTCCGCCATCGAGCAAGGCCACTGCGTCATGGCCGAGCCAGCGCAGCAACCACCACATGCGTCCTGCCATGGCGCCAAAGCTGTCGTCGTAAACCACGACCTGCTTGCCGCCATCCACCCCCCAGGCCCCCAGTTTCCTGGACAGCACGGCGGCATCGGGCAAAGGGTGGCGCCCGCTGGTGGCGGTTACCTCTGCCGAGAGGTCGTTATTGAGATGAGCATAGCGCGCGCCGGGAATGTGTCCGGCCAGATAGGCCCGGTAGCCGGAAGCAGGATCGGAAAGGGTGAAGCGGCAATCGAAGACGACCCACTCGGGATCGTTGATATGTTGAGCCAGTTCTTCAGTGCTGACGAGGGAGGTGAATTTTTTCATGGAAATGAGTGATGGGTAATGGGCAATGGGTTTTCCAATCACCCATCACTCATTACCCATTACCAGATTAGTAGCCGCCTTTGCCGAAGGGCTTGGGCAGCCCGGCAATTTTCGCCGCCTGGCGGTTGGGCTGCATGGGGAACAGGGTATAGAGATGTTTTTTCCAGTCAGTGCCAGGATGTTCGGCATCGAAGTCCTTGCACATGTTGCGGAAGTTGGGCGTATGGCCGTCTTCCCTGTATTTGTCGCGCATGTAGTTGATCACCGTCCAGTGTTCGTCGGTGAGCTTGATTCCTTCGGCCGCAGCGATAACGTTTACCACTTCATCGCTGAAGTCCGGTTCAAGCAGGAAACCGTCTTCGTCCACTTCCAGTTCGGTGCCGTTTACTACGTACCCCATAATTTTCTCCTTTGATTTATGGTCTTTAAGATTAAAAAATTACGCTCAGGTGAGCGCGGTAATGGACTTGTGAGGAATGAATATGCCGCACCCCATCTTCCGGTATTTGCCCAGGCCCTGTTGCTGAACGAGCAGCGAGTGCTCGACCGGCAGGCCGTGCAGCATCAGGCTGAAGCCGCTGGCCGTGCCATCCGGTGTTTTAATGGTCTGGCGTTTGCCGCAGATAAAACGGGAGTCGATTTGCATTTCATCCAGCAGACGAATGATATCATTGCTGAAGTCCAGTTCGTCTTCGCTGCCGGTGATGACGCAGTGGGCAAACAGCGGCGTGTGCCGCGACAGGGGACGGGCCTTGGCGGCGCCGATTTCGAGCGTTTGTCCGCCAATTTTGACCGTCTGCCCGGACAGTTTCAACAAATCACCCACGCGCGCGGCCGCGATGCGCACCACCAGCTTGGTGCGATGGTTGAGAATCAGTTCGCCATGCCCGGTATCAGCGCCCTGGATCGGATGAATGCCGCCCAGCGCTTCACTCTCAAACCAGGGCAGTAGGCGCGTCAGTTCGAGAAAAAGAGCGCAACCGTGGTCAATGGGCAATATGCTGCCCTTGATGTCAAACTGGATATCTGTAACCAGTGACTCGTCGATCGCGCGAGATTCCGTTTGATATGCTAGCCAGCCGATTTTCCTGCTCCTTGTTGCCGTGATTTTGCCCAGTCAAGCAAGGCATTACCCCAATTCTGGGCGGTTTTTTCATCAATTTCGAAAATAGTGAAGCGCTTCACTTCACGGATACGAATCTGCAATGTGCAAAAATCGGCCTCGTGGTTGACCTGTCGCAACTCGATTTCCTGGCGATAAGGCGTTGCCAGAAATTTGTTGGATTCCATAAATTCATCCATAATGACCGACCCGGATTCAAGAGCGCCAGATTATAACGACAGATAGGTTCAGCTCGCTAATCCGCAAGTGATATACCCCATATGGGTAGCATTGAAGCAGCACCAATGGCGTATATCAATACGCCCTGCCAAATGGCGGGGTAGCCGTGAAGAATGATAGATATAAAAAATGTAACGGCTGTACTATTAGCCCAACTGCTGGAGTTCGAGCGGCCTGCTGGTAATATGGCGCAAGCTCGTGGACGCAGTAAGCGTTACGCACTAAATTAAAGAGTGAAGCATGATTTGAGATGGCTGGAGCTGATTTATAATAAATCAGCACAGTTGGACGTTACTTTATTTTGGAGAACATCTATGGCTAAGAAATTGCACGATACGCCGATGCTGGACCAGCTCGAGAGTGGCCCATGGCCCAGTTTTGTTACTGGCCTGAAGCGCGAAGCCGCGAAGAAGGACATCATGGTTGACCTGCTGGGTCAGCTGGAGACCTCCTACGAAACCAAAAAAGGGTACTGGAAAGGCGGCACGGTTGGCGTCTTTGGTTATGGTGGCGGCGTGATTCCGCGTTTCACCGAGCTCAAGGACGAAAACGAAAATCCATTGTTCCCGGACGCTGCGGAATTCCATACCCTGCGCATTCAGCCTCCCGCCGGCATGCACTACGATACCGCGACGCTGCGCAAGTTTGCCGATATCTGGGACAAATACGGTTCCGGCCTGATCGGCCTGCACGGCCAGTCCGGCGACATCATGATGCAAGGCTGCAGCACGGCTAACGTCCAGCCGGCCTGGGAAGAAATCAACGCCATGGGCTTCGACATGGGCGGCGCCGGCCCCGCGTTGCGCACCTCCATGTCCTGCGTCGGTGCCGCGCGTTGTGAAATGTCCTGCTACGACGAAGCGCGCGCGCTGCGCACCATCATCAATGCCAATATTGATGACATGCACCGCCCTGCCCTGCCTTACAAGTTCAAGTTCAAGTTCTCCGGCTGCCCGAATGACTGCGTGAACTCCATTCAACGTTCTGATATGGCCACCATCGGCACCTGGCGCGACAACATTCAGGTCAACGAGCAACTGGCCCGCGACTACCTGAAGGGCCACGGCATGGACAAGCTGGTCAATGACGTCATCAGCAAGTGTCCGACGCGCGCCATTACGTTGCGCAACAAGGCCGACGCCATTTCCGGCGACAGCATTTCCACCGTGGCAGTAGACGACCAGCACGTGATACAGATCGAAAACCACGACTGCGTGCGCTGCATGCACTGCCTGAACGTCATGCCCGGCGCGCTGCTTCCAGGCAAGGACAAGGGCGTGACTATCCTGGTTGGCGGCAAGAGCGTGCTGAAGATCGGCGCCACTATGGGTACGGTCGTGATCCCGTTCATGAAGCTGGAATCCGAAGAAGACTTCGAGAAGCTGAACGAACTGTCCCGCAACATCATCGACTTCTTTGCTGAAAACGCGCTTGAGCATGAGCGCACCGGCGAAATGATCGAGCGTATCGGCCTGGTGAATTTCCTTGAAGGTCTGGACCTCGATATTGACCCGAACATGGTGAATCATCCCCGTGCCAACCCGTACGTGCGCATGGACGGGTGGGACGAAGAAGTCGAGAAAGCGAACGAGCGCAAGGCCGCGGCCTGATTACGGCGCTGTATTGGGTTATTTAGTTAATTTTTGGAGAAAAAATAATGGCTGAATTGCGTGCACCAGATGAGTGCGGCGTACCGGATCCTATGCCTTTCATGCATCCTACATTGAGGGAAAACTACGGCAAGTGGGTTTTCCATTCCCATCCGAAGCCGGGTGTTCTGTATCACCGCGCTGAAAATGGCGCCGAAGTGTGGACTGTCAAGTTTGGTACCGCCCGTCAACTGGATGGCTATACCATTCGCTTGTTGTGTGACCTGGCGGACAAGCATGCCGACGGCCACATGCGCTTCACGGCACGAAGCAACGTGGAGTTCATGCTGACGGCAGAGAGCAAGATTGAACCGCTGATCAAGGATTTGAATAGCCATGGGTTCCCGGTGGGTGGCACGGCCAACTCCGTAACCATGATTTCGCATACCCAGGGATTCCTGCACTGCGATATTCCGGGTACCGATGCATCTGGCGTGGTCAAGGCGCTGATGGACGAGCTGCACGAAGAATTCATCAAGTGCGAAATGCCCAACCGCGTCAAGATTTCCACTTCCTGCTGCGAAATCAACTGCGGCGGTCAAGCTGACATCGCCGTCATCATGCAGCACACCAAGCCGCCCAAGATCAATCATGATCTGGTTGCCAACGTGTGCGAGCGTCCTACCGTTGTTGCCCGTTGCCCGGTTGCGGCAATCCGCCCCGCCCTGGTTAATGGCAAGCCATCCCTGGAAGTGGACGAGAAAAAGTGTATTTGCTGCGGCGCATGCTTCCCGCCTTGCCCGCCGATGGCGATCAACGATCCTGAACACTCCAAGATTGCGATCTGGGTGGGCGGCAAGAACTCCAATGCCCGTTCCAAGCCGACTTTCCACAAGCTGGTCGCGGCAGGCCTGCCGAACAACCTGCCGCGCTGGCCCGAAGTGGGTGCCGTGGTGAAAAAGATCCTGACCGTGTACAAGGCTGATGCGCAACCCTGGGAGCGCATGGCTGACTGGATCGACCGCATTGGCTGGCCGCGCTTCTTCGAGAAAACGGGTCTGCCGTTCACCAAGTATCACATCGATGATTGGCGCGGTTCGCGTACCACCCTGAATGCCTCGACTCACATCCGGTTCTAATTGGGCTTAATCCTCGTTGCGGCCGGTTGGCCGCGAGGAGGCTTATTTCTACTTAACTATAATTTATTGATACAGGACATTCAGGGATGAAATTCGGAATATTGGTAAATGAAGGTCCCTATACGCATCAGGCTTCAGATACGGCTTATCAGTTCTGCAAGGCCGCGCTTGAAAAGGGGCATGAAATCGATCGCGTATTCTTCTACCATGACGGCGTGAACAATGCGACCAAACTCACGGAGCCGCCACAGGACGACCGCAACATCGTTCAGCGCTGGAGCAAGCTGGCGGAAGAACATGGTGTGGACTTGGTGGTATGCGTGGCTGCCGCCCTGCGCCGCGGCATCGTGGACGACAACCTGGCTGCAGGATTCAGGATTTCCGGCTTGGGACAGCTGGTTGAATCCGGTATCCGCTCAGACCGTCTCGTGACCTTTGGCGACTAAGAGGGAGTGATTTATGACTGAAAGTACGGGTGGAATCGATATGGAAGATGAAGCTTCCGGGACTATTAAAAAATTCGCCTTCATCAACCGCAAAGCGCCATATGGTACGGTTTACGCACTGGAAGCGCTTGAAGTGGTGCTGATCAGCGCGGCGTTCGATCAGGATGTGAGCCTGGTGTTTGCAGACGACGGCGTTTACCAGCTCAAGAAGGGCCAGGCCACCAAGGCGGTGGGGATGAAGAACTTCTCCCCCACCTATCGTGCCCTGGAAGGCTATGACATCGAAAAACTGTATGTCGAGAAGGAGTCCATGGAAGCCCGCGGGCTGACTGCTGACGACCTGGTCGTCGATGTAGAAGTGCTGGGTGCGGCCGAATTGGCCGACTTGCTCGAAGAGCAAGACGTGGTTCTGAGTTTCTAGGAAGGGGATGCAGATGTTGCACATCGTTAATAAATCACCGCTGGACAGGAGCACGCTCGACAGCGCCTTGCGCATGGCCAAGCCGGGCAGCACCATTCTTCTCATCGAAGATGGAATCTATGCCGTGACGAAGGGAAACAAAGCCGAGAGCGCAATCAGGGAGGCCATGAAAACCGTTTCCATCAGCGCCCTGTGGCCTGATCTGGAAGCGCGCGGCATGCAGGATGCCGTCATAGACGGTGTAAAGCAGGTTGACTACAGCGGGTTCGTGGATCTGGTTGCGGATAGCAGTTCCGTGATGTCCTGGTTGTAATCTTTTTTAGTTTTTTGATCCGAGGAGAAATAAATGGGTTTCGAAATCAACGGCAAGACCTATGAAACAGATGAAGAAGGCTATCTGGTTAACCTGGCTGAATGGGATGAAGATGCAGCCAAGCACCTCGCCATTGAAGAAAAGGTCGAGATGACTCCTGCGCACTGGGAAGTGATCAACTTTCTGCGCGAGTATTATAACGACTACCAAATCGCGCCGGCTGTGCGCGTGCTGACCAAGGCGATCGGCAAGAAACTCGGGCCGGAAAAGGGCAACAGCAAGTACCTGTACGAACTGTTTCCTTATGGCCCAGCCAAGCAGGCTTGCAAGATCGCTGGCTTGCCGAAGCCGACCGGCTGCATCTAAGTTATTGAAATTAAGGCAAATGGAGTATTGTGGCCGCATCCAGGCCGCGATGCTCCAGGCCTCCCAGAACAATTGCGGCAAGCATTTGCTTGCCGCCTGAATGCTATTCCCAGGGGATGTACATGTCGTTCCTGACCGTACTGTTTGCGTGCATGTTTTACGCCGCCACTGCATTGCTGGTGATCGGGTTGTTTTTCAAAATCCGCAGTTATGCCCGTACGCCTGCACCTTTGAAGATTCCGACCACTCCCGCCCCGATAACGAAGACGGGCGTGGTATTGCGCATGACGCGCGAAGTGACGATGTTTGAAAGTCTCTTCAAGTCCAACAAATGGATTTGGCTGTTTGGGTACCTGTTTCATGCCGCCCTGCTGCTGGTGATATTGCGTCATTTGCGCTATTTCACCGAGCCGGTCTGGTTCTGGGTGGATATTGTCCAGCCTTTTGGCATTTACGCCGGTTTTGCCATGGTGGCGGGGTTGGGTGGACTGTGGGCGCGCCGCTTCCTGGTGGACCGCGTACGCTATATCTCCACGCCGTCAGATCATCTTATTCTTGCATTGCTGGTCGCGATTGGCATTACGGGCCTGGGCATGAAGTTTGTCGCGCATACCGACATCATCGCCGTGAAGGAATTCATGCTCGGCCTGATGCTGTTCGATTTGAAACCGCTCCCGGCTGATCCGGTGCTCCTGGTACATCTCACGCTCGTGGCATTGCTGATGACCATTTTCCCCATCAGCAAGCTGCTGCACGCCCCAGGCGTTTTCTTCAGCCCGACGCGCAATCAGACGGATGATTCGCGTGACCGCCGCCATTTGTCGGCATGGGCGGCAAAGCTGGAATCTGGTGCGGAATCCAGGTCTGAAGCGTAATTTGTTTTCAGTCATCCGACCTTATAAAGAAACAGGCGTCAACTTTACAAGCAAGCAGGAGGAATAGTGGCAGCTCCAACATTTGAGGTTCCCAAACTCACGGGCAATATTGACATTCCGGCGATCAGGCCGGGCGCGACAGCGCATGTCAAATCATTCCCCGCTGCCGCGCCGATACAGGAAGCACTTGGGTTCCCCGGTCAACTGGTTGAGGATTGGCACGACAAGGCGATCGCCAAGATGGGCGATTTGCTGGATAGGTATCGCTCGCTGCGGGTTTTCATGGATGCATGCGTGCATTGCGGCGCCTGTACTGACAAGTGTCATTATTTTATTGGCACCGCCGACCCGAAGAACATGCCGGTTGCGCGGCAGGAGTTAATGCGCAGCGTCTACCGCCGCCATTTCACCTTTGCCGGAAAATATTTCCCATCGCTGGTCGGCGCAAAGGACCTGACGGAGGAAACGCTCCAGGACTGGTACACATACTATTATCAATGTTCTCAATGCCGCCGCTGCTCGGTGTATTGCCCCTATGGAATTGATACCGCGGAAGTCACGATGGCCGGGCGCGAAATTCTGGACACGGTCGGTATCGGTCAAAAATATACCAACGAAATCCTGAGCAAGCTGCACCGCATCGGAAACAACCTGGGACTGCCGGGGCCGGCGCTGGCAGACACCCTGGAGGGACTGGAAGAAGATATTCTCGACGCCACCGGGGTGCCGGTGAAGCTGCCCCTCGACGCGGAAGATGCCGAAATCATGCTGGTCACGCCATCGGCTGACTTCTTCTCCGAGCCTCATGTAGAAAGCCTGATCGGCTACGCCAAGGTCTTCCATGCCGCCGGGGTTAAATGGACGCTGAGCACAAAAGCATCCGAAGCAGGCAACTTTGGCATGTTTATCGGCAGCTATGAAAACATGCGCCGCGCGGCCATGCGCATTCGCGATGCCGCGCTGGATTTGGGCGTCAAACGCATCGTGGTGGGGGAGTGCGGTCACGCCTGGCGTGTTGCGTACAGTTTCTGGAACACCCTGACGGGCGTGGGGCACGGCGGCACGGATCCATTTTCGCAGCAACTGCAAAAACAGCTGGACCCGAACTACCCGGCACCGCAACACATCTGCGAATACACCTATGACCTGATTCAGCACGGCAAGCTCAGGTTTGACAAGTCGCTCAACGACCATCGCGTGGTGACATTTCACGATTCCTGCAATGTGGCGCGCGGTTCGCGCATGGGCAACATGCCGGGCGGCCAGTTTGTCATCCCGCGCGAAGTGATCAAGGCGGTCGTCAACAATTTCCACGACATGGCCGAGGAAACCATAGGCGAGGGAACTTATTGTTGCGGAGGCGGTGGCGGCCTGCTCAGCGACGACCTGATGGAAGTTCGTGTCAAGGGCGCGCTGCCGCGGATGGAAGCCTTCAACAATGTGGTACAGGACAAGCAGGTCAACTTCCTGGCGCTGATCTGTGCGATCTGCAAGGCGCAGTTTACCAAGGTGATACCGTATTACGGTTTTGATATGAGCATGGTCGGTGGCGTGCACCAACTTGTTTCAACTGCCATCCTGCTCGACGTACCGGAAGAATCAGCAGAAGAATCTGAAGCATCAGACGATTAGCATTAGTAACCAAAGGGCCAGCGTTCACAAACGCTTGTGACACGAATTTGTAGACAGGAGATTGCTTAACATGTCAGCCTCATCCGAAGAAATGAACCAGAAATTAACCTTCCGCCGCTATAAAGACGGCGATGCCAAGATTCGCAGCTGGCAGGACAAGATTTTCCAGTCCAGCTGGACGCACAAGTGCCCTGAATATGTGCTGTCAACTCCGCCATGCCAGGGGAGCTGCCCTGCCGGCGAGGATATCCGCGGCTATCTCGACATCGTGCGCGGAGTGGAGAAGCCTCCCAAGGACAGCAACTGGCAAACCTATGCCTTCCAGCGCCTCACCCAGGCCAACCCCTTCCCGTCCGTAATGGGCCGCGTTTGCCCCGCCCCTTGCGAGAGCGGCTGCAACCGCAATCAGGTGGATGATTTCGTCGGCATCAACTCCGTCGAGCATTTTATTGGTGATTACGGCATTGCCAACAAGTTGACGCTTTCTCAACCGGGCGCCAGCACCGGGAAGAAAGTCGCGCTCATCGGCGGTGGCCCCGCAAGCCTGTCTGCCGCTTACCAGCTGCGCCTGAAAGGCCATGCCTGCACGATTTTCGACGACCATGCAAAGCTGGGCGGCATGATGCGCTACGGTATTCCCGGCTTCCGTACCCCGCGCGATGTGCTCGACGCTGAAATCCAGCGCATTCTAGACCTGGGCGTGGAAGCGAAACTCAACACCCGCATAGGCGTTGATGTCACCCTTGCGCAACTGGAACAGGAATACGACGCCATTTTCCTCGGCATGGGCGCCCAGTCCGGCCGCATGTTGCCCGTGCCGGGATTCGATGCCGCCAACTGCGTGAACGCCATGGCTTTCCTGCGGGCATTCAACGACGGGCGATTGCAGCACGTCGGCAAGCGCGTCGTGGTAATCGGCGGCGGCGACACCTCGATCGACGTGGCTACCGTAGCGCGCCGCCTCGGAAATATTACCGTCGCTACCGAGAAGGACCGCCCCGAGCATATCATCGCCGGACAGGTCGCCCATGATGTCGCGGCTGTTTCCGCCCGCGAAGGCGCTGAAGTCGTGCTGGTTTCCCGCGCCACCATCGACAAGATGAATGCAAACAAGCATGAGGTCGAACAGGCCCTGGCAGAGGGCATAGAGATCGTCGGCGGCGTTACGCCGATCTCCGTAATCAAGGGCGCGGATGGCCGCGCTAGCGCGTTGCGTGTTGCTGAATTCGAAGTGGTGAAGGGTGAAACGATCATCAAGGCCGGCACGGAAAAGGATATTCCCGCCGACCTGATCGTCTCGGCAATCGGACAGGCGGTCGACTTCACCGGTTTTGACGGCTTCGATAACGGCAAGGGGCTGATTGCCGCCAACAAGAACTACGAAGTGCCAAACAAGAAGGGCTATTTCGTCGGGGGTGACGTGATACGCCCACACCTGCTGACCACGGCCATCGGCCACGGCTCCATTGCCGCCGAGAGCATCGATGTGTACCTGAAGGGCGAAGAGCAGGACAAGCGCCCCAAGATCGACGTTCATCATTGGGACCTGGTGCGCAAGCTGATCGAAACCGAGCATGCTCCCGCCGAATTCAAACACGCAAGCAAGGAAGAAATCGCCAAGGCGGAGGGTTACGCCAAGGACATCGACCTGGGTGTGCGCGGCACATCGAGCGCCAAGTTCGCTGTGCACAATTTCGAGGACCGTTCCGATAAATATATTATCCCCTCCAACGAGCTGTTCCTGGGCCACTTCACCTATGTGCCGCGTAATGTACGGGAAACCATCACGCTGAATGCCGAGCAGGCGCTGGGCCACTTTGAAGAGCGTTTGAAGCGGCTTGACGACCAACAGGTCGTTGCGGAAGCCAAGCGCTGCATGAGTTGCGGCCTGTGCTTCGAATGCGACAACTGCGTGGTGTACTGCCCGCAAGGCGCCGTGTTCAAGGTCAAGCGCACCGACTCCACGACAGGTCGTTATGTTGATACCGACTACAGCAAGTGCATCGGCTGCCATATTTGCGCCGATGTGTGTCCAACCGGCTATATCAAAATGGGTATGGGTGATTAAAGCATGGTCAGCCTGGCAAAATTGCGCGATATGCTGACCTGGCAGCGGGGCGCCGCAATCGCGGCCCTGCTGATGGCGAGCGTTGCGGCAGTGGCATCGGCGGATGCCCACGAAGAATCATCCAGTGGTCGCGTGCCGGTGCCTGTCCACCCTGAAGGCAAGGGCGACAAATGCGTGAGAGATACTGCCTACATGCGGCGCCATCACATGGAGCTGCTCAAGCATCATCGCGACGAAACCGTGCACAAAGGCATACGCACCACGGAGTTCAGTCTCAAGAACTGCGTTGCGTGCCATGCAAGCAAGGATACCAACAGCGTGCTTGGCAAGAATGGCTTCTGCCAGAGCTGCCATAGTTATGCCGCGGTAACACTGGACTGCTTCGAGTGCCATGCCAGCAAGCCCAAGGCCGCCACGCCATTTCACTCCGCCCTGAATCAGGACGGAAGAGCTGGAGACGGCGGCCTGGCAAGCGGCGAGCGCCAGGAATCGCAAACAACCCCCGTTGAACAGATCACCACAAGTGGGGCAAGTAAATGAGCAACGACGTGGACAATTCCCTGAACGATAAAGAGCAAGTCAACCCGCGCCGACAGTTTCTCGGCTGGAGTGCCGCGATCGCCGGCCTGGCGATTGCGCCGGGCGTTACACTGTTTGACCTCGCCCACGGGCGCCCGGCGGATGAGCCGGCATCCAGCAAAATACGCTGGGGCATGCTGATTGACAGTACAAAATGTGCGTCCGGATGCGATGATTGCGTGTCGGCGTGCGGCAAGGAAAATGGTTTTAGCGGCATGAGCGAAACCGATTCGCAGTGGATCCGCAAGATCGAACTCAAGGATCTGCGTACCGGCAACTCGCACAGCCTGCCGATGATGTGCCAGCACTGCGAAAATCCACCATGCGTGGATGTTTGCCCGACCGGTGCATCGTTCAAGCGCGCCGACGGAATTGTGCTGGTGGATCGCCATATCTGCATCGGGTGCCGTTATTGCATGATGGCATGCCCATACAAGGCGCGTTCCTTCGTGCATCAGGAGATCGAAAACCAGAATCCTGATGTGCCGCGCGGCAAGGGCTGCGTCGAAGCCTGTACCCTGTGCGTCCAGCGCATAGACAACGATCTGCAGCCCGCGTGCGTGGAGGCTTGCAGCAGCAAGGCCATGCTGTTTGGGGACTTGAACGACCCGAACAGCGAAATTTCCAAACGCATTGCCACGTCCGCCACAACACAGGTACGTGCTGACCTGAACCTCAATGTTGGCATTCGCTATCAGGGAATCTAATAGCCATGAATTTCGAAGCATTTCGCAAAATTGAAGAACGCGCATTTTATGCGCTGGTTGCGGCGCTTGGCCTGGTTGTCCTGGCCGGTCTGGGCTCTGCGTATTACATGGAGACGCATGGCCATGTGGTGACCGGCATGACCAACCAGATCGTTTGGGGCCTGCCTCATGTATTCGCAGTTTTCCTGATCGTCGCGGCCTCGGGGGTGCTGAACGTGGCATCGATCGGCTCGGTATTCGGCAAGCCCATGTATAAAGCCCGGGCGCCACTATCCGGGTTGCTCGCCATCGCCATGCTGGCAGGCGGCCTGACGGTGCTGATGCTCGATCTTGGCCGCCCTGACCGACTGATCGTCGCCATGACGCACTTCAATTTCAAGTCGATTTTCGCGCTCAACGTCATCTTTTACACGGGCTTCTTCACGATTGTGGCCATTTATCTATGGACCATGATGGAACGTAAAATGCACGGATACTCCAAATATGCCGGATTCGCGGCATTTATCTGGCGCCTGGCGCTCACTACCGCAACCGGCTCCATTTTCGGCTTTCTCGTGGCGCGTCAGGCTTACAGTTCAGCAGTGCTGGCGCCGATGTTCATAATCATGTCATTTTCTTATGGCCTGGCAGTATTCATTATCGTGCAATCCTTCATGTATGCATGGAACGGCATGAAGATTGACCCGACAATTTTGCGCCGCATGAAGAATCTGCTTGCGACTTTTGTCGCCGCGGTGTTCTATTTCACCCTCGTTTATCACATGACAAACCTCTATTTTGCCAAGGAATGGGCCTTTGAACGCTTCATCCTGCTTGAAGGCGGCGTGTTCACTACCCTGTTCTGGGTTGGGCAGATACTGATAGGCACGGTTTTACCGCTGGCAATATTGCTGCACCCCGTGCTGGGCAAAAAATCGCGCGCGGTGTTTCTCTCCGCCTTGCTGATTATCGCCGGCGCATTCTCGCAGCTTTACGTAATCATCATCGGCGGCCAGGCATTCCCGCTCGACATATTCCCGGGCATGCAGCAATCGAGCAGCTTCTTTGATGGCGTAATTCATGCTTACCATCCCACGCTGCCGGAATTCCTGCTGGGAGTCAGCGGCGTGGGAATTGCATTGCTGCTGACCACCATCGCCGTAAGGGTGCTTCATTTCATTCCCCAGGATGATTTTCGTCAGATCTCCACGGAAATGATGACCGATTGAATTTTTATTCCTCATAAGGCGCAACCCGAAGCGTGCCGGCAGGTGTCCAATGGCGATTGAACTGGCCATGGCCTGCGCCGCCTTCGGGTTTCCCTTTTTAGGCGCTCCCTCCAGAAATGCCCCGCCTGCTAATTTCAGCCGCGCATAAATCCTCCGGAAAAACCACGGTCAGTATCGGCCTGTGCTCGGCCCTGACCAACCGTGGACTGGTGGTGCAGCCATACAAGAAAGGCCCGGATTACATTGACCCGATGTGGTTGACTGCAGCCACGGGAAGGGATTGCCGCAACCTGGATTTTTACCTGATGGGGCGCGACGAGATCGTCGATACCTACCAACGTCACACTTCTGGCGCGAATCTCAGCCTGATCGAAGGAAACAAGGGCCTGTACGACGGCCTGGACCTCGACGGCAGCAACAGCAATGCCGCATTGGCAAAATTGCTTCACGCGCCGGTTGTGCTGGTAATTGATGCGCGAGGCATGACGCGGGGGATTGCTCCGCTGATATTGGGTTATCAGGCTTTTGACAAGGATATTCGCATTGCGGGCGTGATCCTCAACAATCTCGGTGGCGCGCGACATGAAGGCAAACTGCGCGCGGTAATTGAGCACTACACCGAAGTTCCGGTGCTGGGCGCCGTTCATCATGATTCGCGCCTGCAAATTACCGAGCGGCACCTGGGGTTGATGCCCAGCAACGAGACCAGCGAAGCGCTGGAGCATATCCGGACGATCGGTTCCATCGTCGGCAGCCAGGTCGATCTCGACAAGCTGATCCGGATCGCACGCAGCGCCCCGCCACTCGGCCGGGCCGAGATAAAGCTTGAAACGCCTCCTTTGAGGGAGGAATCCAAAGTCAGTTTGCGGATAGGGTTGGCGCGCGATCAGGCATTCGGCTTTTACTACGCCGAGGATCTGGAGGCGATGCGGCAGGGCGGCGCGGAGATCATACCGTTCGATACCCTTCATGATCGCGCGTTGCCGCCCGCGCTCGACGGCATGTTCATTGGCGGCGGCTTCCCGGAATTGTTCATGGCACAGCTTGAAAACAATGTCTCGATGCGCGACAGCGTCCATGCCGCCATTGAGGCGGGATTGCCGGCATATGCAGAGTGCGGCGGTCTGATGTACCTGTCGCGCAGCCTGACGTGGCGCAACCAAACACGCCAAATGACCGGAGTCATTCCCGGGGATGTCGTGATGCATGGCAAGCCGGTCGGGCGAGGTTATGTGAAGATGCGTTGCACTGGGAAAAATCCCTGGCCGGGAGAACAGCCAGGCAGGGAATTGCTGGCGCATGAATTTCACTATTCCAGCTTGGAAAACGTCCCCCATGACCTGATTTACGCATTTGATGTCGTGCGTGGGCACGGTATTGATGGCAAGCACGATGGCATCGTGTATAAAAACCTGCTTGCCTGCTACACCCATTTCCGTTCCCTGCAAGGCTACAACTGGGCGGAACGCTTCATGTCATTCGTGCGCGAAGTCAGGGCAGGCGAAGCCATGGGAAAACAAAATCAAGTTAATTAGTTCAAGGAGAAGAAAATGATCAAGGTAACGCCAGAGGCAGTGGCGCAGATTCTGAACGCCGCCGCGCAGGCTGGCGCCGAGGGCATGGCACTGCGCATCGCGGCAAAGCGCGATTTTGACGGTTCGATCCAGTACGGCATGGGTTTCGACGAGGAAAACGAAACCGATGCGATGATCGAGGCCGAAGGCATCAAAGTCCTGGTCGCAATGGAAAGCCAGCCCCTGCTGGGCGGTGCGGTGCTGGATTTTGTCGAGCTCAGCCCAGGCAACCAGCAATTTGTTTTCATCAATCCCAACGATACCGGTGGATCCTCATGCGGATCCGGCGGGGGCGGAGGGTGTGGGGGCGGAGGATGCGGCGGTTGCCACTAGGCGCCTGCCGGGCCTGAAGAATCGAATCCCGGCTGGATGAGGACAGGATCCTGCCCGTTCTTCCGGATTGCCCGGGATTATTACTGTTCGGATTTCTGTTCTTCCTCCCGTGCGTGCGCATCGAGGGTTTTTTCCACCCCAAGTGCTTTATCCAGTACCTGGCGTTCCCCCTGGAAAAGTGGGGTGGCGGGTGTCTTTGGCAGCGGAGCACGATAGGGTTTCTTTTCTTCGCCACAGGCTGCGACGAATAAACATAACGCGGCAGCGATCCAGTGCGGTTTCACAATTTCTTCCAGGATTGGTAATGTCGTGTCATTTTCGCTTGTCGCGATGAATGGATCAAGTTCTGGCAAGTCTCGGGAGGCGCCATGTCGGCAGGTAAAAAGAAGCCCACAACAGTCAATCCGGCCAAAAACGGCAGCAAGGGGAAGAAGCAGCGGCTTGACCTGAAGCGGTTCATGAGTCAGCAGCATCTTTGCCGCTCGCTCAAGGTTTCGGAAATAAACACGCTGCTCAAGTACCTTACCCTGCGGCAGTTCAACGAAGGCGACATTCTTGCCGACATTGGCGAGGTCGGAGATGCGCTGTACCTGGTGGTGCAGGGCGAAATAGCCCTGATGGTGGATGACCAGAAAAAGCAATATGAGATCGTGCGTGAAAAGCCGGGGGAAATGCTGGGCATCATGTCCTTTTTCGACCGCAGGCCGCGTTCGGTGAGACTGGTGGCCACGGCGCCGGACACCCAGGTATTGCGCCTGTCCCGCGCAATGTACAAACGCATGAAGGTGGAACATCCCTTCATCGCCATCAACCTGGTGGAGCATGCGCTGATCAACCTGGACTGCCTGTTTCGCAAGGTGAGCAAGGATTTCGCCCAGTTTGCCCACTACCTGTATGGCGGGAAAGCCGCATAGGCCTATTCCAGCAAGCCCTGCTGGCTCAGGAAATGGTGCAGGATTTCGATCCTGACCAGGCTGTCATTCATTTCCAGCATGTTTTGCCGCGCTGAATGCTTGAGTGGCAGCAATTCCGCCAGGCGATAGCCGACCCATACGCTATCGTCGTAGCACAGCGGCGGTAAGAGGCGTTCCGTGCCCAACTGTTCGACGATGCGGCGCAGAATGGAGGCGCATGCCTGATGCCGTTGCGGTAGCGGGAGAGGCTGCTCTGGCGCAATGCCGACTACGCGGGCAACGCGCAGGCCGTCATTTCCGAAGCGCGAATTTTCAATGCGGAAACGCTGGGTGCCAAGAACGGCAATATCCAGCACGCCAGGCTGCCGCATGCTCCCCTCGACGATTTCCGCCAGGCAACCCACCGCCTCTGGCAGGGCGGGGGCGCCAGTTTCCTGTCCGGGGCGGATCAGGCAGATGCCGAAAGACTTTTTATCCTTCAGGCAGGCGCTTACCATTTCCACGTAGCGTGCCTCGAACACCTTGAGGGACAGCCTGCCGCCAGGGAAGAGAACGGCATTCAGGGGGAACAGTGGAATTTCGCATGAGGCATGCTGTTTTGCCTGCACCAGGAAGTCAAGCAAGCGCTGCGTGAGATTGAGAGGCATGCGGACCGTTCAGTTGTCCGTTTCGCCCCAGCGCGCCACCAGTTGGTGCGGCACGCCAAGATGATCGAGTATTCGCGCCACGACGAAATCGACCACGTCCTGCACGCTTTCCGGGTGGTGGTAAAAGCCGGGATTGGCGGGCAGAATCACTGTGCCGAGGCGTGCGAGCTTGAGCATGTTCTCCAGGTGAAGGGCGGAAAATGGCGTTTCGCGCGGCACCAGAACGAGCTTGCGCTGCTCCTTGAGCGTCACGTCCGCCGCGCGTTCGATCAGGTTGTCGCTCATCCCCGCAGCGATGGCGGCCAGGGTGCCCATGGTGCAGGGACACACCACCATGGCGTCCGCAACACTGGAACCGGAAGCGATCGGGGCGAACCATTCTTCACGCCCGAACACCTGGAGTTGTCCCGGCAAATGAACGTAGCGTTCGCGCAATTGCATCTGCAAATCGCGGCTGCTGGAAGGAAAATCAAGGCCCAGCTCCTGCCTGGCGACGATCTGCGCGGCCTGGGAGTAAAGCAGGTATACCGTGCGGTCAGCCTTCAGCAGGCTTTCGAGCAGGCGTAGGGCATAAGGCATGCCGGAGGCGCCGGTAAGAGCGAGGGTGACGGTGGTGGCGGGATTCATGAGCGCATTGTAGGGGAGACGCAGTCCAGGCTCAATTTTCTCTGGGGGCGAGCGGCGCCTCGCCGGCGGGGGCAACAGGCGGCGCTGGGTTGCGCATGGCTGGAGGGGTGACAGGCTGTGGCTCCGTCCCCGGCGCGACTGCAGGCAACGGTGGCGCGCTTTCCTGTTTCCGGGCTTCTGGTTTTGGGGCATCTTCAAGCGCTTTGCGGTGTTGTTCTTCGCGCCGTTGACGCACCAGATCGCAAACCGTTTTCTCGAAAATGTCACCCAGCGTATCGGGAATGATCGGCGCCGCATCGCCTTCATTGGCGGCGACATATTCGATGATGCTGCCATCTGCGGCGTAGAGCAGGTAGCTGATCAGCTTGAGGGTGTGTTCGGCGCAATGGATGCGTTCACGAAACAGGCCGCTGGCGGCGAACTGGGTTTTAACCGGCTGCGCGCGCCTGAATACCGCCTTTTTCCAGTAGGTGATTTCATCGCCATTGATGAACAGCTTGGATCGGTCGTAATAATACTGGTCGCCCTCCCCGTTTGTCTGAACTCGCACCCAATCGGCTGCGGAAGCGGGCAAGGCCAAAGTCAGCAACAGGATCGGCCAGAATGTGTTCATGCTGCTGGCAGCGTTTTCAAGGAAGCTTCCCCGAGCAGGCGAGAGGCAACCAGGCCGTTGACGATGCCGAAAACGAGTGCTGCCGCAGCGAAAACAGGGGCAAGATAAAGCACGCCGGCGTGGGGAATGAGCCAGAAATAAACCACCGCCAATTGTGCGGCGATGTGGGCAAAAGCGGCGAGGATGCTGTGGCTGACCGCGCCGAACCAGTTCGAAGGTAATTTGCAGGCCAGGGCCAAAACACCCAGACTGAGCAGCGCGCCGCTGAAGCTCATCACGAAACCAGGCGTAAGGAAGGTGCCGAGGAGCAGGCTGCCCGCGACCACGCGCAACAATGAAACCCAGGCTGCAGCGCGCCAGCCGAAGCGCTGCAACACCAGCAAGGTGACGATATTGGCCAGGCCGGGCTTGATGCCGGGCAGGGGGGACGGCAGCGCCGCCTCTACCAGCGACAAACCGATGGCGAAGGCGGCCAGTCGCGCGATGCGCTGGTCGTCGGCAGTGGCGGGCAAGTTAATAACTGAGGGAGTCATAGCGCTTGATCGCTCCAGCCAGTTCCACGCTGACCTGGTTGGGCAGGCACAATGCGGCTTCTCCGGCATGCGACAGCCAGCCCTGCTTGACGCAGTATTGGCGTGGGCTGGGGTCTCTGGCGATGCGGACGCGGCGGTTCACCACGCTTACCACGGTAATGCCGAGCGGGCCCTTTATTTCAAAGTCGCGATTCCGCGCCAGGTCGGATTGCGCCACGATCTTGCCGCCGCTGCGGATGATCAGGGTCGTTCCCGCGGCATGGCCCCATAACATCAGGAACAGGCCTGCCACCAAGGTCAATCCGCCTAACGCGACAAGCCAGTCGCCGGGCTTTAAATGTTCGTTCATGCGAGTTCACGGTGCCTGAGCAGGACCTGATATTCACTACCGAACTGCGCGGCAAGGGTTTCCGCAAAGAATACCGAACGGTGCTGCCCGCCCGTGCAGCCCAGCGCGACCGTAAGATAATTGCGGTTGTCGCGAATGAAGCACGGTAGCCAGTCGGCCACGAACCGGCTGATGTCGCCGAGCATTTTCTGTACGCCGGGGTCTCTTTGCAGAAAGGCGATTACCGCCGCATCTCTTCCTGTCAGCGGCCGCAGCACCGGGTCGTAGTGCGGGTTGGGCAGGCAGCGCACGTCGAAGACAAAGTCGGCATCGAGGGGTATGCCATGCTTGAAGCCGAAGGACTGAAACAGCAAGGTCAGGCGCGAGCGGTCCAGGGCGATGAAGTCCTTGACCCAGGCGCGCAGGGTATTGGGTGAAGTCTCGCTGGTATCCATGCGGTGGCCGAGGTCGCTTACCGCTTCGAGGCGTTCGCGCTCAAGCTGGATGCATTCTGGCAAGGTGCGCTGCTCGTCGCTGAGCGGGTGACGGCGGCGGGTTTCGCTGAAACGTTTGACCAGTTCGTCGGTCTTGGCCTCCAGGAACAGGACGCGCACGTCGATTCCTTGCCCCCGCAATTCGTCGATGCCACGGGGAAGCTGCTTCAGGTCGCTGCTGCTGCGCCCATCCACGCTGATGGCGGCGCGCTGGTGACCGCTGCCGGCCAGATAGCGGGCGGTTTCTGTGAGAAGCGGAAGCGGCAGGTTGTCGATGCAAAAATAGCCGCTGTCTTCCAGCACGTTGAGCGCGATACTTTTTCCCGATCCGGACAGGCCGCTGACGAGGATCAATTGCATCACATCAAGGCTCGGCCAATTGGTCTTGGGCCATCATGCTTTCGTGGCGTTCGATGAACTGCCGCGTGCTGTAGATGCCGCGCAATTGAAGAATGTGGTTGCGCACCGCCACTTCCACCAATACCGCGATGTTGCGGCCAGCCGCTACCGGAATGCGCACTTCCGGAATGACGATATCGAGGATTTTCTGGGTGTAGGCATCGATTTGCAGACGGTCCCGGCTCATGGTCTTATCGGTAAGCTGCTCGAGGTGGACGATGAGCTTGAGATTCTTCTTCAGCTTTACTGCCGTTTCGCCGAACAGGGCGCGGATGTTGAGCACGCCCAGTCCGCGCACTTCGAGAAAATCCTGCAGCATCGCCGGGCAACGCCCTTCCAGGGTGTCCGGTGCGACCTGGTAGAACTCCACCACGTCGTCCGCTACCAAGCGGTGGCCGCGCGTGATCAGTTCCAGGGCGAGCTCGCTCTTGCCTACCGCGCTGTCGCCGGTAATCATCACGCCCATGCCCTGCACCTCCATGAACACGCCGTGGCGCACCGTTGATTCGGCCAGTACCTGTGCCAGGTAGTGGCGCAACACGCTCATCAGGTCGGGGCTGGGTTGCGGTGAAGTGAAAAGCGGTGTCTGGGTGCGGTCCGCGGCTTCCTTCAGTTCAGTTGGCACCTGTTCGTCATTGGCGACGATGATCGCAGCCAGTTCGGTGCTGAATAACTTGTTGACCGTCTGGCCGAGCTGCTCTGGCGCCAGGCTGCGCAGATAGTCCATTTCCGCGCAGCCCAGCACCTGGACGCGGTTGGGATGGACGAAATTGAGATAACCGATCAGCGCGAGGGAAAGCTTCTGTACCGTGTCGCTGGTGAGCAGCTTGGCGCCGCCCGACTTGCCGGCAACCCAGGTCAGGCCAAGCTTTTCGCACTTGTCCGCGAATAACTGATTAACGCTTATTTGCGGCATGGGGTGCCCAATTGATGAGGAGCCGGTGCAAGGTTTCGCCCTCGCGGCTGGCGTTGAGCTGCTCGCGCAAATGGCGGTCGCTGAACATGTGCGCCAGTTCGCCGAGAATCTGCAGGTGCAGGTCGGTGGCCTGTTCCGGCACCAGCAGCACGAACATCAGCGAAACCGGCTCATTGTCGGGGGCGTCGAAGGGGATTGGCTGCTTCAGGCGTGCAAACACGCCGACTGTATCTTTCAGCCCCTTGATGCGGCCATGAGGAATTGCCACGCCGTGGCCGAGAGCGGTGGAGCCGAGCTTTTCCCGCGCGAACAGACTGTCGAAAATCCTGCCCTTGCCCAGGTGGAGCTGTTCTTCCAGGAGTTGGCCGATTTGTTCGAAAGCCCGTTTTTTGCTTGCGGCATCGAGTTCGGCGATGACGTTGCCGGGCGGGAGAATGTTGGCGATGAGCTCCATAGGCGCGGCCCTGGATGTCAATGCGAGCGGGTTACGCTTCGCTCTCGGTCTGGTGTTTCAGGTTGTTGTGGTGCTCGCTGTTTTTTTCCTTGTGCTTGAGAATCTGACGGTCGAGCTTGTCGGCCAGTGCGTCAATGGCGGCGTACATGTCGGTATCGTCGGTTTCGACATGGATGTCGTTGCCGCGCAGGTGGACGGTAACTTCCGCTTTTTGCTTGAGTTTCTCGACTGTCAGGATCACCTTGACGTCGATGACCTGTTCAAAATGACGGGTGATCCTGTCCAGCTTGGAGGTAACGTAGTCGCGGATGGCGGGAGTGACTTCAATATGGTGGCCGGTGATGTTCAGGTTCATGGTTTTTTTACTCCTTGTGATTTAAAGGGACTTGCGAAGGGTTACCGCGGGGATTTGCATTGCCTCGCGATATTTGGCCACGGTGCGGCGAGCAACCACAATGCCCTGCTGCGCCAGAATTTCAGTAATTTGCGTGTCACTCAGTGGTTTTTTGCTGTCTTCCGCGCCGACCAGTTGCCGGATCAGGGCGCGGATGGCGGTCGCCGAACAGGCGCCGCCGGTTTCGGTGGCCACATGGCTGCCGAAAAAGTATTTTAATTCAAAAATGCCGCGCGGGGTGAGCATGTACTTCTGCGTGGTGACACGGGATACCGTTGATTCGTGCAAGCCGATCTCATCCGCGATCTCGCGCAGCACCAATGGCCGCATGGCGACCTCGCCGTGCTCGAAGAAACGCCGCTGGCGGTCCACGATGGCTTGCGATACGCGCAGGATGGTGTCGAAGCGCTGCTGGATGTTTTTTACCATCCAGCGCGCTTCCTGCAACTGGCTAGCCAACTGCTGTCCACCGCTTTCGCGGTTGCGGCTCAGGATGTCGGCGTACATGCGGTTGACGCGCAGCTTCGGCATGGCTTCACGGTTCAGGCTGGCGACCCAGGTGCCCTTGATCTTTTTCACGATCACGTCCGCCACGACATAGCGCGTATCCGATGCCGAAAATGCGCTGCCGGGGCGGGGGTTGAGGTGCGTGATCAGGCTTTGCGCGCCGCGCAGGGCTTCGTCGTCGCACTGCAGCAGTTTTTTCAGCTTGTTGTAATCGCGGCTGCCCAACAGTTCCAGATGCTGGCGGGCAATTTGCAGGGCCGCCGTGCGGTACGGCGTGTCGCTCGGCATGGCCTCCAGTTGCAGCGCCAGGCATTCGCCCAGATTGCGCGCTCCGACGCCGATGGGATCGAGATTCTGCAGATATTTCAGCGCGGTGTCGAGCTCCAGCGGGTCGATTTCCAGTTCGGGCGGCAGCATGGCGGCGATTTCATCCAGGCTTTGGGTGAGGTAGCCGTCATCGTTGAGGGCGTCGATCATCAGCGCGACCATGGTCCTGTCGCGTAGCGAGAGTTGCGTCAGGTTGAGCTGCCAGTTGAGGTGCTCGCGCAGGCTGACCTCCTTGGCATCCTGCTGCGGGAAGTCCGGTTCGTCGTTGTCGTCGCGGGCGGCGTGGGATGGCGTGGCCTCGTCCCAGATGTCCTCGCTGCCGCTGGATTCTCCGCTCGATTCTTCCGCCGGCGTTGTCTCGGCCGATGTCGCCGCCTCCCCTTCCCCGGGGTACGTCCCGGTTTCGGCCGGTGCGACCTCATCCTGATTGGGCTCGACGCGCTCCAGCAAGGGGTTGTTCTCGATGAACTGTTCCAGTTCCTGATTGAGGTCCAGCGTCGACAACTGCAGCAATCGGATCGACTGCTGCAACTGCGGCGTTAGCGCAAGGTGTTGGGAGAGTTTGAGTTGAAGGCCGTGTTTCATGGGGAAGTGCCGGGTCCCGGGGCGAGGATTCCAGGCCGCGTCATAGGCGGAAATGCTCGCCGAGATAAACTTTTCTCACGGCTTCATTATAAACGATTTCATCCGGTTTGCCGCTGGCCAGCACCAGGCCATCGTTGATGATATAGGCGTGATCGCAAATGCCCAGGGTTTCGCGCACGTTATGGTCGGTAATGAGGACGCCGATGTCGCGCTCGCTGAGGAAACGGATGATTTTCTGGATTTCCAGCACCGCGATCGGGTCCACCCCGGCGAAAGGTTCGTCGAGCAGGATAAAGCGCGGATTCGAGGCCAGCGCGCGGGCGATCTCCACGCGCCGGCGCTCGCCGCCGGACAGGCTCAATGCCGGGTTGTCGCGCAGGTGATGGACGTGCAGTTCATGCAGCAATTCATTGGTTTGCAGCTCCACCTGGTCTGTGCTGAGATCGCGCAATTCGAGGATGGCGCTGACGTTTTCCGCTACCGTGAGCTTGCGGAAAATCGACGCTTCCTGCGGCAGGTAACTCAATCCCAGGCGCGCGCGGCGATGGATCGGCATGCGGCTCAATTCCTGGCCGTCGAGACGAATGCTGCCGCCGTCGAGCGGCACCAGTCCCACCATCATGTAGAAACTGGTGGTTTTGCCCGCGCCGTTCGGCCCGAGCAGGCCTACCACCTCGCCGCTGGTGACGCGCAGCGACACGTCCTTGACAACGGTGCGCGATTTGTAGCGCTTCTTCAGGCCGCTGACGACGAGTTCGCTCATCATTCGGCTCGCGGCCGGGCGATGCCTTCCGCCCCCTTGAGCGGAACCGGGGCCGGTGCGGGAGTGCTGTTGCCCGGCTTTGGTTTCGGCTGGATTACGGCATGTACCCTGCCCCTTTCCTTGCCAGGTGCCGCGGCTTCCTTGCCGCCACCGAGGGCCTGGAAGAACTCGGTTTTGGCGTCATAGGAAATGTAATTGCCGCGCACTTCATCCTGTCCGCGCTTCATGCGGGCCTGGGCAAAGAGCTCGACCTTGTCGTTCTTGCCGTCGTATTCGATGCGTTGTCCGGAACCTTCGACATATTCGTCGAGCCCTTCGCGCTTCTGCCTGAAACTGGCCGGATTGCCGTAGGCGGTTGCGTGCTGCAGGCCGGAGGCGTCTTCCGTTACCACCAGCTTGTCGGCACGGATCAGCAGCGTGCCCTGGGTGAGCTGGACGTTGCCCAGATAGGTGCTGATTTTCGTGGCATCGTCCACGGTGACTGTGTCGGCTTCCAGGTTGATCGGCTTGTCGCGGTCCGCCAGTTCCGCAAGGGCGGTGGCGGGCGCCAGCAGGACGAGCAGGAGGCAGAGCAGCTTGTTAGCGTTTTGTTTTTTCATAATGCCCTTTCACGCGGGAAAGCAGTTTTACCAGGTGGGTGCGGTTGTTGAGTTCCATTCCGATGGCGGTGATGACGGCAGCGGGTGTTCTGATGGTGACGGCACGGTCGGTGCGGGCAATATCCAGGTCGGGGGTAATATGCAGGTACTCGGTGTCGATCGTCAACCAGTCTTTCTCCGCGCCGGCGTCCTTCTTCACCTTTACGCTGTGGCTAAAGTAAACCTCCTTGCCGTTGCTGGAAACCAGGCCGCTCTGGGCCGCGATATGCGTCGGCACGCGCGCCAGATCGATGGCGGTGAAATTGGGGCGCGTCAGCCGGGTGCTGTCGTCGTCAGGGAAATGCTCCATTTTGACAGCCGCCAGCATGTGCAGCGGCAGGCCGTCCTTGCCCAGGCGCCTGGCGACAAAATTTTCCACCCAGTAATCGGGGTCGTGACGCGCGCTGCCGTCCCGCTTGAACAGCGGCTCCTGTACCGTGCGATCAAGCCAGAAGGTAAGCAGGGCGAGCAGAATCATGATCCCGAGAGGGAACCAGAGCGCGAGGCGGTCGCTCATTTGAGATAGACGGATAACTGGGCCTCCAGCGTATTCTGCGCCTGCATGATGAGTTCGCAGGCTTCGCGCGCCGCGCCGCGTCCGCCTTCGCGCCGCGTGACATGATGGGCGTGCCGCTGCACCAGTTCCGGCGCCTGTGGCACGGTCAGGGCGAGGCCGCAGCGGCGCATGACGGGGAGGTCGATCACGTCATCGCCCATGAAAGCGCATTGCGCAAGGTGGATGCCGAGCTTCTCCGCGAGTTCGTGAAAAACCTGGAGCTTGTCGTGGACGCCCTGGTAAAGATGGGCGATGCCGAGGTTGTGGGCGCGATGGATCACGACCTTCGAGGTGCGTCCGGTGATGATGGCCAGTTCCACGCCGGAATTCTTCAGCATCTTCATGCCGTGGCCGTCGAGCGAATTGAATGCCTTGTATTCCTGGCCATCGTCGCCGAGATAAAGGCTGCCATCGGTAAGCACCCCGTCCACGTCGAAAATCAGTAATTTGATGTTGCGCGCCAGGTCGTGTACGGCTTGCATGGCCTTTCCTTAAACCACGCCCGCGCGCAGCAGGTCGTGCATGTTGAATGCGCCCAGCAGGCGGCCTGTGTCATCCGCCACCAGCAGCCCGTTGATCTTGCGTTGCTCCATGAATTGCACCGCTTCCGCAGCCAGGCGTTCCGGAGCGATGGTAAGCGGATTGAGCGTCATGATCTCGCGGATGGGCGTAGTGCGGATATCCAGCGGGGAATCCAGGTGACGGCGCAGGTCACCGTCGGTGAACAGGCCCAGGATATGTTCCTGGTCATCTACCACCGCGGTCATGCCCAGCCCCTTCTCGGTCATTTCCAGAAGCGCCGCGCTCAGGCTGGCATCCTCACGCACTCTGGGCAAGGCATCGCCCTGATGCATCACGTCCCGCACATGCACCAGCAAGCGGCGGCCGAGCGCTCCGCCGGGGTGGGAGCGGGCGAAATCGTCCCTGCCGAAACCGCGCGCATCCAGTAGCGCCACTGCCAGGGCGTCTCCCAGCGCCAGCGCCACGGTGGTGCTGGCGGTCGGCGCCAGTCCCAGCGGGCAGGCTTCCTGAGTCACGCTGGCGTCGAGGTGAAGATCGGCTTCCCGCGCCATGGTCGACAGCGGATTGCCGGTCATGGCGATCAGCTTGGCGCCCAGGCGCTTGATGAGCGGCACGATGGCGACCAGTTCCGGGCTTTCGCCGGAATTGGACAGGGCGATCACCACGTCCTGCGGCGTGATCATGCCCAGGTCGCCGTGGCTGGCCTCGCCGGGGTGGACGAAGAAGGACGGCGTGCCGGTGCTGGCCAGGGTGGAGGCGATCTTGCCCGCGATGTGGCCGGACTTGCCCATGCCGCTGACGATGATGCGCCCGCCGCAGGCCAGGCAAAGTTCCACCGCGTGGACGAAATGATGGTCCAGGCGCGCGCTCAGGGCACGGATGGCATCGGCTTCGATGCTCAGGACCTGACGGGCAAGTTCCAGGGTTTTTTCGGGTGTCGGCATCGGATTGGCCGGCGAGACTGACTCGCCGGCAGGTAAATTAAGTCGTGATAGTATAAGGCCGAACGCACAGGCGATAAAGCCGTGCCGGTTTCCTGGGATTTACAGCTTCATGCCGCACGATGCTTCCACCACACTTCAGGCCGTACTGGTGCTGCTCGGCGCCGCAGTCTTTGCGGTGGCGCTGTTCCGCAGCCTGCGATTGCCGTCCCTGCTGGCCTATCTGCTGATCGGCATGCTCGCCGGCCCCCATGCGCTGGGCTGGATCGCCGACAGTGGCGAAACCCGCAGCCTCGCCGAATTCGGCGTGGTGTTCCTGATGTTCAGCATCGGTCTCGAGTTCAGCATGCCGCAGTTGAAAGCCATGCGTGGCGTGGTGTTCGGGCTGGGTGGCGCGCAAGTGGTGGTCACGCTGCTGCTGGTGCTGGCGGGAAGCCTGTTGCTGGGGCTTTCATGGCAGTCCGGCGTGGCATTGGGCGGCGTGCTGGCCATGTCTTCCACGGCCATCGTCAGCAAGATGATGGCGGAACGGCTCGAACTCCAGTCACGCCACGGACGGCTGGTGATCGGCGTGCTGCTGTTCCAGGACCTGGCGGTGGTGCCGCTGCTGATCCTGATTCCCGCCCTGTCCGTCGGTGGCGGAGACCTGCTTGGCGCGGTGGGCGCGGCATTTCTCAAGGCGGCCGTGCTGCTGCTTGGCCTGCTTTATTTGGGGCAGCGTCTGATGCGCCCCTGGTTTCATTGGGTGGCGCGGCACAAGTCGCCCGAGCTGTTCATGCTCAACGTGTTGCTGGTAACCCTCGGACTGGCTTTTCTCACCGGGCTGGCCGGACTTTCCCTGGCGCTGGGCGCATTCCTGGCGGGCATGCTGATTTCAGAAACGGAATACCGCTACCAGGTCGAGGCCAATATCCAGCCTTTCCGTGATGTCCTGCTGGGGCTGTTCTTTGTTACCGTCGGCATGCTGCTGGACCTCCGGACGGTGGCGGCTAACCTGGGCTGGGTCTTCCTCGCATCGCTGCTTCTGGTGTTGGGCAAGATGCTGATCGTCGCCCTGCTGAGCCGCCTTTTCCGCTATGACACCAGCGTATCGCTGCGTTCCGGCCTGTTCCTCGCCCAGGCCGGCGAATTTGGCTTCGTCCTGCTGACACTCGCCAACAGCGGGGGCCTTCTGCCCCTTCCCGTGGCGCAGACTGTGCTGGCCGCGATGCTGCTCTCCATGCTGGCCGCGCCGCTGGTGGTGCACCATAGCGGCGCGATCGTGGCGCGCCTGTATCGCAACGACTGGAATTACCGCGCCCTGGCGCTGCATGAGATCGTGGTCAAGAGCGCCGGCACGGAAGGTCACGTGATCGTTTGCGGCTATGGCCGCAGCGGACAGCATCTGGCGCGGTTTCTGGCGCTGGAAGACATCCCCTTTTTCGCCCTTGACCTCGACCCGCAGCGCGTGCGCGCGGCCGCGGCAGCCGGGGAAAACGTGGTATATGGCGACGCCAGCCGGCGCGAGGTGCTGCTGGCGGCAGGCCTGCAACGCGCGCGGGCGGTGGTGGTTTCCTATGCGGATACGGTCTCAGCCCTCAAGGTGTTGAATCTGGTGCAGGAATTGCGCCCCGATCTGCCGATAGTGGTGCGCACGCTCGATGATGCCGACCTGGACAAGCTGCAGCAGGCAGGTGCGGCCGAAGTGGTGCCGGAAGTGCTGGAAGGCTCGCTGATGCTCGCTTCCCATGCCCTTATGCTGCTCGGCGTGCCGCTGGCGCACGTGCTTCGGCGCATCCGCGAAGTGCGCATGCAACGCTATGGGCTGTTCCGCGGCGTTTTCCGCGGTGAGGCGGAAAACGGCCTGGCGGAGCACGAACAGCCCCGCCTTGCCTCGATAGCGCTGGGAGACAAGGCTGCGGCGATCGGCAGGACGCTGGCTGAACTCGAACTGGACAGCCTGCTGGTGGAAGTCACCGCAATCCGCAGAAGGGGCATTCGCGGCCTGGAGCCTGCGCCGGAAATGAAGCTGATGGCGGGGGATGTGGTGGTGCTGCTGGGGGCGGCGGAGAACCTGGCGCTGGCGGAAGTGAAGCTGATGCAGGGGTAGCGGCGGCAAAAAGCCCGCGCGAGGCGGGCTTGGTCGAAAAGCGTGAAATGATTTTAGAAGATGCTTGCACCACCACAGTTATTCTCTTCTCCCGTAACGTTCCAGGTGGCGGTAGCTCCGCTCCCAGTAACGCACTTGGCTGGATCTGGCTTAGCCCCGCCTGGGCCCGCATAGGTCGAAAACTGGAAGGCGCCGGTATAAGGGTTGCCATCGTCAATTTTGCGGTCCACTTCTGCCAGAATATTCACAGGTACCTGATTGCCTGTTTTCAGATTGTGGCGCTTTGGGGTCGCTGCATCATTTGGTTTTTCCCCATAATTGTTATCGTAGATAAGTTGCAGGTAACCGGCATAAGGGTTTTTTGGGGTAGTGGCATCTTTTACAGTACCATCGTCGTACTCATAGCTGCCATTGATGAAGCCGGCTTTGCTCAGATGATTCCATACTAGGATGTATTCGGCAACGCCTGCGGCATTGGCGAGTTCGATTTGGCCGTTGCCATCTCCCGCCTTGGTGACATCCTTGATGTTGCCAACAGCAGCTGAGTAATCACCGGGAAGTGCGCGATAACGATCCAGAAAGCCAAAGTAAGCTGCCTTGATTCCATCCTGCTGGGAGATCATGTTCCTTACCCGGGCGCTGGTTATCAACTCCTGTCCTTTGAGAACACCACCCAGCAACAGGCCGATAATAACCAGCACGATGGCGATTTCGATCAGGGTGAAGCCGCCTTGTTGATTTTTCATTTTGTGTCACTTCCTTGGGTTAGCGAATTGTTGCCTAGTTTATAGCATTTTTCATGCCACGTTAATCGCTGGTTTGGCGCAACGCTATTGCCTTGAAGCTGGATATTTGCGTGCCATGATTTTGACGCCAGTGTCGAAATGTCGTCGTTGCCATGGGCGACAAGCGGGTGTGTGCGGACGAAATGCTTCGAATGATAGAATGCGCTCATCCGCGCCAGCCGCACGTCCGAAACATCTCGCCGAAGGGTCGCTCATGAACGGCAAACTTTCCATCAACGCGCAACAGCTCATCGTTGGCCGCCCGCACTGGCTGCTGGCCGGCATGTTGCTGTCGCTCCATTTCGCGCTCGCCTGGGGCGTGGATGGCTGGTGGTCAAGTTCCGCCTTGCTGGTGCATGTCGGTATTTTTCTCCTGTGGCAGCCGCTGTGGCGCGGCGAGCGCGAGCTTGGTCATTGGCACCTGGCATGGCTGCTGCTGGGTGGCGGCGCCTTGCTCCTGCTGTGGAACAACTGGTGGACGCCCGCCCTGTGGCTGGGGGTGCTGGTTGGCCTGGTAGGCGGCGACGTGGCGGGCATGAGCGGGCGCCGCCAGCGCCTGGGGCATCTGCTCGCCTTGCTGTATCTGCTGGCCATGCTGCTGTTGGGGGTGGTGCCGCACCTGTTTGCCGATGTGCGGGGCAATCCCGCCTTGAACCTGATGGTGCGCTACGGCCTGCTCGTATTGCCCGTACTGATCGCCGTCTTGCCGTGGGGGAAACCGCAGGCCAGGCCCTTTTACGCCGTGGACTTCTTTTACAGCCTGATGCTGTTCCTGCTGGTGGTGGTGCTGGTATTGGGCAGCTTCGCGGTTAAAATGATCAGCCAGAGCAATTACCCCATGGCGCTGGCGCAGACCCTGGTGGTGATCGCCGGCGCCTTGTTTGCCCTGAGCTGGTTGTGGAATCCGCATGGCGGGTTTGCTGGCGGTGGGCAGTTGATGTCGCGTTATTTGCTGAGCGTCGGCTTGCCGTTTGAGCGCTGGCTGCGCAATCTTGCGACGCTGGCGGAGCAGGAGCGCGATGCGCAGGAATTTCTGCGCCTGGCGTTCGATGATATTGCCGCCCTGCCCTGGGTGACGGGCGGGAAGTGGCAGACCCCGAGCGGTGGCGGAGTGTTCGGCGCAGTCTCGAAATATTCGGTCGAGTTTACCTTTCACCGCGTCAATCTGGTGCTTTATACGCGCTGGTCATTGAGCCCGGCGCTAATCCTGCATATCAAGTTGCTGACCCAGTTGCTGGGGTATTTCTACCAGGCCAAGCAGCGCGAACAGGAACAGAAATACAATGCTTATATGCAGGCGATTTTTGAAACCGGCGCCCGCCTTACCCATGATGTAAAAAACCTGTTGCAATCGCTGAAAACCCTTTGCGCCGCGGTGGAGAGCAGCGACCCGGCTCAGGCCCAGGCGCTGCAGGCCCTGATGCAGCGGCAATTGCCGCAGATCGTGCAGCGCCTGCAACTGACGCTGGACAAACTCAAGTCGCCCAAGGCGAATGCGGCCGAAGCGGTGGAACGTATTTCCGCGCGATCATGGTGGGAGGCGCTGCAGCAACGCTATGCCCAGGAGCGAATCGAATTTGGCGCTTACGACATGTCCGCAGGAAAGCATATCCATATCCCCGGCGAATTGTTCGACAGCGCGGCGGACAATCTGCTGCAGAATGCCCTGGTGAAGCGCAAGGTGGAACGCGACCTGGTGATCCGCGTGGGATTCTCCTGCGAAGGCGGAGGGCGGCTGACCGTGTGCGACGATGGCAGCGCGCTGGACGAGGTTCTGGCGGCCCGGTTGCTGGGCTCTCCGGTGCAGTCGGACAGCGGGCTGGGAATCGGTCTTTACCAGGCCGGGCGCTTGGCGCGCCAGGCCGGCTATCAGCTTGCCCTGACCAGTAACCGGCCGGGGCGGGTGTGCTTTGAACTGATCGGTGCTTCCTGAGCGTGGAAGTGGAAGGCGAAAAAAAACCGGCGCGAGGCCGGTTTTTCCGTCATCCGCTCGTCAGATGTAGAGGCTGATATCCGCTTCGCCACCATACTCGAAGTAAGTGGCGGCACCGACATATTCGAGGCCATCGATGAAGTCGCTGTGCGAGAAGCCGAACAGCTCGACCGTCATCTGGCAGGCCAGGAGCTTGACTTCGGCTTCCTGGCACAGTTCGCGCAATTCCGCGATGGTCGCCACGCCGTTGTTGGCGATGGTTTTTTTCATCAGCGCTGTGGCAATATCTTCATACCAGGGGATGTTGGCCTGAAGAATATTGGGAATGTTCCAGTTGATGTCCTTGAACCATTGGGGGCCAAACGGCATCTTCATGGGCATGCCAGGGTTGCCGAGCGGACTGACCTTGAGGCAGGACAGGTCCTTGCGCAAACATTGCAGGCCGTAGAATGTGAAGAACATGGTCACTTCGTAGCCCAGCGCCGCTGCGGTGGAAGCCAGAATGAAGGGCGGGTAGGCCCAGTCCAGTGTCCCCTTGGTGGCGATAATCGTTAATTTTTTTTGGTCATCCATCTCTTAAGCCCCTCATTTGTGTGTTAGCGGATGCTTGTTTCCGTGACGGCAGATTTTATTATTTCTTCTTCATGAAGAAGGTGTATTCGCCGCCGGCCTCAGTGGAAGACATCAGTTCATTGCCGGTCTGTTTGGCAAAGGCCTGGAAGTCCTTTACGGAACCCGGATCGGTGGAGAGGATCTTCAGTACTTGACCGGAACCGATTTCGGCCAGGGCTTTCTTGGCGCGCAAAATTGGCAGGGGGCAGTTCAGGCCGCGTGCATCCAGTTCTTTATCAGCATTCATATGGTTCTCTCCTCAGCAGGTTAATTAAAGCAAACGAAAAAGGGGATTATTTATAGATGAGTTACGGAATTATTGCAAGCTGAAATTTAAGCCGGGGGTGGCCAGCATTTGGCCGGCGCGCACCCACGCCAGGATGCCGCCTTGCAGGTTCATCACGTTGCGGAATCCTTGTTGCGACAGGAAGGCCGTGACCTGGCCGGATCGCGCGCCGCTCTGGCAGTAAAACACGGTGGGCGTGTCCGCGCACAGTTCATTGACTTTCAGGGGAATGAGATGCATCGGAATATGTTCGGCGCCGGCAATGTAACCGCGCGCCACTTCGCCTTCCGAGCGGACATCGATCAGTTTGATCGTGCCTTCCGAGCGCATTTTTTCCAGACCGCTAATGTCGATTTCCCGAATGCCGAACATCATTTCTCCTTGCGTTAAATCAGGGGTAACTTAACGTAAAACAACGCGAAGCGTTACCTTGTCCCCCTCGCCCTTTGGGAGAGGGCAGGGGGGTGAGGGAAACGATCACGGCAAATCGCCATGATCGTTAGGGATTGCTAATATAACAAATTCCGGTTTTTATGCAACCCATTCAATCAACATGGTATTTGCATCCCGCCCCCGCTTGACGTGAATACTCGCGCAGCGAGACCTCGTCCCCCTTCTCGCCGGTGAGCGGCTTTGCCTCCAATCCCGGCAGGGATGAGGGAAACGGTCATGGCGCAGCAGCACTGTTTCATGATTTGGTGCGGCGCTGCCTCATGACCGTTAGGTTAGGAAATCGTCTGGTAATACAGGTTTTGCGGGTGGTTGGCCTGGGCGAAGAAGAACCAGCGTTCGGCGATCAGCCCCGCGTATTGCACGAGAAATGCCAGCAACAGCAGGCTGGCGGTGTTGTCCGACAAGCCCCAGGCAAGCAGCACGAACGGCAAAGCGAAAGTCAGTGCAATAAATAGCCATTTTACCGAACGCAACGCGCTGGCAGATTTGCCGTGGAAAAACTCGCGCGTGTTGAACGAGCCGCCCATGAAGCCCTGCGACTTTTGCGCGATCACCTTGTGGCGCACGCCGATGGCGCTTTGCAGGGTGGATTTCGGCTTGAGCTTGTGGTTTCGCACCAGCGACGCCGTGCGCGAGATGAAGGCGAGCACGGTGATGATGAGCGCCCACTTGCCGTAAAAACCGGTCAATGCCGGCGCGGCGAGCGCGGCGAAGGCGGCGGCCAGGGCGAAGCCGGATGCGCCGCCGAGCAGGATGAAGTTGCTCACCGTGAGCGGGGTATGCCATTCCTGCAGGAAACGCAGGCAGGCGTAGATCATGCCGGTGCTGACGAACAGCGCGAAGCACAACAGCGTGCCGGCGGCACCGATCAGCATGATCAAGTCGACCTGCAAGGTTTCGCCCAGCGTGAAAAGCGGAACATTCCAGCCGAAATAATGCGCGACGCCGTAACCGAACACGCAGGCCATGAACGCCGGCAGCACGATCACTTCGCGCGACAGCCAGGAAGTACGCCACTGCGCGGCAGAGCGCCAGGCGCGCTCGGGGTGGCCGAGATGGAAGAACGAAGAAACCAGGCCCGCGATCAGGAATGCCAGCGCGATCAGGCTGCCCACGGCATAGAACTGGCGGTCTCCCTCTGCTGAAAGCACGTGGAACAGCGCATAGACCTGGCCGGTGTACAGTGCCAGGAACAAGCCCTGGCCGACGCCGATCAGGGTGGTGAGAAAAATTACGGAAAAAGCAGGATGCACGATCTAATACTCCATTCTTTCAATTATTCCAAAACGGCAATTTAACCACGGGGTGCACGGGGCACACGGGGAAGGCAAGAACTTTGGGTTGCAATTCATTTGCCCAAATGTGCCAGACATAAATACTTGAATTGATTTTCCCCGTGCTCCCCGTGTGCCCCGTGGTTAACAGTGTTTTTTACCAAGACGTCACATCGTCCAGCGACGGCTCGCTCTTGTCCGGCTTGGGCAGCAGGCGCTCTTTCTTGAGCGGGTTGTCGGCGCGCACCAGTTCGTCGTCGTGGATACGCAGCTGTGTCTTGCGTCGCGGCAGGTAGTGGTTGGACGGCTTGGTGCCCCATTCCGGCATGAGCGGGTAGCCGCTGCTATCGCGGATTGCAACCGAAACGGCCGACTCCGGATCGTGCACGTCGCCGAACAGGCGCGCGCTGGTCGGGCAGGCGAGCACGCAGGCGGGCTTGCGTTCCTTTTCCGGCAATCCCATGTCGTAAATGCGATCCACGCACAAGGTGCACTTCTTCATCACCTTCTGCTTCTCGTCGATTTCGCGCACGCCGTAAGGGCATGCCCAGGAGCAATATTTGCAGCCGATGCACTTGTCGTAGTCCACCAGCACGATGCCGTCCTCCTTGCGCTTGTAGGATGCGCCGGTCGGGCACACCGGCACGCACGGCGGCTCTTCGCAATGCAGGCAGGATTTGGGGAAATGCACCGTTTCGGTGTTGGGGAAGGTTCCCACCTCGAAGGTCTGCACCCGGTTGAGGAACGTGCCGGTCGGCTCCGCGCCATAGGGGTTGAAGTCGGACAGCGGCCCGGCCATGCCGGAGGTGTTCCATTCCTTGCAGTTGGTGACGCAGGCATGGCAGCCGACGCACACGTTAAGGTCGATGACGAGGGCGAGCTGGGTCATTTCCATTCTCCTTTTCCGGCAAAGAAGGCAAACCAGTTCGGCCTTTTCTGCGCCATCCCCGGCACCGGCTTGAGGGGTTCGAATTGCGGCGAGGTGTGCTGCGGTTCGTCCGCGCCCGCCGGGTAGATGCGCACCCGCACGTCGAACCAGCCGGCCTGCCCGGTGATCGGGTCCGAATTGGAGAGGTGGGCGCCGGCATCGTGGGCCGGCAGTTCTTCGCCGATCAGGTGGTTGAGCAGGAAGCCTTTTTGCGCCTCGTTGGCATCGGCATCCAGCCCCCACGCGCCGGCAGCCTTGCCGATGGCGTTCCAGGTCCACACCGTGCCCGGCTCCACCGCCTCGGAGAAGCGGCACATGCAGCGCACCTTGCCGTGCATGGATTCGGCCCACATCCAGCCGCCGTCGGCGATGCCTTGCGCTGCGGCGGTTTTCGGGTTGACGAAGAGGAAGTTGTGGGCGTGGATCTGGCGCAGCCAGGCGTTCTGCGAATCCCACGAGTGGTACATCGCCATCGGCCGCTGGGTGATGGCGTTGAGCGGGTATTTCCGGGTGTCGGAAAGCTGGGTTTCGAGCGTCTCGTAATAGAACGGCAGCGGATCGAAATAGGTTTCGATGCGTTTTTTCAGGTGTTGCGGCGGTTGGCGCCCGTCCGTTTTGCCCTGCGCGGCAAGGCGGAACTTCTGCAGCACTTCCGAATAGATGTGGATCGAGATCGGCTCGGCGTAGCGCGTGATGCGGTTGCGCTGCGCCCATTCCAGGTAGCCCTGGTTCCAGTTGCGCATGTACTGGTAGGAGCGCGGCAGTTCGTGGTGGAAAAATCCTCCATTCTGGGCATACATCTCCCACTGGCGCGGATTGGGTTCGCCGCGCATGGTTTTTTCGCCGCCCTTGCCGCGCCAGCCGGAAAGGAAGCCGATGCCGGAGCCGGGTTCGGTCTCGTAGTTGACGATGAAGTCGGGATAGTCGCGGTACTTGCGCGCACCGTCCTTGTGGGTGAAGGCCGGCAGTTTCAGGCGCGCGCCCAGCTCGATCAGCACCTCCTGGAACGGCTTGCAGTCGCCTTTGGGCGCGACGATCGGGATGCGTACCGCGTCCACCGGGCCATCGAATTCGGAAATCGGGCGGTCGAGGATGGACATCACGTCGTGACGCTCCAGGTAGGTGGTATCCGGCAACACCAGGTCGGCGAAGGCGGTCATTTCCGAGTGGAATGCGTCGCACACGATCAGGAAGGGGATCTTGTACTCGCCATCCTCGCGCTTATCGTTGAGCATGTCGCGCACCGAGACGGTGTTCATGGTGGAGTTCCACGCCATGTTCGACATGAAGATCAGCAGGGTGTCGATGCTGTAGGGATCGCCGCGCCAGGCGTTGGTGATGACGTTGTGCATCAGGCCGTGCACCGCCAGCGGATGCTCCCAGGAGAACGCCTTGTCGATGCGCACCGGGCCGCCCTTCTCGTCCACGAACAGGTCGTCCGGTTCCGCGGGCCAGCCCAGCGCCATGCCGTCGAGCGGCATGTTCGGGCGCACCCCTTCCGGCCCCCTGGGCGTCTTGGCGCAGGGCGGGATCGGGCGCGGGAACGGCACCTTGTGGCGGAAGCCGCCGGGGCGGTCGATGGTGCCCAGCAGCGACATCAGGATGGCCAGCGAACGGATGGTCTGGAAGCCGTTGGAGTGTGCCGCCAGCCCGCGCATGGCGTGGAAGGCGACGGGGTTGCCGGTGACGGTTTCGTGTTCCTTGCCCCAGGTGTCGGTCCAGGCGATGGGCAGCTCGATGCGCTGGTCGCGCGCGGTGACGCCCATTTCATGCGCCAGCCGGCGGATGGTGGTGGCAGGGATGCCGGTGATGCCTTCCGCCCATTCCGGGGTGTAATCCTTGACGCGATCCTGCAAAAGTTGAAAGGCGGGCTTGAGCGGCGTACCGTCCTTGAGCCTGAATTCGCCCAGCAGGAAGGGGTCGGCGCCCGGGGTGTGGGTTACTACCGGTTTGTTGCTGTTGCGATCCCACCACAACTTGTTTTGCGGGTCGAAGCAGCCCTCTTCCTCAGGCACTTCGGTACGCACGAACATGCCGAATTCGCTGCTGGTTTCATCCAGGTTGACCAGTTCCGCGGCATTGGAGTATTGCACCAGGAAATCGCGGTCGTACAGGCCCTGGCGGATGATTTCGTGGTTCAGCGCCAGCAGCAACGCGCCATCGGTGCCGGGGCGGATCGGCACCCATTCGTCGGCGATGGCCGAATAGCCGGTGCGCACCGGGTTGATCGAGATGAAGCGTCCGCCGTTGCGCTTGAACTTGGACAGCGCGATCTTCATCGGGTTGGAGTGATGATCCTCGGCGGTGCCGATCATCACGAACAATTTTGCGCGGTCGAGATCGGGGCCGCCGAATTCCCAGAACGAGCCGCCGATGGTGTAGATCATGCCGGCGGCCATGTTGACCGAGCAGAAGCCGCCGTGGGCGGCATAGTTGGGGGTGCCGAACTGCTTGGCGAAGAGGCCGGTCAGGGCCTGCATCTGATCGCGCCCGGTAAAGAGGGCGAATTTTTTCGGATCGGTGGCGCGGATGTGCGCCAGGCGCTCTTCCATCATGGCGAACGCCTCGTCCCAGGAAATCGCCTCGAATTCGTTCGCGCCGCGCTCGCTGCCAGCCTTGCGGCGCAGCGGCACGGTCAGGCGCGCCGGGGAATACTGCTTCATGATCCCGGACGAGCCCTTGGCGCAGATCACGCCCTGGTTGAGCGGATGGTCCGGGTTGCCCTGGATGTAGCGCACCTCGCCGCCGCGCAGCGTGACGCGGATGCCGCAGCGGCAGGCGCACATGTAGCAGGTGGTGTTCTTGACTTCCTGCTGGTCGTGATTGTCGAACTGAATTTCAGCACTCATTTGGCTTTCCATGGTGGATGGCGATGCCATCTATTAACAGGGCAGGGTTTCCAGTGCTCGAGACCAAACCGCTGCCGCGATTTTTCCTTGACGGCTATCCCAGCCCGGATGTTTCATAAATTGACGCGCGCCCTCGCCGGTCTTTTGTTCCGCAGGGAAATTTCGTTCGGTCGGGTGTATGAATAAAATGCCACTCCCTCACAAAATTCCCCTGCGGAACAAAATCCTGCGCGATCATCACGCGAATTTATGAAACATCCGGGCTAG
>JAQTLK010000008.1:0-9742 GCA_028714955.1 Sulfuricella sp.
TCCAGGTCGGTCAGCAGGTCGGTCCACACCGTGGTCCAGGTGCCGGTCGAAGATTCGGCTGCCACGGCGGCAGCCACTTCTTCGCGGTCCACGCCAGGCTGCGGGGTGATTTTGAAACAGGCGAGGAGGTCGGTATCCAGCGGGGTATATTCCGGCGTCCAGTAGGTTTGCCGATATTCTTTCACACCGGCGTTGTAGGTCTTGACTGCCATGGCAGACTCCTTGATTTCAGGTTAAACACGCAACTTCCTCGGGGGAAGAACTGTGACTCCGTAGAGCGTGGAGAAACTATAAAACCATTTATGGATTTAAAATAATTGTATTTTTCAAGGATAACCATAGATAATTATCTATGTTAAGTCATGCAGGAAGGCAGTCATGAAACACGCCACTTTGCGCCAGCTCAAGGTGTTCGAATCGGTCGCGCGCAACCTCAGCTTCACCCGCGCAGCCGAGGAACTGCACCTGACCCAGCCGACCGTTTCCATCCAGCTCAAGCAGTTGAGCGACATCGTCGGGCTACCCTTGCTGGAACAGATCGGCAAGCGCATCCACCTGACCGATACCGGGCGTGAACTGCTCAAGGTTTGTCACGAGACCTTCGAGGGGCTGTCGCGTTTCGAGATGCTGGTATCGGACATGAAGGGGGTGAAGGCAGGCAAGCTGCGGCTGGCGGTGATCACCACCGCCAAGTATTTCGTGCCGCGGCTGCTCGGCCCGTTCTGCCAGCGCTACCCCGGCATCGACGTGTCGCTCAAGGTGACCAACCGCGAGCGCGTGTTGCAGCGCATGGCGGACAACGAAGACGATCTGTACGTGCTGGGCCAGCCCCCCGGGGGCTTGGAGGTGGTCTTCGAACCCTTCCTGGAAAACCCGCTGGTGGTGGTTGCCTCGAGCAGCCATCCGCTGGCTGCGGAAAAGATCATTTCGCCGCAACGCCTGGTGGAAGAGCAGTTCCTGATGCGCGAGCCCGGCTCCGGCATCCGTCTCGCCACCGAACATTTTTTTGCCGAGCGGGCGCTCAAACTCAAGGTCAGAATGGAACTCGGCAGCAACGAAGCAATCAAGCACGCGGTGGCGGGCGGCCTGGGGATAGCCGTGCTATCGGCGCATACCCTCGCCCTGGATCATAGCAGCGACGAACTGGCCATACTCAAGGCCGAGGGCTTTCCGATCCGTCGTCACTGGTATCTGGCTTATCCCAAGGACAAGCAGCTATCCGTGGTCGCGCAGGCTTTTCTCGATTTCCTGCGCGAGGAGAGCAAACTGCTGGGCGAGCACTATTTGCGCGGCATTCCTTTATTTCCTGAGTTCAGCCAGGACGACCGGCCATCTCTGGAAGCTTCTCGATAGCTGCCACATTGGTCCAGGAAAAGGCCTTCTGGGCCGCTTCCTGCCACGGCAGCCAGACATGGTTGACGTGTTCGCGCGGTGCGAGCCTGACGGGGAGGGGCTGGGGAACTTCGAGCCCGAATACATGCTCGGTATTGTGAGTCACGCCTGGCGCGTAGCGGTGACGCCACTCGGCGTAAATCTCGAAGACGTTTTCCTCGTTCCAGTCGCTGAACCTGTATTGTTCAGCATCCAGTCCGGTTTCTTCCGCCACTTCGCGCACCGCGGTCTGGCGCAAGCTTTCGCCCGGGTCGCAACTGCCGGTTACCGATTGCCAGTAACCTGGATGGTCGGCGCGTTCCAGCAGCAATACCCGCAAATCCGGGGTGTAGATCACCACCAGGACGGAGATGGGTATTTTGTAAGGCATCTGTCGAAATTATTCGAAATTGATCGGCTCGGGCTTCTCGGTTGGCCGTTGCTCGCTGCTCCACTGTTCGAAACCTCCGGACATGGAAATCACATCGTTATAGCCAAGCCTTTGCAGTTGCACGACAGACAACGCTGCCCGTCCGCTGGTACGGCAATAAACCAGCAGCGCGGATTGCCTGTCTGCAGCCTCTGGCACCATGCCGATCTTGAATTCAAGCACGCCGCGCGGAATGTTGATGGCGCCTGGCAGGTGGCCGGCGGAAAATTCGTCGTACTCGCGCACGTCCAGCACCACGCGCTTGCCAAGCAGCGACATAGCCTCCTCGCAGGTAACTTCCTTGATCTGGGACTTGGCTTCAACCACCAGGTCGTGAGGGCTTACAGGCATTTTTTCTCCTTGAATACTTGAATAACAGTTGGACATCGGTTCAGTCTTTCGCCACTTCGACTTGGGTCTGTACCTGCTGCCGCAAGCGGATATGCAGCTCCCGCAACTGCTTCTCGTCCACCGTGTTCGGTGCCTGGGTCATGAGGCAGGCAGCGCGCTGGGTCTTGGGAAAGGCGATCACATCGCGAATCGACTCGGCACCGGCCATCAGCGTGACCAGCCGGTCCAGCCCGAAGGCCAGGCCGCCGTGGGGCGGCGCGCCGAACTGCAGGGCATCGAGCAGGAAGCCGAATTTTTCCCGGGCTTCCTCGGCGCTGATGTTGAGCGCCTGGAATACCTTGCTCTGCACTTCCTGGCGGTGGATACGCACCGAGCCGCCGCCCACTTCCCAGCCGTTCAGCACCATGTCGTAGGCTTTGGACAGGGCCTTGCCGGGGTCGCTCTGCAGCAGGTCTTCGTGGCCATCGGCGGGCGCAGTGAACGGATGGTGCAGTGCCGCCCAGCGGTTGTTTTCCTCGTCGCGCTCGAACATGGGAAAATCCACCACCCACAGCGGACGCCAGCCGCTTTCGGCCAGGCCGCGCTCGTGGCCGACCTTGGCGCGCAGGGCGCCGAGGGCTTCGTTCACCACCTTGGCCTTGTCGGCGCCGAAGAAGATCAGGTCGCCGTCGGTGGCGCCGGTACGCTCGATGATCGCCTTCAGCGCGGCGTCATCGAGATTCTTGACGATGGGCGACTGCAGGCCATCGCGGCCCTTGGCCACTTCGTTGACCTTGATGTATGCCAGGCCCTTGGCGCCGTAGATGCCGACAAAGGCGGTGTAGTCGTCGATTTCCTTGCGCGACAACGAACCGCCGCCCGGCACCTTGAGCGCCGCCACGCGGCCGCCTTCCATGTCGGCCGCGGCGCGGAACACCTTGAACTCGACGGACTTCATCACGTCGCTGAGTTCGGTCAGTTCCAGCGTCACGCGCATGTCGGGCTTGTCGGAACCATAGCGCCCCATGGCCTCGGAGTAAGGCATGCGCGGGAAGGGGTTGGGCAGATCGACGTTCATCACGGTCTTGAACATGCCGCGGATCATGGTTTCGACGATGTCCATGATCTCGTTTTCGCTCATGAACGAGGTCTCGATGTCGACCTGGGTGAATTCGGGCTGCCGGTCGGCGCGCAGGTCTTCGTCGCGGAAGCATTTGGTGATCTGGAAATAGCGGTCGAAGCCGGCCACCATCAGCAGTTGCTTGAACAGCTGCGGCGATTGCGGCAGGGCGAAGAACTGGCCCGGATGCACGCGGCTCGGCACCAGGTAGTCGCGCGCGCCTTCCGGCGTGGAGCGGGTCAGCATGGGCGTTTCGATTTCCATGAAGCCGTGCTGGTCGAGGTAGTCGCGCAGGGTCTTGGAGACGCGGTAGCGCAGCTTCAAATTATCCTGCATCACCGGGCGGCGCAGGTCGAGGTAGCGGTGCGTCAGGCGCACGTTCTCGGAAAGATTCTCATCGTCGAGCTGGAACGGCGGTGTCAGGGAAGCATTGAGGATTTCGATGCTGTCGGCGATGACTTCGATTTCGCCGGTGGGCAGATTGGGGTTGACCGTTCCCTCGGGACGCGGGTTGACGCGGCCCGTGACCTTGAGCACAAACTCGTTGCGGATTTTTTCGGCGATGGCGAAGGTATCGACCTTGTCCGGATTGCACACCACCTGCACCAGGCCCTCACGGTCGCGCAGGTCTATGAAAATCACCCCGCCGTGGTCGCGGCGCCGGTGCGCCCAGCCACTCAGGGTAACAGTTTGTTGCAAATGGCTGCGATTTACCGCGCCGCAGTAGTGAGTACGCATCATGGCTGGATCCGATTCGAATTGTTGCGAGCGCCTAAACGGCGGAAACAAAAAAGGGAGAATTATAGCCGATCAGTCGCCGGGATAAATGGCCGAGACCACTGCTTTTTTCGGCGCCACCACGCCCATGGAAACGATGGACTTGAGCGCATCGTCCACGCTCATGGCGAGCTCGATGGTTTCACTTTTTTTGACATAGAAGTAAAAGCCATTGACCGGGCTAGGCGTCGTGGGAATAAAAACGGCGACATGCTCATCGTCGAATTGTGCCGCGACCACACCGGGAACATTGGTCTGAAAAGCCAGCGACCATGCTTGCGGATGGGGATAGCGCACCAGCAACACCTTGCGGAACGCGTCCCCGTTACCAGAGAACAGTGTATCGCTTACCTGCTTGACGCTGTAGTAAATCGACTTCACCACTGGAATGCGTGCCAGCAAGGACTCCCAGAAGCGCACCAGGCGCTGCCCGATAATATTGGCAGCGAGCACGCCGGTAAGAAAAATCACCAGCAGGGTCAGAATCGTGCCGATGCCAGGGATATTGAACCCGAGTATGGCTTGTGGACGCAGCGATTCAGGAACCAGGAGCAAGCTCTGGTCCAAGGCGCCGATAAGCAGGTTGAGCACCCACACGGTAATGCCGAGCGGCACCCAGATCAGCAATCCGGTAATGAAATAGCGTCTCATGGTTCTAGACATGACAAGCGCGAGCCCACCGCTCCGGTGAGTCCGCGCTGGTTGCGGCTAATTTCAATGGCAAGCGCAACTTCCGCCGCAACCACCCGCTGGCTTGACCTCCTCCCTGGGCTTGGCCCCGCCCTTGAAATCGGTCTGATACCAACCGCTGCCCTTGAGCTGGAAGCCCGCGGCACTGAGCATTTTGCTGAACGTTTCCTTGCCACACTTGGGGCAAGTGGTCAGCGGCGCATCGTTCATTTTCTGGATATATTCTTTCTGGAAACCACAATCGGAACAACGGTATTCGTAAATAGGCATCACAAGCTCCCTGCAAAATCAAAAGAGAATGAATATTAAATGGGGATATTGCCCGTCCCGTTCAAGGGGGCCTAGAAGGGAATGTCATCCTCGAAGTCATCAAACTCTCCGCCTGCTTTCCTGGCAGGCTTCGCGGCGTTGCTCCCGGATGGCTCACGGTCCGCCACTTCGAAGGAATTGCCGCCGCCTTCCCGGGACCCAAGCATCTGCATGCGGTCGGCGACGATCTCGGTAGTATATTTCTCGACACCCGCCTTGTCCGTCCACTTGCGCGTTTGCAGACGCCCCTCGAAATAGACTTGCCTGCCTTTCTTGAGGTATTCTCCGGCAATTTCCGCCTGCTTGCCGAACATCACTATGCGATGCCATTCGGTTTTTTCCTGCTTCTCGCCCGTCCCCTTGTCTTTCCACGAATCGGTAGTCGCCAACGTGATGTTTGCAATCGCTTCGCCGCTGGGCATGTAACGCACTTCCGGGTCCTTGCCCAGGTTGCCGATCAAAATCACCTTGTTCACTGATGCCATGTCACGCTCCTCCCTCGATTAGTTCCAACACGCGATCTTCATCCCACCCAGTCATGCTGACCTTGAGATAGGCCACGCCCTCCTCTGCCGACACGACCGCCTCGGCCACGCCCGATACCGCCGCCAGTTGCCGCGCCAGTTGGCGTGCCCTGGCCTCATCAATGCCTTCAAGATGGTACATCTTGGTCTTGACTGCCGGCGGGGTGCGCATGGAGATCGCCAACCACAGCCATATGCTCGTCAGCACTGCGCCGAAAGCAAACACTGCAAACTGGCCCACGTAGTTGGCCAGCAAGCCGCCCATGGCGCCTCCGACAAATAAACCCAGCGACTGCGAAGTATTATACACACCCATTGCCGTACCTTTTGACTGGGCAGGCGCCAGCTTGGAAATCAGCGAAGGCAGCGTGGCTTCGAGAATATTGAAGGCGATAAAAAATGTCAGCAACATTACCACGATGCCCCAGAAATTTCCGATCAATTCTGTGAACAGGAGCTGGGTTGCAAGCAGCAGTGCCACAGCAAAAACGAATACCTGTTTCAACTTGGCTTTTTTCTCTCCGACGATAATTGCCGGCACCATAAATGCAAAAGCGACCAGCATCACCGGCAGATAAATCTTCCAGTGCTGGCTTTCGGGGAAATTGCCGGTTTCCTTGAGCGCCAGGGGAACCACGGTGAACATCGCCATCTGTGCGGCGTGCAGGGCGAATATCCCAAAATTGAGGCGCAGCAGTTGCTTGTCGCGCATCACATCCTTGAGCCGTGCCGGGGCAATCTCGGCATCGGAATGGAAATGACTGACACCGGGGTTGGGGATGACCGTCGCAATCACGACAATCGCCAGCAATGCCAGCACCCCGGTCAGATCGAATATGCCCGGCATGCCAATGGACTGGTAGAGCGCGGGACCGAGCACCATGGATACGGCGAACATGAGGCCAATGGTGGAACCGATCATGGCCATGGCCTTGGTGCGGTGTTCTTCGCGCGTCAGGTCGGCAAGCAGCGCGGTGACCGCAGCCGAGATCGCGCCCGCGCCCTGTATCGAGCGACCGATAATGATCCACGTGAGGTCATGCGCCGCTCCGGCGACAAAACTGCCCAGGACAAAGACAATCAGACCAAAATAAATCACCGGCTTGCGGCCGAAGCGATCCGCCGCCATGCCGAACGGCAGTTGCAAGAGCGCCTGGGTCAGGCCATATGCGCCAAGCGCCAGGCCGATCAAGGCATGATTCTGTCCGCCCGGCAGGGCGCTGGCATAGATGGCAAAAACCGGCAGAATGAGAAACATGCCCAGCATGCGCAGGCCAAAAATTCCTGCCAGCCCGGCGCTGGCGCGCAACTCGCCGGAAGTCATCTTGTCTGTTTCAAGCATTTGTTTGGTCCGTAAAGCAAAGTTGAGTATATTAGCAGGTTACGTTTAACTCTGCAGTGGGCCATGTCTTATATCAAGATTCGCGGTGCGCGCACCCATAACCTGAAAAACATCAGTCTCGACATTCCGCGCAACAAGCTGGTCGTCATCACCGGATTGTCAGGTTCGGGCAAATCCTCCCTCGCCTTCGACACCCTTTATGCCGAAGGCCAACGGCGCTATGTGGAATCGCTTTCCGCCTATGCGCGCCAGTTCCTGCAACTGATGGAAAAGCCGGATGTGGACCTGATTGAAGGACTGTCTCCCGCGATCTCCATCGAACAGAAGGCCACCAGCCACAACCCGCGCTCCACCGTGGGCACGGTCACGGAAATCCACGATTATCTACGCTTGCTCTATGCTCGCGTGGGCGACCCATATTGCCCCGAGCACCACATCAAACTGGAATCCCAGAGCGTTTCGCAGATGGTGGACCATGTCCTGGCACTGCCGGAGGACACCAAACTGATGATCCTCTCACCGCTGGTGGCGGGACGTAAAGGCGAACAGGTGGAATTGTTCGACGAACTGCGCGCCCAGGGTTTCGTGCGGCTAAGGGTGGATGGCGAGGTATATGAAATTGACCAGCCACCGAAGCTGGAAAAGAACAAGAAGCACACCATAGAAGTGGTCGTCGATCGAATCAAGGTACGCGCCGATATCAAGCAGCGCCTGGCGGAATCCTTCGAAACGGCGCTGCGTCACTCGGAAGGCCGCGCCCTGGCGGTTGAAATGGATAGCGGCAAGGAGCACCTCTTCTCCGCAAAATTTGCCTGCCCGGTGTGCAGTTATTCCCTGGCCGAACTGGAACCACGCCTGTTTTCTTTCAACAACCCTATGGGAGCCTGCCCCAAGTGCGACGGATTGGGACAGGTCAGTTTTTTCGACCCCAAGCGAGTAGTGGCATTCCCGCACCTTTCCCTGGCATCGGGTGCCGTCAAGGGCTGGGACCGGCGCAATCAGTTTTTTTTCCAGATGCTGCAGGCTCTGGCCATGCACTACGGTTTCGACCTGGAGCAACCATTCGAGGAGCTCCCGTCCAGGGTCCAGGAGATTCTGCTTTATGGCAGCAGTGACGAACCTGTCAGCTTCAAGTATCTGAGCGAGCGTGGCGGCTTCCAGGTACGCTCGCACCCCTTTGAGGGCATCCTGCGCAACCTGGAACGGCGCTACCATGAAACCGATTCCCTCGCCGTGCGTGAGGAACTGGCTAAATATCTCAATCATCAGACTTGCCCCAGTTGCGAAGGCACGCGGTTGCGCCAAGAGGCCCGTCATGTCATGGTTGCAGACCATCCCATTTACGAGCTCAGCCATCTGCCCCTGAAACAGGCACTGGCGTTTTTTCAGGGCCTGACGCTCACTGGCCAGAAACAAGCCATTGCCGAACGCATCGTCAAGGAAATCTCGAGCCGCCTGCAGTTCCTCACCAATGTCGGGCTGGATTATCTCTCCCTCGACCGCTCCGCCGACACGCTGTCTGGCGGTGAGGCACAACGCATCCGCCTGGCCAGCCAGATCGGTTCCGGCCTCACCGGCGTCATGTATGTGCTGGATGAACCTTCCATAGGCCTGCACCAGCGCGACAACGACCGCCTGCTCGGCACCCTCATGAGACTACGTGATCTGGGCAACAGCGTCATCGTGGTAGAGCATGACGAAGATGCCATACTGACCGCAGACTACGTGGTGGACATGGGTCCAGCAGCAGGCATACATGGTGGCGCCGTCGTGGCCCAGGGCACGCCAGATGAAATCAAGGCCAACCCGGCCTCCCTGACCGGGCAATACTTGAGCAGAAAACGCAGCATTGCCGTGCCGGAAACGCGCTTGACGCCTGATCCCAAGCGTGTAATGCAAATCATCGGCGCCAGCGGCAACAACCTGAAACATGTCACTTTCAACCTGCCGGTCGGCTTGCTGGTGTGCATCACCGGCGTGTCCGGCTCTGGCAAGTCCACCCTGATCAACGACACGCTGTACCACGCCGTCGCACGCCATCTTTATGGCAGCAACACAGAACCCGCGCCCTATGAAGAACTGAGCGGATTGGAGTACTACGACAAAGTCATCAATATTGACCAGAGTCCCATCGGGCGCACGCCGCGGTCCAATCCAGCCACTTATACCGGACTGTTCACCCCGATCCGCGAACTTTTTGCCGGGGTGCCTGAGTCACGCAACCGCGGTTATGGGCCAGGGCGATTCTCCTTCAACGTTAAGGGTGGACGCTGCGAAGCTTGCCAGGGCGATGGCGTAATCAAGGTGGAAATGCATTTCCTGCCGGACATATACGTACCATGTGATGTTTGTCACGGGCACCGCTACAACAGGGAAACACTGGAGATTCAGTACAAGGGCAAGAATATCCACCAGATTCTTGAGATGACAGTGGAGTTGGCGCGCGAATTCTTCAGTCCGGTACCGGTCGTGGCCCGCAAGCTGCAAACCTTGCTCGATGTTGGTCTGGGTTATATCACGCTGGGCCAGAGCGCCACCACCCTCTCGGGAGGGGAGGCTCAGCGCGTCAAGCTATCACTGGAATTATCAAAGCGAGATACTGGCAGGACGCTATACATTCTGGATGAACCCACCACGGGCCTTCACTTCCATGACATTGAAATGCTCCTTACAGTGCTGCAGCGTCTTCGCGAGCATGGCAACACGGTTGTAATAATCGAGCATAATCTGGACGTCATCAAGACGGCCGACTGGGTTGTAGACTTGGGCCCGGAAGGAGGAAACGGTGGCGGACAAATCATCGCGGAGGGTACGCCTGAAGACATCGCAGTTAATTCGCTCAGCCATAC
>JAQTLK010000008.1:9842-59023 GCA_028714955.1 Sulfuricella sp.
CCCATCCCTGCCTACCCCATTTGCCGGTTTTGCAGGTCAATAGTTATTCTATTGACCAAGAAAGCGGTGAAATATGGACCGCCCAGGCAGATTCGCAGCCGATTCATCATAAGTCCGACAGGCCCCTAGTGCAGGGTTGTACCATATCTCCAATTTCAAGACCCAGCAATGCTGCCGCATGGCCGCGATTTAGTGCGATTTCGATCAAGCCAATACTGTTCTCATACCAGAATGGCTGTGCGCTCGTGCTCTCCGAAAACACCGGCGCATAAGGCAACACAACCGAACGCAGGCGAAGTTTTTCATCATGCGCCATCGCACCGGCGCGCAAACCAGTCATGGCATTTCCATAATGATCAATGTAAATTATTTCAGCCAAATCGCTGGCATCGAACTCGACCTGCAGCATCACCGTGCCAGCAAGTTTGCCATGAGGAAAAATCCCTTTCCCGATCTGTGCCGCAATCGGGGCGAATAGGTCCCGCCCATGAAAAGATCGTGACAGATTTTCAGGACGCCAAATAATTCGCCACAATTCGACTTTTCTGGCGCGCGCAGCAACAACAGAGAGCAGCCCATTGTCTGGCCCTATATACCATTTATCGTCCGCCAGCATCACCACGGCATCGCGTAGTGACCCAACACCTGGATCGACAATCGCAAGACACACGCAGGCAGCTTGAAATTGCGGCACCAAGGCGGCAAGCAAGTGAGCACTTGCCTTGATATTGAAATTAGGTGCTGTGTGTAGCAAGTCAACAATATCTACCCCAGGCTCATGGGACCAGATTGCCGCCCGTAACTGGCCAGAATAAATATCGGCAGCACCGTAATCCGTGAATAGCAAAATCATATGATTTGAAGATGGCAAAGATTGCGGCCATAGATCAGGATTTCTTTTGAGGCTCATTGCCTTTATGCCTGATGAAATTTGCTGAGCAGCGCTCAAATCACCAGGTCAGTAGATTGCACACAAAGTGCCCTTGTCTAGGCTTACCCAATGTTGAGATGCAAATAATATTCGCACATAATAAAAAAGCCGAGCAAGCTCGGCTTTTTTATCTAGGACTTTAAAGCACTTAAGCAACGCTTTCTTCAACAGCTTCCACACCTTCGGGTCGATCAACGAGTTCAACAATTGCCATCGGAGCATTATCACCCAGGCGAAAGCCGCATTTCAGAATACGCAAGTAGCCACCATTCCTGGCTTGATAGCGCGGACCCAGTTCATCGAACAGCTTGACAACAATTTCACGGTCACGCAGACGGTCAAATGCAAGGCGACGATTAGCCAGAGATGCATTTTTACCTAGCGTAATCAAGGGCTCGGCAACACGGCGGAGCTCCTTGGCTTTTGGCAGCGTGGTCCTGATAAGCTCGTGGCGCAACAGGGAGTTGGCCATATTGCGTAGCATCGCCAGACGATGGCTAGTAGTACGGTTCAGTTTGCGATTAGATAAACGGTGACGCATAACAAATCCTTTTTTTACGAAGATTCCTGATAGCCAGTTCTAGCTGGAAGTCAGGGCTTTTCTAAACCGGCAGGCGGCCAGTTTTCCAGTTTCATGCCCAATGTCAAACCCTTGGAGGCCAAGACATCCTTGATTTCATTCAAGGACTTTCTACCCAGATTAGGCGTTTTCAGCAATTCTGTTTCTGATCGTTGAATCAAATCGCCAATATAATAAATGTTTTCAGCCTTGAGACAGTTGGCAGAACGCACGGTCAACTCAAGGTCATCAACTGGACGAAGCAGAATCGGGTCAACCTGCGGACTGCGCGGAGCTTCAATCTCTGTCGGCGTACCCTTAAGTTCCGCAAAAACCGACAATTGATCGACAAGAATGCGTGCCGCATAGCGAATTGCTTCTTCCGGGTCGATCACACCATTGGTTTCAATATCCACAACCAGTTTATCGAGATCTGTGCGCTGTTCTACGCGGGCACTTTCAACTCCATAGCTAACACGACGTACCGGGCTAAAGGAAGCATCGAGCATGATCGCCCCAACCAGTCGTTCTTCTTCAGAAATACGACGTGCAGCCACCGGCAAATAACCGCGGCCCTGTTCGACCTTCAGTGTCATGTTGATTTTACCACCCTTGGTCAGGTGCGCAATAACATGATCAGGGTTGATGATCTCGACATCATGGGACACCTCGATGTCACCCGCCGTTACCGGACCTTCACCACTTTTTGCGAGCGATAAGGTAGCAATGGTATTGTTATGCAATTTTAATGCAATACCCTTCAGATTCAATAGGATATCGACCACATCCTCCTGTACGCCTTCTATCGAAGAGTATTCGTGGACCACGCCAACAATCTGCACTTGGGTAATTGCATAACCCGGCATGGAAGACAGCAGGATACGGCGTAATGCATTACCAAGCGTATGACCATAGCCACGTTCGAACGGCTCCATGGTCACTCGTGCTCGGCTCGGCGATTGGCTATGTACATCAACAATCCGGGGCTTGAGAAACTCAGCGGTACTGCTTTGCATGGATTGAAATTCCTCTAATTGGTTCTTATCGATCAATTACTTCGAGTACAACTCGACCACGAGGTGCTCGTTAATTGTCGAAGGCAGTTCGGAACGTTGTGGCTTGGCCTTGTAAGTACCCTTGAATGCTTTGGCATCCACCTCAATCCATTCCGGGAAACCGCGCTGCTCAGCAGCTGCCAACGCTCCCTTTACACGCAAATGATTTTTTGCACGTTCCGTCACTTCAACCACATCCCCGGGCTTAACCTGGTAGGAAGGAATATTGACGCGACGACCATTCACAAGAATTCCATTATGGCGCACAACCTGACGCGCCTCTGTGCGAGAAGCACCAAAACCCATGCGATAGGCCACGTTATCAAGGCGGCATTCAAGCAACTGAAGCAGATTCTCGCCGGTAATGCCGCGGACCCGATCGGCCTCCTGATAATAACCACGAAACTGGCGCTCCAGAATGCCATAGATACGCCGCAACTTTTGCTTTTCCCGCAACTGAACGCCGTAACCGGAAAGACGAATGTTTTGTTTCTGGCCGTGCTGACCGGGCGCATAACTTCTGCGTTCAACCGAACATTTATCGGTAAAGCACTTTTCGCCTTTCAGAAACAGTTTTTCTCCTTCGCGACGGCACTGACGGCACTTAGGATCAAGATTTCTAGCCAAAGTAATTCTCCTGCAAAAATATATGCCGTACTAGATACGCCGCTTCTTGGGCGGACGACAACCGTTGTGCGGAATAGGTGTGACATCGGTAATACCGGTAATCTTGAACCCAACTGCATTCAAAGCACGCACAGCGGACTCCCGGCCCGGACCGGGACCCTTGATACGAACTTCAAGATTTTTAACGCCGTATTCCTGCGCCGCTTTACCGGCATGTTCTGCGGCTATCTGAGCCGCGAATGGCGTGCTCTTGCGCGAGCCACGGAAACCACTCCCACCGGAAGTGGCCCACGACAGGGCATTGCCTTGGCGATCCGTGATGGTCACGATGGTATTATTAAATGATGCGTGAACATGCGCGATACCCTCCGCCACATTCTTTTTAACCTTCTTGCGCACACGAACGTTTGGTTTAGCCATAACTTATCCTTTTACTTATCCGCAGTCAGATTATTTGGTTGCGCGGATTGCCTTGCGCGGACCTTTGCGCGTCCGGGCATTAGTGCGAGTACGCTGACCACGAACAGGCAGGCCGCGACGATGACGCAAGCCGCGATAACAACCAAGATCCATAAGGCGCTTGATACTCATTGTTACTTCGCGGCGCAAATCACCCTCGACGGTAAACTTGCCAACCTCATCTCGCAACCGTTCAACATCACTGTCGCTCAGATCCTTGATTTTGGTTGACGCATTGACACCGGCTGCGGCGCAAATCAGCTGGGATCGAGCACGACCGATGCCATAAATAGCAGTCAGTGCGATCTCGGCGTGTTGATGGTTCGGGATATTTACCCCTGCAATGCGGGCCATTCAGTCACTCCAAACAGCAAAAATTAGAATTGAAAAGTCTTGAATTCTATCACTTATAGAAGTGACAATCAACCTTGACGCTGCTTGTGCCGCGCATCTTCACAAATAACGCGCAATACACCCTTGCGACGCACCATCTTGCATTTCCGGCAGATCTTTTTAACCGAAGCACGTACTCTCATTTATCATCTCCTTGGAACCATTTGTCGAACAACTGCCGACCTTTATGTTACTTGGCGCGAAAAATAATGCGCGCCCTGGATAAATCGTAAGGTGTCAATTCAACCGTCACCTTATCTCCAGGAAGAATGCGAATATAGTGCATTCGCATTTTTCCTGAAATATAGCCCAACACTACATGACCATTTTCAAGCTTGACGCGAAAGGTTGCATTGGGAAGATTTTCCAACACCTCCCCTTGCATCTCAATCGTGTCTTCCTTTGCCATTCAGTAATCGCTCTGTTCAAGTTCAGCGGGGCAAAATGCCGCCGCCTTTAAAGTTTGCTTTTTTCAATAAGCTTTCATACTGGTGCGACATAAGGTAAGTCTGCACCTGCGCCATGAAGTCCATCGTCACGACCACAATAATCAATAGCGATGTCCCGCCAAAATAAAATGGAACATTCCACTTTACAATCAGAAACTCGGGCAACAGGCACACCAGTGTTATGTACAGCGCGCCCGCAAGCGTCAAGCGGGCCATTATACGGTCGATATATTTTGCCGTTTGATCGCCTGGCCGTATCCCAGGAACAAATGCACCGCTTTTCTTCAAGTTATCGGCTGTTTCCTTGGGGTTGAAAACCAGGGCCGTATAGAAGAAACAGAAAAAAATGATTGCGGTCGCGTAAAGCATTACATATAAAGGCTGACCGGGTGATAACGCAGAACCAATGTCACGCAACCACGTCATTTTTTCGCTGCTCCCAAACCAACCGGCTAGCGTTGCCGGGAACAGGATGATACTGGATGCGAAAATAGGTGGGATCACACCGGCCATATTGAGCTTCAAAGGCAAATGTGAACTCTGTCCGCCAACAATATGCTTGCCAACCTGGCGCTTGGCATAATTTACAAGTATCTTGCGCTGGCCCCGCTCGACGAATACCACAAAGCCAGTCACCGCGATCGCAGCCACAAACAACATGATAACCAGAGGAATCGAGAAAGCACCCGTACGGGTTAACTCTAGCGTTCCTCCAATTGCATGAGGCAAGCCAGCGACAATACCCGAAAAAATGATGATCGAAATACCATTCCCAATGCCACGTTCGGTTATCTGCTCTCCGAGCCACATAAGAAAAAGAGTGCCCGTCATCAGAGTAATGACAGTCGTAGCGCGGAACATCAAACCCGGCTCGATTACCAGGCCATGCTGTGCTTCGAGGGCAATAGCAATGCCTATGCCCTGAAACAACGCGAGTGCGACCGTGCCATAACGTGTGTACTGAGTAATCTTTTTGCGTCCGGCCTCACCCTCTTTCTTCAGTTGCTCCATCTGGGGCGAAACCACGGTCATCAACTGCATAATGATGGATGATGAAATGTAGGGCATGATTCCAAGCGCAAAAACCGTGAATCTCGATAGCGCGCCGCCAGAAAACATGTTGAACATTCCCAGGATACCGCCCTGCTGAGACTTGAAAAGCTGCGTCAGAACACCCGGGTCAATGCCCGGCACGGGAATGTGAGCTCCAATGCGGTAAACGACCAGAGCGCCAAGCACAAAAAACAGGCGCTGTTTAAGGTCTGAAAATTTACCAGCAGTTGCGCTGGCCTGTTTGCCCTGCGCCAAAATTACTCCACACCCAGAATGCTGCCGCCAGCCGCTTCAATCGCAGCCCGTGCGCCCTTGGTAACCTGAATACCATTTAGGGTCACAGCCTTTTCCAGCTTTCCTGTCAAAAACACCTTGGCACCAAGCGCTTCACCTGGAACCACACCCGCCTGCTTGAGAACCAGTAAGTCTATGGTATCAACAGGCAGGGCATTTAGAACGGTCATGCGCACCTGCACAACATTACCCTTGGTCAGCGATTTAAAGCCGCGCTTTGGAAGGCGGCGCTGCAATGGCATCTGGCCACCTTCAAAACCGACTTTATGAAAGCCTCCGGTACGTGACTTTTGACCCTTGTGGCCTCGTCCCGCCGTCTTCCCCAGTCCACTTCCAATACCACGACCTACGCGACGCTTGGTGTGCTTGCTACCCAGGGCTGGTTTTAGATTATTAAGCTGCATTTAAGCCTCGCACTTCAACAGGTATATGACTTTGTTGATCATGCCGCGCACCGAAGGGGTATCCTTTACCTCAACAGTATGATTCATGCGGCGCAGACCGAGGCCTCGCACGCAAGCGCGGTGTGATTCTATGGTGCCAATGGTACTTTTCACCAAGGTCACCTTCAAGGTTTTAGTAGAATTTGACATCGCTTATCCCAGAATTTCTTCTACCGATTTGCCGCGCTTCGCCGCAACTTCGGCTGGCGTATTCATCGCCTGAAGGCCATTTATAGTGGCCCGAACCATATTGTATGGGTTCGTGGAACCGATACATTTGGCCAGCACGTTGTGCACACCCATAACTTCGAAAATTGCACGCATGGGGCCGCCTGCAATAATGCCGGTACCTTCTGACGCAGGCTGCATATAGACCTTGGCTGCCCCGTGAGTGCCAGTGACCGCATGATGCAGCGTTCCACTCTTAAGATTAACCTTTACCAGGTTGCGGCGTGCTTCATCCATAGCCTTCTGCACAGCAACTGGAACTTCCTTGGCCTTGCCCTTGCCCATGCCGATCCCGCCATCACCATCACCAACAACGGTCAGTGCGGCAAAGCTCATGATACGACCGCCCTTCACCACCTTTGTGACGCGGTTTACCGAGATCATTTTTTCACGCAGACCATCGCCGCGATCTTCCATATCCATTTTCGCCATCATCGTCCCCGCTTAGAACACCAAGCCATTTTCACGTGCTGCTTCGGCCAAAGACTTAACCCTGCCGTGGTACCTGAAGCCAGAGCGGTCAAAAGCAACCTTTTCAATCCCCAGGCTCTTCGCCTTTTCAGCAATGCGCTTGCCAACAATCATGGCAGCAGCCGCATTACCTCCGTTTGCAAGATCTTTGCGTACCTCGGCTTCCAGTGTGGAAGCACTGGCAAGAACCCTGCTGCCAGATGAATCGATGATCTGGGCATACATATGACAATTGGTACGGTGAACAGCAAGCCGAACCACTTTCAACTCAGCGAGTTTGGCACGGGTTTTGCGTGCCCTGCGCACACGAGCTTCATTTTTATTCATGACTCTAGCCTCGATTATTTCTTCTTGGTTTCCTTGATCGCCACAACCTCGTCGGAGTAACGAACACCCTTACCCTTGTATGGCTCTGGACTACGATAAGCACGAACCTCTGCGGCGACCTGACCGACTTGCTGCTTATCGATACCCTTGATCACGATCTCAGTCTGAGACGGAGTTTCAACCTTGATGCCCGCCGGCATGGAGTGATCAACCGGATGAGAAAAACCAAGCGACAGACTCAACACATCCCCCTTTGCTTGGGCGCGATAACCAACGCCTACGAGCGTGAGCTTTTTTTCAAAGCCTTGCGACACACCTTTTACCATATTGGCAAGCAGGGCACGGACAGTTCCCGACATTGCGCCAGCCTGCTTGGAATCATTCGCAGCGGAACACTGCAAATTATCCCCCTCACGCACCACAGTCACATTGGAAGTCAAAGTATGATTCAGGGTTCCCAGCGCACCCTTGACGGTAATTTGGTTACCCGACAAGCTTACTTCCACGCCAGCTGGAACAACTACAGGATATTTTGCGATTCTAGACATGCATCACCTCATCATGCCACGACACACAGGACTTCACCGCCGACACCGCTGGCTCGCGCCTGACGGTCTGTCATCACACCTCTGGAGGTGGAAACGATAGCGACACCCAACCCATTCATAACCTTGGGCAAGTCCTGACTGCCTTTATAAATGCGCAGGCCAGGGCGGCTTACGCGCTCGATTTTTTCAATCACGGGGCGTCCAGCATAGTACTTAAGCTGCACTTCAAGAACGGGCTTTCCAGCCTCATCACGAACCCCGAAGTCTTCAATGTAGCCTTCTTCCTTCAGCACGCCTGCAATTGACACCTTCACCTTAGAGGAGGGCATTGCGACTACGACCTTGTCGGCCCGCTGCGCATTGCGGATACGGGTCAACATATCGGCGATCGGATCACTCATACTCATTGTCGTATTCTCCCGTTACCAACTTGCCTTGGTCATGCCCGGTATTTCTCCTCGCATGGCCAAATCCCGCAATTTGCTGCGCCCCAGGCCGAACTTTCGGTACGTGCCGCGGGGACGCCCTGTCAGGGCACAGCGATTACGCAAACGTACCGGGCTTGCATCGCGCGGCAGTTGCTGAAATTTCTGACGCGCGGCAAAACGCTCTTCATCGCTCAATTTGACATTGTTGATGGCCGCCAGCAACTCAGCGCGCTTGGCTGCGTATTTCTTTACCGTTTCACGACGCTTAAGATCGCGATTGATTACTGATGTTTTCGCCATATCTACCTCAGTTCTTGAACGGGAAGCTAAACGCAGCCAGCAAGGCACGTGCTTCTTCGTCGGTTTTGGCAGTAGTAGTAATAGTGATGTTCATCCCGCGCAACGCATCGATTTTTTCATACTCGATTTCCGGGAAAATGATTTGCTCTCGCACACCCATGTTGTAGTTACCACGGCCATCGAAGGATTTTCCTGAAATACCCCGAAAATCACGAATGCGCGGAATCGCGACGCTGATCAGGCGATCTAGAAACTCATACATCCGTTCCTTGCGCAAGGTTACCTTACAACCAACCGGATAGCCCTCGCGGATTTTAAAACCAGCGATCGATTTCTTTGCATTGGTAACCACCGGCTTTTGACCTGAAATTTTGGTCATGTCGCCAACCGCATGCTCCATTACCTTTTTATCGGCAACCGCCTCGCCCACACCCATATTGAGGGTAATCTTTTCAATGCGCGGCACTTCCATCACGGACTTATAACCAAACTGCTCTTTCAGCTGTTTAGCCACCGTGTCCCTATAAAAATCATGCAAACGAGCCATGTCTAATCCTTACGCGTCAATCACTTCACCGTTCGACTTGAAGAAGCGCACTTTTCGCCCGTCTTCCAGCACTTTAATCCCCACGCGGTCAGCCTTCTTTGTGGCAGGATTGAACAGAGCCACATTGGAAATGTCCAATGGCATCTCCATTTCAACAATACCACCAGCCTGGCCCTTTACAGGATTCGGCTTTTGGTGCTTCTTGACCTTGTTGGCACCTTCAACCAAAACCTTGTTTTCCAGCATGCGCAGAATGACCCCACGCTTGCCCTTGTCTTTTCCGGCAGTAACGATTACGTCATCACCCTTGCGAATTTTATTCATTTCGCCCCCTTACAGAACTTCAGGTGCCAGCGACACGATTTTCATGAACTTTTCACCGCGTAGCTCACGCGTAACCGGGCCAAATATCCGCGTCCCGATAGGCTCAAGCTTGTTGTTCAGGAGAACCGCCGCATTGGCATCGAACTTGACCAATGAGCCGTCTGGACGGCGAACACCCTTGGCGGTACGAACCACTACCGCATTATAGACATCACCCTTCTTGACGCGACCACGCGGGGCAGCATCCTTGATGGTGACTTTAATGATATCGCCGATTCCGGCGTAACGACGCTTGGATCCGCCCAACACCTTAATGCACATAACAGAGCGCGCACCGGTATTGTCTGCCACATCCAGCCGAGTTTGCATTTGAATCATTTATTTCTCCAACTTAAGCCGTCAATGCCCAGTTCCTTGCAGAACCGAAGCCATCGCCAACGGTCAGTTTTGGACCCTGTGGGCAGCGACGGCCGCTTCAGGGGGTGACGCCAACAAAAGACGGCTATTGTATATTGGTTTTAGCGTTAATGCAAGGAACAGTGATCAAACTGCTTTTTCAACCAGCTTGCTGACGCACCATGCCTTGGTTTTTGCCATCGGGCGGCTTTCCTGGATTTCTACCAGATCGCCATCATGAAATTCGTTATTCTCGTCGTGAGCGTGGTATTTCTTCGAACGGCGAATAATCTTACCGTAAAGAGGATGCTTAACCTTGCGCTCGACGAGCACGGTTACAGTTTTGTCCATCTTGTCGCTCACCACGCGCCCTACGAGCGCACGCGTTGTTGCCTTAACCTCGCTCATGCTTGTCTCGCCCTCTCACTCATTATGGTACGCACCCGGGCTATGTCCTTGCGCACTTTGCCCAACTGGTCCACCTTGTTGCTCTGTTGGGTGGAAATCTGCATGCGCAGGCTAAACTGGGCCTGCAGCAATTCAACCATTTCCTGATTCAGCTCTTCAGCCGACTTGGCTCTCAATTCGCTAGCATTCATAATTAGCTACCTACATGTCGAAGGACAAAAGTGGTGGCAATCGGAAGCTTGGCTGCAGCCAGGCGGAAAGCCTCGCGCGCCAGATCCTCGCTCACCCCATCCATTTCATAAAGTACTTTGCCAGGCTGGATTTCAGCCACGAAGTACTCCGGATTTCCCTTACCATTACCCATCCGCACTTCGGCAGGCTTGGAGGAAATCGGCTTGTCCGGGAAAATACGGATCCAGATGCGGCCACCGCGTTTGATGTGACGGGTCATGGCGCGTCGTGCCGCTTCAATTTGGCGCGCGGTCAGGCGCCCACGACCAATCGCCTTAAGACCGAATTCACCGAAATTAACCTTGTTGCCGCGCGTAGCGATGCCGGTATTGCGGCCCTTTTGCTGTTTGCGGAATTTTTGTCTAGCTGGCTGCAGCATGTTTAGCTCCTGGCTTTCTCGCTCTCTTTACGGGCTCGGCAGCAGGCGCTGCCACTGGCAACTCGCCCTTGCCAAGTGCTTCACCCTTGAACACCCAAACCTTGATGCCGATTACACCATAAGTGGTTTTAGCTTCAGCAACACCATAATCGATATCGGCGCGCAACGTGTGCAATGGCACGCGACCTTCGCGATACCATTCTGTACGCGCGATTTCGATACCATTGAGACGCCCGGCACTCATGATCTTGATTCCCTGAGCACCAAGACGCATGGCATTTTGCATTGAGCGCTTCATGGCACGACGGAACATCACGCGCTTTTCCAGTTGAGAAGCAATATTCTCGGCAATCAGCGTCGCATCAATCTCTGGTTTGCGGATCTCTTCAATATTGAGATGAACGGGAACACCCATCATTTTCTTTAATTCAGTTTTCAGGGCTTCGATGTCTTCGCCCTTCTTCCCGATTACCACACCTGGGCGCGCACTATAAATCGTGATCTTTGCATCGCGCGCCGGCCGTTCGATCATGATGCGTCCGACCGCAGCATGTGCAAGTTTCTTTTTCAGGAATGCACGCACCTTGATATCTTCTTGCAGCATGCCAGCAAAATTCTTGCTATTGGCAAACCACTTGGACGACCAGTTTTTCAGCACGCTCAAGCGAAAGCCAGTTGGATGTATCTTTTGTCCCATAATATTCCTCTTCTGCCCTAGCGGTTAGTCGCCAACCGTAACGGTTATATGGCAAGTCGGTTTCAGGATGCGCGCACCACGGCCCTTTGCTCTGGCACGGAAACGCTTGAGCGTGGAACCTTCGTCCACACAGATGGTTGAAACTTTCAACTCGTCGATGTCAGCACCTTCGTTGTGCTCTGCATTGGCTATTGCCGACTCGAGCACCTTCTTGATGATGACTGCACCTTTTTTCGGGCTGAAGGCCAGGATGTTCAGGGCACGCTCAACCGGAAGACCACGAATCTGATCTGCGACCAGTCGGCCTTTTTGTGCCGAGAGGCGGGTACCACGCAATACTGCACTAACTCTCATCATGTTCTCCTATCTCTTCGCCTTCTTGTCCGCAGCATGCCCTTTGAAGGTGCGCGTCAAGGAGAACTCGCCGAGCTTGTGTCCTACCATATTCTCATTTACGAAAACCGGAATATGCTGCTTGCCATTATGCACAGCGATGGTCAGTCCAACAAAGTCAGGCAGAACCGTGGAACGACGAGACCAGGTTTTAATCGGACGTTTGTCATGCGTTGCACGGGCAGCATCGACCTTTTTGACCAAATGCGCATCAACAAACGGGCCTTTTTTAATAGAACGAGCCATAGCTATTACCTCTTATTCGAAGGACGACGACGCACAACCATATTCTGAGTGCGTTTGTTCCGCCGTGTACGGTAACCCTTGGTCTGCGTACCCCATGGACTCACCGGATGACGGCCTGCAGCGGTCTTCCCCTCGCCACCACCATGAGGGTGATCGACCGGGTTCATCACCACGCCGCGAACAGTAGGACGCACGCCACGCCAGCGCATTGCACCGGCTTTGCCGATGGAACGCAGGCTATGCTCAGAATTGCCGACTTCACCGATCGTCGCCTTGCAATCCACGTGCACACGGCGAATCTCACCGGAACGAAGACGCAACTGCGCATATGCACCCTCGCGCGCTAGCAACTGAATGGAAGTACCTGCCGAACGGGCGAGTTGTGCCCCCTTACCGGGCATCATTTCGACACAGTGAATCGTAGTGCCGACCGGAATATTGCGAAGCGGAAGGGTATTGCCGGCCTTTATAGGCGAATCCGAGCCACTTACCAGTTGCATACCAACGGTTGCACCCTTAAAAGCGATCACATATCGACGCTCACCATCGGCGTAGCACAATAACGCCAGATGTGCACTGCGATTTGGGTCATATTCAAGCCGCTCTATCTTTGCCGGGATGCCATCCTTGTTGCGACGAAAATCAACGAGGCGATAGTGCTGTTTATGACCACCGCCCTGATGACGAACGGTGACACGGCCATTGTGGTTACGCCCGGCGTTCTTTGATTGGCTCTCAAGCAGCGGAGCATATGGCGCACCCTTGTGCAGATCGGGATTTACCACCTTCACAACCGCACGGCGCCCCGGGGATGTCGGTTTAACTTTAATCAGTGCCATATCTACTCTCCTACTCGCCTGCCATGAAATTAAGCTCTTGGCCCGGCTTCAAAGAAACATAAGCCTTCTTCCAGCCCTTGCGGCGACCCAGCATCCTTCCTGAGCGCTTTTGCTTGCCCTTTACGTTGGCCATCTGTACGCCAGCCACTTCAACCTTGAACAACATTTCAACAGCAGCCTTGACTTCCGGCTTGGTCGCGCTCCCGACCACACGCAACACAACCTGTTGATATTTGTCTGCCACCATGGTGGCCTTTTCAGAAACCTGTGGTGCAAGAATGACTTGCATCAAACGCTCTTGTGTAGGGGTATTCGCGCTCATCCCAGCATCTCCTCGAATTTCTTGACTGCGGCACGGGTCATCAGCACATTGGGAAAACGCACCAGATTGACAGGGTCGGCATGCTGGGCCTCCACTATCAATACGTGAGGCAGATTGCGTGAAGACAGGTAGAGGTTTTCGTCCACGCTGTCCGTCACCACCATGACACTGTCAAACCCAAGAGATTTGATCTTCTGTGCCATCTGCTTGGTTTTGGGAGAGTCGATCTTGAATTCGTCCACTACCTGGAGGCGCCCCAGACGAGCCAATTCAGAAAGAATGGCCTGCATCCCGGCGCGATGCATCTTCTTGTTCACTTTGTGAGAGAAGTTTTCATCCGGGCCATTGGGAAACGTCTTACCACCGCCGCGCCACAAAGGGCTGGATGCCATACCGGCACGAGCGTTGCCAGTGCCCTTCTGACGAAAGGGCTTGCGCGTGCTTTTGGCAACCTCGCTACGGCCCTTCTGAGCCCGGGTCGCCATGCGTGCATTGGCCATATAGGCGATAATTACCTGATGCACCAGATCTTCATTAAACTCGCGCCCAAATGCGATATCGGAAGCATTAACGCTCGCAGCCGCCTGACCATCGTTATTTATAAGTTTCAGTTCCATTATGCACCTGCCTTCACGCCGGGACGAATCAGCACATCACCACCCTTAGAACCTGGAATCGCGCCTTTAATCAGCAGCAATTGACGCTCGGCATCAACGCGCACGATTTCAAGATTTTGCGTGGTGCGACGAACCGCACCGAGATGACCAGCCATCCGTTTACCAGGAAAGACGCGACCAGGATCTTGCGCCATGCCGATAGAACCGGCGCTGTTATGTGAACGAGAGTTACCGTGGCTGGCACGGTTGGAACTGAAGTGGTGGCGCTTGATTGCGCCAGCGAAACCCTTGCCTTGCGTGTTTCCGGTCACATCAACCAGTTGCCCCACACGAAACAGTTCAGCGCTGACGCTGCCGCCAACGGCAAATTTAGCCAAATCGTCGGCACTGGCATCAAACTCCTTCAGTACGCGTCCGGCTTCCACGCCAGCCTTGGCAAAGTGACCGGCGGCAGCCTTGGTCACACGACCGACACGACGCTCACCGCTTGTCAACTGAACTGCCGAGTACCCATCGATTTCCGTGGTTTTAATCTGGGTCACACGGTTACCGGAGACATCGACCACACTTACCGGGACGCTTGTTCCATCATCAGTAAAGATGCGCGTCATGCCGACCTTGCGACCTATAAGTCCGAGGCTCATCATTATTTTCCTTAACAATGCCGATTGCGATTGACCGGCGGTTTTATACAGCAAAGAACCATGCGGCTGAAAAAAATTGTGGATTATACACAGTTTTTTCAGCCGCTACAAACTTGCTTGATATTTATTACAGTTTGATTTCTACATCCACACCAGCGGGCAGGTCCAGCTTCATCAAAGCATCGACGGTTTTGTCGGTCGGGTCAATGATGTCCATCAGGCGAAGGTGCGTGCGAATCTCAAACTGGTCACGCGAGGTCTTATTGACATGCGGAGAGCGCAACACGTCAAAACGCTCGATACGGGTTGGCAGGGGCACAGGACCACGCACGACAGCACCAGTACGCTTTGCGGTTTCGACGATTTCAAGTGCCGACTGATCAATGAGACGATAATCGAAGGCCTTGAGGCGGATACGGATTTTTTGGCTTTGCATATTTTTTCCAAAGAGCGTAGCGGCGGGAACACCCTCCCGCCGCAATAATTGAATTACTCGATTACCTTGGCAACCACACCTGCGCCAACGGTACGACCGCCTTCGCGAATGGCGAAGCGCAGCCCCTCTTCCATGGCGATCGGCTGGATCAGCGCTACGTTGATCGAGACGTTGTCGCCAGGCATCACCATTTCCGTGCCGGCTGGCAGTTCGATCGCGCCGGTGACGTCGGTGGTGCGGAAGTAGAACTGTGGTCGGTAGCCCTGGAAGAACGGGGTGTGTCGGCCTCCTTCATCTTTGGAGAGAACGTAGATCTCGGCCGAGAACTTGGTGTGCGGGGTGATGGAGCCCGGTTTGGCCAGCACTTGCCCACGTTCGACTTCTTCTCGCTTGGTGCCGCGCAGCAATACGCCTACGTTGTCGCCTGCCTGCCCCTGGTCGAGCAGCTTGCGGAACATTTCCACGCCCGTGCAGGTGGTCTTGAGGGTGGGCTTGATGCCGACGATTTCGACTTCTTCTCCGACCTTGATGACGCCGCGTTCGATTCGGCCCGTGACCACGGTGCCGCGCCCGGAGATGGAGAACACGTCTTCCACCGGCATCAGGAAGGGGCCGTCTATGGCGCGTTGCGGTTCGGGTATGTAGCTGTCGAGGGCGTCGGCCAGCTTGAGAATGCTGGGTTCGCCGATGTCGCTCTGGTCGCCTTCGAGGGCTTTCAGGGCGCTGCCGATGATGATGGGGGTGTCGTCGCCGGGAAAGTCGTATTTGGAGAGCAGTTCGCGCACTTCCATTTCGACCAGTTCAAGCAACTCGGGGTCGTCGACCATGTCGGCTTTGTTCATGTAGACGATGATGTAGGGTACGCCGACCTGACGGGCGAGCAGGATGTGTTCGCGGGTCTGCGGCATGGGGCCGTCGGCGGCCGATACCACCAGGATGGCGCCGTCCATTTGCGCGGCGCCAGTGATCATGTTCTTGACGTAATCGGCGTGCCCCGGGCAGTCGACGTGGGCGTAGTGGCGCTTGGCGGTTTCGTATTCAACGTGCGCGGTGTTGATGGTGATGCCGCGCGCCTTTTCTTCCGGCGCGCTGTCAATCTGGTCGTAGCCTTTGGCTTCTCCACCAAATTTCTTCGACAGGATCGTCGTGATCGCCGCCGTCAAAGTCGTCTTGCCATGATCCACGTGGCCAATCGTCCCCACGTTTACGTGCGGTTTGGTACGCTCAAACTTGCCTTTTGCCATGTCAGTTTCCTCTCAATTTCTAGTAAACAGTTATTTCTTGTTCATTACGGCTTCAGCGACGTTCTTCGGCGCCTCGGCGTAGTGCTTGAATTCCATCGTATAGGTTGCCCGCCCCTGAGTCAGCGAACGAAGCGTGGTGGAATATCCAAACATTTCAGCCAACGGAACCTCGGCCCGAATTGCCTTGCCTCCGCCCGCCATGTCTTCCATACCTTGAATCATGCCACGTCGTGACGACAAGTCACCCATGACATCGCCCATTTTTTCTTCCGGCGTCTCGACTTCCACCGCCATCATGGGTTCAAGCAAAACCGGGTTGGCTTTCCGCATTCCATCCTTGAAGCCCATGGACGCCGCCATTTTGAATGCATTTTCATTGGAGTCCACGTCATGGTAGGAACCATCAAACAGCGTAACCTTGACATCAACGACAGGGAAGCCAGCCAGAACGCCATTCGGAAGAGTGTCGCGCAGTCCTTTTTCCACTGCGGGAATGTATTCTCGCGGCACGGTACCACCCTTGATAGCATCAATAAACTCGAAACCCTTGCCGGCCTCGTTTGGCTCCATCTTGAGCCAGACATGGCCGTATTGGCCACGCCCACCTGATTGCTTGACAAACTTGCCTTCGACCTCCACAGCCTTGCGAATCGCTTCCCGATATGCGACCTGCGGCGCACCCACGTTCGCCTCGACACCGAATTCGCGGCGCATACGGTCAACGAGAATTTCCAGGTGAAGTTCGCCCATGCCGGAAATGATCGTCTGGTTGGTTTCCTCGTCCGTCCGAACGCGGAAGGAAGGGTCTTCTTGCGCCAGACGGTTGAGCGCAATGCCCATCTTCTCCTGGTCGGCCTTGGTCTTGGGCTCGACGGCGACATGAATAACCGGCTCGGGGAAAACCATGCGTTCGAGGGTAATCACATGATTGATGTCACACAAGGTATCACCCGTGGTCGCTTCCTTCAGGCCGACCGCAGCAGCGATATCGCCGGCGCGCACTTCCTTGATTTCCTCACGCTGATTGGCGTGCATTTGCAGAATGCGGCCGATACGCTCCTTCTTGCCCTTCACCGGGTTATAAACCGTATCCCCGGAATTGATGACGCCCGAGTAAACACGGAAGAAAATCAATTGTCCGACGAATGGGTCAGTCATGATCTTGAAGGCCAGACCGGCAAATGGTTCATCGTCGCTTGCCGAGCGGGTGCCGATTTCCCCATTTTCAAGCACCCCCTCGACCGGCTTCACGTCGGTAGGTGCAGGCATATACTCAATAACGGCATCCAGCATCGCCTGGACACCCTTGTTCTTGAATGCGGAACCGCACATCATTGGGACTATTTCGTTTGCCAGCGTGCGTTGACGCAAACCTTTCTTGATTTCCGCAACAGACAAATCACCCTCTTCCAGGTATTTGTTCATCAGCTCTTCCGATGCTTCGGCTGCGCTTTCCACCATTTTTTCGCGCCATTCGGTACAAGTCGCCAGCAGCTCGGCGGGGATTTCACGCTCTTCAAATTTCATGCCCTGAGACGCCTCATCCCAATAAATGGCCTTCATCTTGATCAGGTCAACCACCCCGGCAAAGGTATCTTCAGCGCCAATTGGCACTTGCAGCGGTACAGGGTGCGCTTTCAGGCGGCTCTTCATCTGGTCATAGACCTTGAAGAAATTGGCGCCTGAACGGTCCATCTTGTTCACGAAAGCCAGACGCGGCACATTATACTTGTTTGCCTGACGCCAAACCGTTTCGGACTGCGGCTGTACGCCACCCACTGCACAGTAAACCATGCACGCGCCATCAAGCACGCGCATGGAACGCTCTACTTCAATCGTGAAGTCGACGTGTCCTGGGGTATCGATAATATTGATGCGATGCTCGGGAAAGGACTTGTCCATTCCCCTCCAGAAACAGGTTGTAGCGGCGGAAGTAATGGTAATTCCACGCTCCTGCTCCTGCTCCATCCAGTCCATGGTCGCAGCGCCGTCATGCACTTCGCCAATTTTGTGAGACACACCAGTGTAGAAAAGAATACGCTCGGTGGTCGTGGTTTTGCCGGCGTCAATATGGGCGCTGATGCCGATATTACGGTAACGTTCGATTGGAGTTTTACGTGCCACAGCTATGCAACCTTAATTTGACTAGTACTAATATTAGAAGCGGAAATGCGCAAAGGCTTTGTTGGCTTCAGCCATACGATGCACTTCTTCGCGTTTCTTGATGGCTGAACCCCGATTCTCGGCCGCATCCATCAATTCGCCCGCAAGTCGGATGCCCATTGATTTTTCTCCACGCTTGCGCGCCGCATCGCGAACCCAGCGCATGGCAAGCGCGGTACGCCGCACCGAGCGCACCTCAACCGGAACCTGGTAGTTTGCACCGCCCACACGACGGCTCTTGACTTCCACCATCGGACGCACGTTGTTCAACGCCAGGGTAAATACCTCGATCGGATCCTTGCCGCTCTTTTTCTGGATTTGATCCAGCGCGCCATAGATAATGCGCTCGGCAACCGCCTTCTTGCCTTGAATCATCAACACGTTGACGAACTTGGCCAACTCCTGGTTGCCATATTTCGGATCAGGCAGCACTTCACGTTTCGGTACTTCTCTACGTCTTGGCATAATCTACACCTCAATCAATCAATTTAAGCGGCTTTAGGACGTTTCGCGCCGTACTTGGAACGGCTCTGTTTGCGATCTTTCACGCCCGCGGTATCGAGGCTGCCGCGCACTGTGTGGTAACGCACGCCGGGCAAGTCCTTGACACGGCCACCGCGAATCAGCACCACCGAGTGCTCCTGCAGGTTGTGCCCCTCGCCACCGATGTAACTGATTACCTCGAACCCGTTGGTCAGGCGCACCTTGGCAACCTTACGCAAAGCGGAGTTTGGCTTTTTCGGCGTGGTGGTGTAAACACGAGTGCAAACACCGCGACGCTGCGGGCAATTCTCCAACGCAGGCACCTTGCTTTTCTCTTTCTGCAGGGTGCGCGGCTTACGCACTAATTGGTTAATGGTTGGCATGCGTTAAATTCCTAAATAAAAATGACGGGACGGCCAGGCCGCCCCTGAATTCAATCCTGTGCCCGGAAAAATTCAACCGGATGTAAAAAGACTCAGGATTCTATTGAGTTAACACCACGCTGTCAAGCAGGTTGTTCATCATCCTGCACCGTTTCAGGGGCTGTCTCGGCCAGGGCATTGTCGCCCATATCAATGCCAAGTTTCTGATTGCGCCGCGTATTGTGGTATGCAAGGCCCGTTCCGGCAGGTATGAGGCGGCCAACGATAACGTTCTCCTTGAGGCCGCGCAATTCGTCGCGTTTGCCCATAATCGCCGCTTCCGTCAGCACGCGTGTCGTTTCCTGGAAGGATGCTGCGGAAATAAAGGAGTCTGTCGACAGGGATGCCTTGGTGATGCCCAGCAGCATATAGGTGTATTGGGCGGGCAGCTTGCCTTCGGCCATGGCCGCTTCATTTGCATCCAGCACATCCGCGCGTTCCACCTGCTCACCCTGGATGAAGCGTGTATCCCCGGAGTCCGTGATAGTGACCCGGCGCAGCATCTGACGGACGATCACTTCGATGTGCTTGTCGTTGATCTTCACGCCCTGCAAGCGGTACACATCCTGTACCTCGTCAGCGATGTAGCGCGCCAGTGATTCCACTCCGAGCAGGCGCAAAATGTCATGCGGGTCAGCGGGGCCATCCACAATTGACTCGCCCTTGTTCACCACTTGACCATCGTGCGCGGTCACGTGCTTGTCCTTTGAAATCAGAAACTCGTGCGCAATACCGTCGAGGTCGGTAATGACCAGACGCTGTTTCCCCTTGGTGTCCTTGCCAAACGAAATGGTACCAGTAACTTCCGCCAACAGGCCGGCATCCTTGGGCGAACGGGCTTCGAACAGCTCAGCCACGCGCGGCAAGCCCCCGGTAATATCACGCGTCTTGGATGTTTCTTGCGGGATACGCGCCAGCACTTCGCCCACATTAACGTCCTGACCATTTTTCACGGTAAGGATAGAGCCGACGTGGAAGGTGATATTAACCGGCAATTCGGTACCGGCGATCTTGACCTCGACACCGTTTTCATCGAGCAGCTTGACCTGGGGACGCAGCCCCTTGGACTGGGTGGTACCTCTGCGTTTCGGATCGATCACGACAAGCGTGGAAAGGCCTGTCACCTCATCGATCTGCTTGGCGACGGTAACCCCTTCCTCGACGTTCTCGAAACGCACCTTGCCAGCATACTCGGTAATGATCGGGCGAGTATGCGGATCCCACATGGCCAATACATGGCCGGCTTTCACGGCCATGCCATCCATCGCGAGCAAAGTTGCGCCATATGGCACTTTATGGCGTTCACGCTCACGCCCGTTGTCGTCGGCAATAATCACTTCGCCGCTACGGGAAATCACAATCGCTTCATTTTTTGTGTTGGTTACGTAGCGCATGCCGGATTCAAAGCGCAATGTGCCGTTGGACTTGATCTCTATCTGGCTGGTCACTGCGGCACGCGATGCCGCACCGCCGATATGGAAGGTACGCATGGTGAGCTGGGTACCCGGTTCCCCAATGGACTGGGCTGCAATTACACCCACAGCCTCGCCGACGTTAACCAGCGTGCCGCGGCCCAGGTCGCGTCCATAACAACGCGCGCAAAGCCCAAAGCGGGTATCGCAGGTCAGAGGCGTGCGAACCCTGACCTCGTCGATGCCCAGGGATTCGATCTTCTCGACGGCATCCTCGTCCAGCAACGTGCCGGACTCGAACACAGTCTCACCGGTTTCCGGATGGACCACGTCGGAAGCGGCCGTGCGTCCAAGAATTCGTTCACGCAGCGCCTCAACTACTTCACCACCTTCGACCAGGGCTTTCAGCGCCACGCCATTGCTGGTGCCGCAGTCCTCCTCTGTTACCACCAGATCCTGGGTTACATCCACGAGACGGCGGGTAAGGTAGCCAGAATTGGCAGTTTTCAGCGCGGTATCCGCCAGACCCTTGCGTGCGCCGTGCGTTGAAATGAAATACTGCAACACGTTCAGCCCTTCGCGGAAATTCGCCGTAATCGGTGTTTCAATGATGGAGCCATCCGGCTTGGCCATCAGGCCGCGCATGCCTGCCAACTGACGAATCTGCGCAGCAGAACCACGCGCGCCGGAGTCAGCCATCATGTAAATGGAGTTGAAAGACTCCTGCTTGACTTCCTTGCCTTCGCGGTCAATTACTTTCTCGCTGCCCAACTGGTCCATCATGGCCTTGGCCACAACATCGCCGGCACGGCCCCAGATATCCACGACCTTGTTATAGCGTTCGCCCTGCGTGACCAGACCTGAGGAATACTGCATCTCGATTTCTTTCACTTCCGACTCGGCAGCGGCAAGGATGCCTTCTTTCTCCGTCGGTACCAACATGTCGTCCACGCAGATCGAAATACCGGCACGCGCCGCATAGGTAAAGCCCGTATACATCAGCTTATCGGCCAGAATAACCGTCTCGCGCAAGCCGGATCGGCGGAAGCTGGCGTTGATGAGTTTGGAAATCTCTTTCTTTTTAAGCGCCTTGTTAACCACCGAGAAGGGCAAGCCAGGCGGCAGGATCTCTGCTAGCAGGGCGCGCCCCACCGTGGTTTCATAACGGGTTATTTTTTCTATCTTTTCACCATCTGCGCCCAGCGTGTACTCTTTGATGCGCGTGGTAATTTTGGCGTGCAGGTCGACCTGGCGTGACTCATAGGCGCGCGAAATCTCGGCGGCATCGGCAAATATCATGCCCTCGCCCTTGGCATTGACGGCTTCGCGCGTCATGTAATAGAGGCCCAGTACGATATCCTGCGACGGCACGATGATCGGCTCGCCATTGGCGGGAGACAACACGTTGTTCGAAGCCAGCATCAGCGTGCGGCATTCCATCTGCGCTTCCAGCGATAGCGGCACATGAACGGCCATCTGGTCGCCGTCGAAGTCGGCGTTGAATGCCGCGCACACCAGCGGGTGCAATTGAATCGCCTTGCCCTCGATCAGTACCGGCTCGAATGCCTGAATACCCAAGCGGTGCAAGGTCGGCGCACGGTTGAGCATGACCGGATGCTCACGGATCACGTCCTCCAGAATATCCCACACTTCTGGACCCTCTTCTTCCACCAAACGCTTGGCCGCCTTGATCGTGGTCGCCAGGCCAAGCACCTCCAGCTTGTGGAAAATGAACGGCTTGAACAGTTCGAGTGCCATTTTCTTGGGCAGACCGCACTGGTGCAACTTGAGTTGCGGGCCGACCACGATCACGGAACGGCCGGAATAGTCCACGCGCTTGCCTAGCAGGTTCTGACGGAAACGGCCGCCCTTGCCCTTGATCATGTCCGCCAATGATTTCAGCGGGCGCTTGTTGGCACCGGTCATAGCCTTGCCGCGACGACCATTGTCGAGCAGCGAATCTACGGATTCCTGCAGCATGCGCTTTTCGTTGCGCACGATGATTTCCGGTGCTTTCAGCTCCAACAGGCGCTTCAAGCGGTTGTTGCGGTTGATGACGCGGCGGTATAGATCGTTCAGGTCGGAAGTCGCAAAACGGCCACCGTCCAGGGGAACCAGCGGGCGCAATTCCGGCGGCAATACCGGCAAAACCTCAAGAATCATCCATTCCGGCTTGATGCCGGATTTCTGGAAGCCTTCCAGCACCTTGAGACGCTTGGCGATTTTCTTGATCTTGGTATCGGAACCTGTTGCGGCCAACTCCTTGTGCAGCTTCTCGACTTCGGCATTGACATCGATACCGCGCAATAGCGCACGCACGCCTTCCGCGCCCATGCTGGCGGAAAACTCGTCGCCGTATTCCTCGACTTTGGCCAGGTAATCATCTTCGGTGAGCAACTGGCAGCGGTTGAGCGGGGTCATGCCGGGATCGGTCACCACATAGGCTTCAAAATACAGCACGCGTTCGATATCGCGCAGCGCCATGTCCAGCACCATGCCCAGACGGGAGGGCAGGGACTTGAGGAACCAGATATGGGCAACCGGTGAAGCCAGTTCGATGTGTCCCATGCGCTCGCGGCGCACTTTTGACAAAGTCACTTCCACGCCGCATTTTTCACAAATCACACCACGGTGCTTGAGGCGTTTGTACTTGCCGCACAGGCACTCGTAATCCTTGACCGGGCCAAATATCTTGGCGCAGAACAAGCCATCACGTTCAGGCTTGAAGGTGCGATAGTTGATGGTCTCCGGCTTTTTTACTTCGCCGTATGACCAGGAACGGATTTTCTCGGGAGAGGCAAGGCCAATCTTGATGGCGTCGAACTCTTCTTCCTGAGTCACCTGTTTGAACAAATCGAGCAATGCTTTCATGAAAACCTCCGGTTTTGGCTTCCCGCCATCAGCTTGCAGCTGTCAGCTAAAATCTCTAAATACAATAATTACATCATGGGCCCCGTCAGCATTCGGGGGCACTGTCGAACGCTGACGACTAATCGCTGACAGCCTATCAGTGCCGTTCCAGGTCCATATCGATTCCCAATGAGCGGATTTCTTTCACCAGCACATTGAAGGATTCCGGCATGCCGGCATCGATTTTGTGTTCACCCTTGACGATATTCTCGTAAATCTTGGTGCGGCCGGTGACATCGTCCGACTTGACGGTCAGCATTTCCTGCAGGACGTAGGAAGCGCCATAGGCCTCCAGCGCCCACACTTCCATTTCGCCGAAACGCTGTCCGCCAAACTGCGCCTTGCCGCCCAAAGGCTGTTGGGTAACCAACGAGTAAGGACCCGTGGAACGCGCATGCATCTTGTCGTCCACCAGGTGGTGCAGCTTGAGCACATGCATGTAGCCGACCGTGACAGGGCGTTCGAAAGGCTCGCCGGTACGTCCATCCTGCAGCACGACCTGGCCACTTCTTGGCAAGCCCGCCAATTCCAGCATGTTCTTGATTTCGTCCTCACCCGCGCCGTCGAATACGGGCGTGGCAAATGGCACGCCTTTCTTCAGGTTGATTGCCAGTTCGATGATTTCTTCATCGGTGAAAGAGGCGATATCTTCCTGCTTGCCGGTGCTGTTGTAGATATTGTCGATAAATTTGCGCACTTCCTGGACCTTGGCATGCGCTTCGAGCATGGCGCCGATTTTCAAGCCTAGGCCCTTGGCCGCCCAGCCCAGATGGGTTTCAAGAATCTGGCCCACGTTCATGCGCGATGGCACACCCAGCGGGTTCAGCACAATATCCATCGGCGTGCCGTCCGCCATGAATGGCATATCCTCTACCGGCACGATCTTGGAAATCACGCCCTTGTTGCCGTGACGGCCGGCCATCTTGTCGCCGGGTTGCAGGCGGCGTTTCACTGCCACGTAAACCTTGACCATTTTCTGTACGCCGGGAGGCAATTCGTCGCCGCTGGTAAGCTTTTTCTTTTTCTCTTCGAACATGGCATCGAACTCGACGCGCTTCTGCGCCAGGCTGTCCTTTAGCTGCTCCAGTTGCCGCGCGGCGTCTTCATCGGACAGACGGATATCGAACCAGTTGTGGCGCTCGACCTTGTCCAGATACTCCTTGCTGACCTGGCTGCCCTTTGCCAGCTTGGCCGGACCGCCGTTGGCGACCTTGCCCGTCAGCAGGCGCTCGATACGGCCAAAAGCGTCTTCTTCGACGATACGCATCTGGTCGTTAAGATCATTGCGGAAGCGTTTCAGTTCATCATCAATGATCTGCTGCGCGCGCTTGTCGCGCTCGATCCCTTCGCGGGTGAAGACCTGTACATCGATGACCGTGCCGGACATGCCGGAGGGCAGACGCAACGAGGTATCCTTCACATCGGAAGCCTTCTCGCCAAAGATGGCGCGCAGCAACTTTTCTTCCGGCGTCAGTTGGGTTTCACCCTTGGGCGTGACCTTGCCGACCAAAACGTCGCCGGCTTCGACTTCGGCGCCAATGTAGCAGATGCCGGATTCGTCGAGACGGCCCAACTGCACTTCCGACAGGTTGGAAATGTCGCGTGTGATTTCTTCCGCGCCGAGCTTGGTATCGCGCGCCACCACGCTCAATTCCTCAATGTGGATCGAGGTATAGCGGTCTTCCGCTACCACGGTCTCGGAAATCAGGATGGAATCCTCGAAGTTGTAACCGTTCCACGGCATGAAGGCCACGAACATGTTCTGGCCGAGCGCCAGTTCGCCCATGTCGGTCGAGGCGCCATCGGCAATGACGTCGCCACGCTGCAGCACGTCGCCCACCTTGACCAGCGGTCGCTGGTTGATGTTCGTATTCTGGTTGGAACGGGTGTATTTGGTGAGATTATAAATATCCACGCCCACTTCACCGGCCACGGTCTCGTCGTCGTGCACGCGCACCACGATACGACCCGAATCGACAAAGTCCACGCGACCGCCTCGACGGGCCTGGACGGTGGTGCCGGAGTCAACCGCCACGGTGCGCTCGATGCCGGTGCCAACCAGTGGCTTCTCGGCACGCAGGCAGGGAACCGCCTGGCGTTGCATGTTGGAACCCATCAGTGCGCGGTTGGCGTCATCGTGTTCGAGAAACGGAATCAGCGATGCCGCCACAGAAACGATCTGGGCCGGCGCCACGTCCATATATTGCACCTTGTCCGGCGTGGACATGGCGAATTCGTTGTGATGGCGACAGGAAACCAGTTCGTCCACCAGCTTGCCCTTCTTGTCCAGGCTGGCGTTGGCCTGGGCGATCACATACTGGCTTTCCTCAATGGCGGAGAGATAGTCGATCTGGTCGGTCACCTTGCCGTCGTTCACCTTGCGGTAGGGCGTTTCCAGGAAGCCGTATTCGTTGGTACGCGCGAACAGCGCCAGGGAGTTGATCAAGCCGATGTTCGGGCCTTCCGGCGTTTCGATCGGGCACACGCGGCCGTAATGCGTCGGATGCACGTCGCGCACTTCGAAGCCGGCGCGTTCGCGCGTCAGGCCGCCCGGACCCAGAGCCGAGACGCGGCGCTTGTGGGTGATCTCGGACAGCGGATTGGTCTGATCCATGAACTGCGACAACTGGCTGGAACCGAAAAATTCCTTGATTGCGCCCGATACCGGCTTGGCGTTGATCAGGTCGTGCGGCATCAGATTCTCTGACTCGGCCTGGCTCAGTCGTTCCTTGACGGCGCGTTCGACGCGCACCAGCCCGGCCCGGAACTGGTTTTCCACCAGTTCGCCCACCGAACGCACGCGGCGATTGCCGAGATGGTCGATGTCATCGATTTCGCCGCGGCCGTTGCGCAGTTCGACCAGAATCATGATGGTCGCGAGAATATCCTCGTTGCTCAGCGTGGCGGTGCCTTCAGCCCCTCTTGGACCCACCTTGTCGAGGAAGCGGTTGAGCCACTCGGAACTCTTTTCAGCGCGCTTCTCCGGATAGGCGCGGCGGTTGAACTTCATGCGGCCCACTTTGGAAAGGTCATAGCGCTCCTCGCTAAAGAACAGGCCATCGAACAATGCCTGCACGGCGTCTTCCGTCGGCGGCTCGCCAGGGCGCATCATGCGGTAAATGGCAACGCGCGCGGCCAACTGATCCGCAGTTTCGTCGATACGCAGCGTCTGGGAAATATAAGCGCCTTGGTCCAGGTCGTTGGTGTAGAGGGTATTGATCTTGGCGATGCCGGCAGCGGTCAGCTTCGCCAGCAAATCTTCGCTGATTTCTTCATTGGCCTGAGCGACGATCTCGCCGCTCTCCTTGTCCACCACGTTTTCCGCCAGCACCCGTCCGAGAATGAAATCTTCGGGTACAAATACCTTCTTGATCCCTGCCGCTTCCATTTCCCGGATATGCTTGACGGTAATGCGCTTGTCCCTGGGCACGATCACTGTGCCATCCTTGCCGCTAATGTCGAAGCGCGCCACCTCGCCTCTCAGGCGCTCGGGCACCAGCTCGAACTGGACGCCTTTCTTGCCAAGATGGAAGGTGTCGGTAGCGTAGAACATGCTCAGAATATCTTGCGGCTTGTAGCCCAACGCCTTGAGCAAAATCGTCACCGGCATTTTGCGGCGGCGGTCGACACGGAAATAGAGATAATCCTTGGGATCGAACTCGAAATCCAGCCAGGAACCGCGATAGGGAATCACGCGCGCAGAGAACAGCAGTTTGCCGGACGAATGCGTTTTGCCGCGGTCGTGTTCGAAGAACACGCCAGGCGAACGATGCAACTGGGAGACGATCACCCGCTCCGTGCCATTGATGACAAAGGAACCATTATCGGTCATGAGCGGAATCTCGCCCATGTACACTTCCTGCTCTTTCACTTCCTTGACGGTGGGCTTCGATGCTTCGCGGTCCATCAGGGTCATGCGCACCTTGACGCGCAGCGGCGCCGCGAAGGTCAGGCCGCGCTGCTGGCATTCCTTGACGTCGAAGGGTGGTTCGCCCAACATATAGCTGACATATTCCAGGCGGGCATTGCCGGAGTGGCTGGAGATGGGAAATACCGAGCCGAATGCCGCCTGCAAGCCCTCCGTCTTGCGTTCCGCGATAGGCGTTTGAGCCTGCAGAAACGCAGCATAGGAGTCAATCTGCATCGCCAGCAGGAAAGGTACTTCCTGCACGCTTACGCGTTTGGCGAAACTTTTGCGAATGCGTTTTTTCTCGGTAAATGAGTAACTCATTGAGATCTCCATGGAGTACCTGCTACTGCAGAGGATAGAAGAAACGTCACGGCTGCGCCGCGTTTCTTCTAGCTTCTGGTGAAATGGGGCGAGAAGCGGAAAAAGGCTGGTGGTTTCCCACCAGCCTGAATCCGCGCTTCAAAAACCGATTACTTGATTTCGCAAGTCGCGCCGGCTTCGATCAGCTGCTTGGCGATAGCATCGGCATCAGCCTTGGACACGCCTTCCTTGACGGCCTTGGGAGCGCCATCCACCAGATCTTTGGCTTCTTTAAGGCCAAGACCGGTAATCGTGCGAACCACCTTGATGGTGCTAACCTTGTTGTCGCCGGCACCGGTCAGGATGACGTCAAATTCGGTTTGCTCTTCAGCGGCAGCGGCAGCGCCACCAGCGCCTGGCGCAGCAACCGCCATGGAAGCGGCAGAAACACCAAACTTGACTTCAAATGCCTTAACCAGGTCATTCAGTTCCATTACAGTCATCGCGCCTACGGCTTCGAGAATGTCTTCTGCAGTAACAGCCATTTCAATACTCCTAAATTCAAATCTTTATGACAGTGATTACGCGGCTTCGCGGATTAAGCTGTTTCGCGCTGTTTGGCCAGAGCAGCCAGTACACCGGCAAAACCGGACACAGGGGCCTGCATGACGCCCAGCAGTTTTGCCAGCAGTTCATCGCGGCCCGGGATGGATGCCAACGCTTGCACACCGGCCTTGTCCAGCACCTTGCCTGCATATGAACCCGCTTTCAGCACCAGCTTGTCGTTGCCCTTCGCAAAATCGTTCAGTATTTTGGCAGCAGCGACCGGGTCAGCCGAAACACTATAGATCAGCGGGCCGGTCATCTGTTCCGCCAAGGGCGCGAACGGGGTGTCTGCGACAGCACGGCGCACGAGGGTGTTCTTCACGACACGCAGAAACACGCCCGCTTCACGGGCTTTGCTGCGCAGTGCGGTCAGATCGGCAACTTTTATGCCATTGTACTCAGCCAGCACTACGGTCTGAGCCTTGGCAATCTGTTCCGCAACCTCGGCAACGACGGCTTTTTTATCTTCCAGATTGAGACTCATGAGCCTTTCCTCCTATCAAGCCAACAAAAGGCATATGCTCGCGCACATGCCACCCTACGGCGACCTGATCAGAATTCCGGTGTTTTGCTGGTTACAGCTCAACATCCTTGGCCTTACTCTGCATACAGAGAATTACCTGGGATTCCTTCTCGGGGGCACACCGTCTGCGTAGGGAGCCTGCCTGCTGCCCGGCTATTAAACCTCGAACTTGCGTTCTCCGTCCCCACGGTCTTGGACTGCAGCCGGCGCGTGCGCCGGCAACCCCAATTCCTTAAGCTGTCAGCGTGGCCTGGTCCACGCGAACACCCGCCCCCATGGTGCTGGAAACGGCGATTTTCTTGAGATATACGCCCTTGGCTGCGGTTGGCCGGGCCTTGTTCAAGGCATCGACCAGCGCCAGCAGGTTTTCCTTGAGCGCGTCTTCATCAAAGGAAGCGCGACCAATCGTACACTGCACGATGCCGCCCTTGTCGGTACGATATTGAACCTGACCCGCCTTCGCGTTCCTGACGGCCTCAGCCACATTCGGCGTCACGGTGCCGACCTTGGGGTTAGGCATCAGGCCGCGAGGGCCGAGAATCTGGCCGAGGGCACCCACAACGCGCATGGCGTCGGGCGTGGCGATCACTACGTCGAAATCCATTTTACCGGCCTTGATGTCAGCAGCCAGGTCGTCGAAACCAACGATATCCGCGCCGGCATCCTTTGCCGCCCTGGCATTGTCGCCCTGCGCAAACACGGCGACGCGCACGCTCTTGCCGGTACCGCGTGGCAGCACAACGGAGCCGCGCACTAGCTGGTCGGATTTGCGCGCATCGATGCCAAGATTCACGGCCAGGTCGATGGACTCGTCAAATTTCGCGTTGGCGTTCTTTTTTACCAATGCCAGCGCATCGCCCAAGGGATACAGCCTGGTGCGATCTACCGATCCCTTGAGTGCTTTCATACGTTTGGACAGTTTTGCCATGTCACACTCCCTCCACTTCGATACCCATGCTGCGCGCACTGCCGGCAATGGTGCGCACCGCTGCATCCATGTCGGCAGCAGTCAGGTCTGGCATTTTGGTGGTGGCGATTTCTTCCGCCTGGGCGCGCGTCAGCTTGCCGACCTTGTCGGTATGTGGGCGCGGGCTACCCTTCTGAATGCCGGCCGCCTTCTTGATCAGGATGGTTGCGGGCGGAGTCTTCATGATGAAGGTGAAGCTCTTGTCCGCGTAGGCGGTAATCACCACCGGAATGGGCAGACCGACTTCGATACCCTGCGTTGCAGCGTTGAACGCCTTGCAGAATTCCATGATGTTCAAGCCGCGCTGACCCAGAGCCGGACCAATCGGCGGGCTGGGATTTGCTTTGCCAGCCGGCACTTGCAGCTTGATGTAGCCAATAATTTTCTTTGCCACTTTCAACTACTCCTTATGTATGGGTTATAACGGACACCGGACTGAAAACCGGGGCTTCCCTACGCTGAAATGTTTCCGCGCCAAGAGCCGATGCCCTCCCCGTAATACCTGTGCCAGACTTGCCGGCACACCCTTCGGCCTGACCGGAATCCCGCGTTCCGGCCCACCGTCAAACCAGATTCTTATGTCTTTTCGACCTGACCGAAATCAAGCTCGACGGGCGTTGCACGGCCAAAAATCAGCACCGATACCCGCAGCTTGTTCTTGTCGTAATTGACTTCTTCCACCGTCCCATTGAAATCGTTGAATGGGCCCTCGGTAACGCGCACCGCCTCTCCCACCTCGAACAAGACCTTAGGCTTCGGCTTTTCGACCCCCTCCTGGATCTGCTGCAGAATGGCGGCCACTTCCTTGTCGCTGATTGGCGTGGGCTTGTTGCCGCTGCCGCCGACAAAGCCGGTTACCTTGGGCGTGCTTTTCACCAGATGCCACGTCTCATCGGTCATTTCCATCTGGGCGAATACATAACCAGGAAAGAACTTGCGCTCACTGATTGATTTCTGGCCGCCCTTCATTTCAACCACTTCTTCCTGCGGCACCAGAATTTCGCCGAACTTGTCCTGCATCCCGGCACGCTCGATGCGCTCCAGCAACGCACGCTGCACACTCTTCTCGAAGCCCGAGTAGGCGTGTATCACATACCAGCGCATTGTCATTTGATTTAAGCTCCCCGCCCTATCAGCAACTGCACCAGCCACATCAGGCTGGCATCAACCACCCACAAAAACAAGGCCACGACAATGACCAGAACGAACACCACGCCCGTAGTCTGTATCGTTTCCTTGCGGGTTGGCCACACCACCCTGCGGGTTTCGGCGACCGCCTCCTTGCTGAATGCAAAAAACCGCTTGCCCGGCTGCGCCGTCCAGGCCACACCGGCAGCACCGGCAGCACCGGCCAGCACCAACAGCAAGCGCAGCACAGGAGCCAAACCCGAAAAATAGTAATAACCGGCGACCCCTGCCATAAGCAGAAGGAATGCCAGGCCCAGCTTGATCTTGTCTGTTGTTGTCATGTGTATTTGTTTAGCCACTGCAAAGCGGAACATTTACCACACCCGCATTGCCGGCTGTGAATGGCAGGCCAGGAGGGCCTCGAACCCCCAACCCTCGGTTTTGGAGACCGATACTCTGCCAATTGAGCTACTGGCCTAATTTTCTCGCGAGAAGTCAGAAGCAAGGGGTGAGACACGGGAGTTTTACCCCTCACTTCTCACTCCTCACTGATTTTTACTCGATTACCTTGGCAACCACACCTGCGCCAACGGTACGACCGCCTTCGCGAATGGCGAAGCGCAGCCCCTCTTCCATGGCGATCGGCTGGATCAGCGCTACGTTGATCGAGACGTTGTCGCCAGGCATCACCATTTCCGTGCCGGCTGGCAGTTCGATCGCGCCGGTGACGTCGGTGGTGCGGAAGTAGAACTGTGGTCGGTAGCCCTGGAAGAACGGGGTGTGTCGGCCTCCTTCATCTTTGGAGAGAACGTAGATCTCGGCCGAGAACTTGGTGTGCGGGGTGATGGAGCCCGGTTTGGCCAGCACTTGCCCACGTTCGACTTCTTCTCGCTTGGTGCCGCGCAGCAATACGCCTACGTTGTCGCCTGCCTGCCCCTGGTCGAGCAGCTTGCGGAACATTTCCACGCCCGTGCAGGTGGTCTTGAGGGTGGGCTTGATGCCGACGATTTCGACTTCTTCTCCGACCTTGATGACGCCGCGTTCGATTCGGCCCGTGACCACGGTGCCGCGCCCGGAGATGGAGAACACGTCTTCCACCGGCATCAGGAAGGGGCCGTCTATGGCGCGTTGCGGTTCGGGTATGTAGCTGTCGAGGGCGTCGGCCAGCTTGAGAATGCTGGGTTCGCCGATGTCGCTCTGGTCGCCTTCGAGGGCTTTCAGGGCGCTGCCGATGATGATGGGGGTGTCGTCGCCGGGAAAGTCGTATTTGGAGAGCAGTTCGCGCACTTCCATTTCGACCAGTTCAAGCAACTCGGGGTCGTCGACCATGTCGGCTTTGTTCATGTAGACGATGATGTAGGGTACGCCGACCTGACGGGCGAGCAGGATGTGTTCGCGGGTCTGCGGCATGGGGCCGTCGGCGGCCGATACCACCAGGATGGCGCCGTCCATTTGCGCGGCGCCAGTGATCATGTTCTTGACGTAATCGGCGTGCCCCGGGCAGTCGACGTGGGCGTAGTGGCGCTTGGCGGTTTCGTATTCAACGTGCGCGGTGTTGATGGTGATGCCGCGCGCCTTTTCTTCCGGCGCGCTGTCAATCTGGTCGTAGCCTTTGGCTTCTCCACCAAATTTCTTCGACAGGATCGTCGTGATCGCCGCCGTCAAAGTCGTCTTGCCATGATCCACGTGGCCAATCGTCCCCACGTTTACGTGCGGTTTGGTACGCTCAAACTTGCCTTTTGCCATGATCTAGTCGTCCTCATCTAGCGCGAAATTAAAATGGTGCCCATGGACAGAATCGGACTGTCGACCTCTCCCTTACCAAGGGAGTGCTCTACCACTGAGCTACATGGGCAGCAACCTGGAGCGGGTGAAGGGAATCGAACCCTCGTCGTAAGTTTGGAAAACTTCTGCTCTACCATTGAGCTACACCCGCAGTTTTACTTATCGACCACAAACAGCCATCCGGCCGTCTCAGCACCCTAATATCCTTGGTGGTGGGGGAAGGATTCGAACCTTCGAAGGCAGAGCCGTCAGATTTACAGTCTGATCCCTTTGACCGCTCGGGAACCCCACCGAATGAAGCGCGCTATTCTCTGTTTTTTCGCGCAGGATGTCAACTGCAACGTGGAGAGAAATTTAATTCGTCCATCAGTCCTTGCCAATACCCCTGACGACATACCGATGACGGCGGCTGATCGGCAGCCTTTCCTCCAGGCCACGCAGCACCGCGACCCAGGGGGAAGCGCCCGTCTCGGCGTCTTCCCCGTGGCCTTGTTTTTCGAAACCGGCAACGTATTCCCTTGCAACGATGCAGTTGCGGTGAATGCGCAAAAAGCGCGGAGCAAATTCCTGTTCCAGATGAGTAAGGGATTCTTCGCTCAGAAATTCGCGCGCCAGCGTTCTGATCGTGACATATTTCTGCTCCGCGCGCAGGTAAACGATATCTTCCACCGGGATGAGGATGATCTTGCCGCGTTCGCTCACGCTCAGGTGTTTGCGCGATTGCTGCGCCAATGCGCCAAGACGCTCCGGGGCAAACGCCTGAGCCTTGCGCAGCGCGGCAAGCAGGCGCTCCTTGCGTACTGGCTTGAGCAGATAATCCACCGCATTCACCTCGAAAGCCTCGATGGCGTGCTGGTCGAACGCGGTGCTGAAAACGATAGCGGGCGGCGCCGGCAGCCTTTGCATGTGCCGCGCCAGTTCGATGCCATCCATTACCGGCATGTGAATATCGAGCAATGCCACGTCAACTGCATGGCTTTCCAGCCATTCCAGCGCCATCTTCCCGGACCCGGCCTCTTCAACCACCATGACCGGCATCTCGGTGGCGCAATCCGCTAGCACATCGCGCAGGCGATTGCGCGCCGGAGTTTCGTCGTCCACGATCAGGATTCTTAGTGGCGTCATCCCGCCTCTGCCCTGGTATAAGGAATGACGATATGGACTTGGTACGAATTGTCGCTTACCCTGGTCGTCAGGCTTGCCTCGGCATCGAAATGCAGCGCCAGCCGCTCGCGGATGTTGCCCAGCGCCATTTTGTTGCCGCCATGGTGCCCCCCCTCGTTGCGATAGGGATTGCGCAGCAGCAGGTGAACCTGGTTGCGGCTGCTATATATATCGACGCTGATTTCTCCTGGCTCGACGGCGGGCTCGATGCCATGGTACACGGCATTTTCCAGCAAAGGCTGTAGCACCAGGGGGGGCATCAAGGCGTCCTGCGGCATTTTCTCGATGCGCCACACCACCCGCAGACGCTCGCCGAGGCGCAACTGTTCCAGCCCAAGATACTGGCGGCATAGCGTCACCTCCTGCTCGAGACTGACCAGTTGGCGGTTATCCGCCATCAGCACGTGGAACAGGTCAGCCATGTCTTCCAGCGCCGTCTCGGCGCGCCGGGGATCGCTGCGGATCAAGCTCAATACTGCATTGATGCTGTTAAAAAGGAAATGCGGGCGTATACGCGCCTGCAGCGCCTGCAGGCGGGCTTCGCTCAAAGCGGGGGACAGCGCGCGGCTGCGCAGATTGAAATATCCCAGCAGGATGGCGGTCGCCAGCAAGGTAAACAGCCAGTAGCGCTGCAACTGGAACGGCTGTGTCGTCCCCAGCAAATCGCGGCTGAAGCCGTGAACCAGGGTAACCAGCAGCAACTCCAGCCCCGTCACGGCCGCGATGCCGCCAGGATAGGGCAGGCGCACGAACAAGCGGCGCCCGGCGCACAGCGCCAGCAGGCTCAAAAGCAGGAGCGGCTGCACCACTACCGAAATCGCCATCAATTCCTGCCAGGCAGCCTGGAAAGTCGCAGCCTTCAGAACAGCCGCCACCACGCCCATGCCATTGGCGATCAGGAGGATGCGCAGGCTCACGCCCAGATTGCAAAAATTGGGCAGAGTGACCGGAGGGCGCTGAATTTGATTTATACTTGCCATGTTCCTAATTCTGAATAAGACTCCCCCGCGATGCAAGATCAAAATCCGGCTCAGGCCTGGTCCGGCCGCTTCAACGAGCCAGTCGCCGAACTGGTCAAACGCTACACAGCTTCGGTGGAATTCGACCGCCGTCTGGCCGAATATGACATTCAGGGCTCTCTCGCTCACGCTCTCATGCTTAATGCTGCCGGCATCATCGGTGCGGATGATCTTTCCGCCATCCAGCGCGGCATGGCACAAATTCAGGCAGAAATTCGCAACGGCCAGTTCGCCTGGTCGCTTGATGCGGAAGACGTCCACCTCAATATCGAAAAACGCCTCACCAGCCTGGTGGGCGATGCCGGCAAGCGCCTGCACACCGCGCGCTCGCGCAACGACCAGGTGGCGACCGACGTGCGCCTGTGGCTGCGTGCGGAAATTGACGCACTGGTCGCGCTGGTCAAAAACCTGCAAGGCGCCCTGCTGGATCTGGCCGAACAGCATGTCGACACGGTGATGCCCGGCTTCACTCACCTCCAGGTCGCCCAGCCGGTCGCCTTTGGCCATCACCTCATGGCCTACTACGAAATGCTCAAGCGCGACGGCGAGCGCCTGCGGGACTGCCGCAAGCGCGTCAACCGCCTGCCGCTGGGGGCCGCCGCCCTGGCCGGGACCAGTTACCCCATCGACCGCGAGATGGTGGCGCGCGAACTGGGCTTCGACGGCGTGTGCGAGAACTCGCTGGACGCCGTCTCGGACCGCGACTTCGCCATCGAATTCACCGCCTGCGCCGCGCTGGTGATGACTCACCTCTCGCGCCTGTCCGAAGAACTGATCCTGTGGATGAGTCCACGCTTTGGCTTCATCGACATCGCCGACCGCTTCTGCACCGGCTCATCCATCATGCCGCAGAAGAAAAACCCCGACGTGCCTGAACTGGTGCGCGGCAAAACCGGGCGCGTCAACGGCCACCTGGTGGCGCTGCTGACCCTGATGAAATCCCAGCCGCTGGCATACAACAAGGACAACCAGGAAGACAAGGAACCGCTGTTCGATACGGTGGACACCCTCAACGCCACGCTGCGCATCTACGCCGACATGATCGGCGGCATCACGGTGAACAAGGACGCCATGCGTCAGGCGGCGCTCCAGGGCTATGCCACGGCCACCGACCTGGCCGACTATCTGGTGAAGAAAGGACTGCCCTTCCGCGATGCACACGAGGCGGTGGCGCGCGCGGTACGGCATGCGGAAAGCAGGAAATGCGACCTGAGCGAGCTGCCGCTGGAGGAGTTGCGCCAGTTTTCGCCCCTGCTCGAAGCTGATATTTTTGCCGTGCTGACGCTGGAAGGCTCGCTCAACAGCCGCAACCACATTGGCGGCACCGCGCCCGGGCAGGTCAGGCTGGCAATACAGCGGGCAAGAAAGGTGCTGGGCGAGTAAGCCCAAGCGCAGGCGCCCTATGGCAAATACAGCGAGAATACCGCTCCACCATAGACCCCGCCGTTGGCCAGGCGAGTGAACCCGACCTTGTCGTGATTGCGGTGCAAGGCGGCGACGGTGGCGGAGAAATACAAACCCAGCCCGGTTCCGCCGCCACCCAGGTCGAGCTTGGCGTGCGCGCCGCCGCTTTGAAGGATCTCCGCGGGATAGCCGGCGCTGTCATCTTCCACCCGGAAGCGCAGAAAGCCCTCCTCCAGTGACGCGCTCAGCAGGACTTTACCCTTCGCATAATGCAGCGAATTATGGACTGCATTGACCAGGATGCCGCGCACCATCTCGCGGTCAAAAAAACCATATAGGCCCTCGCAACTCCCGATGTCGATGTCGATCCCGCGCTCCTCCATCAGCGAACGGGTTTCGACCGCGATCTCCCGCAACACGTCACAGGCCTCGTGGTAATCGATATCAAGCTCGTAACGGCCCTGAGCAATGCGGTAAAGCGCCAGCACATGGGCAAGGCGCTGGCCGATCTGCGAGCTGCCATACTTTATCCGGCTCAGTGATTTTTGGGCGTCAGGGTTGCCCAGCGCCCAGGGTTCGCTGCTCGCCCTTTCTATGGCATTGAAATGCAGGAAAAGCAGATTTTTGATTTCATGGATATTCGCGGCAAAGACGGTAGCGAAATCGATGTCCATGCCTGTGCCATGAGGGCCTCGTTCTGTCATCCCTTGACCCCGAATTTGGCGGAAAGATCCTTGTAAAGCGTGGCCAGCATGCGATATTTCTTGTGTTCCGGGTCGCGCTCCCTGACGGCATCCAGATATCCGCGCGCCACATGCGCCAGCGCCTCGTCCCAACCGTTCTGGCCGATATAAGTCAGGATGGCATGGGCAGCATTGAGCACCACCACATTGTTGTTCCCGAGCTGGTTCGCCGCCTGCATCAAAAGTTCCACCGAGCCCTTCAGGTCGCCCGCCTGGGCGAGTTTCACGGCGCGGTTGTTGAGGGCGATCACTTCGCGCGAGGAGTTGTTTATCAGTTCCTTGCCCTGATCGTGCAATCCCATGCGCTGGAACATCTGTTCGGTGCGCTTCAGAATGGCGGCATTGTCATGATTATCCTTCACCAGGTTCCGGGCAATTTTTTCGCCTGTCGCCTGGTCGCCGAGCTGGTAGCAGGCATGCACCATATCCAGCGCCACCGCTTCGGGTTTCCTGGCGGTGTCCTCGAACAATGTCCGCGCTTCATTGAAAGCCTGCTCCGCCGCCGCCTGGTCGCCTGCCTTGGCGTAAATCATGCTGTCCATCACCGCCGCATGCAGCCTCACTTCGGCGGAATGATCGAACGCCTTGCGGGCATTGCCCATCACCGACAAGGCTTGGGCATATTCCCCCTTGTCGAGGAATACCCGGCTCAGGTTGGCATAATCCTCCGGTTCCGCGAAATCGGAGAATTTGCCGAATTCCAGCACCGACTCGAAGGCATTCTGCGCGGTCGCCAGATCCTCGTTGTGATAGGCGGTTTCGCCCAGGTCTTTCTGGCGCTGCAGCATGCGCGGCGACTTGGCCACCGCCGCCATCAGCACGCGCTGGGTGGCGGCCTCGTCGCCCAGGGCTGCATGCGTTTTTGCCAGCCAGTCGTAGGCTGACATGTAGTTGGGATGATCTGCGACAATCTGCTGAAAGCCCTCCGCCGCGGCTACAAAGTTTTCCTCGAAAAACTGCGCCTTGGCCAGACCCATTCTCGCCCACGGGATTTCCCGCATGGTCAGGATGTGCTGATAGGCCTGGCGCGCCCCGGCAAAATCCGAAAGCAGCAACAGCAGCTCGCCCCTGAGGCGCAACAAATCAAGCAGATAAGGCCCCGGCGCCTGCAAACGCTGGTCGCATACCCGCACCGCCTGGCGAAGCTCCTGGTTCTCCATCAGGTCGTAAATCGGCGCCAGAAACGATTTCTTGTTCACCAGGCGTTCGAGTCGCAGGCGCAACACCTCGCCGCTGAAAGGCTTGATCAGGTAATCGTCGGGCGCCAGCTCGACGGCGCTCACCACTTTCTCATAGCTGCGCTCGGCAGTCACCATCATGAAGATGGTGGCGCTCCTGATCATCCGCCGGCGCTTCAGCTCTTCCAGCAATTGCTGGCCATCCTTGCCTTCGCCCAAGGAATAGTCGCACAAAATGATGTCATAGACACGGCGTTCGATCTTGTTGATCGCATCCGCCGCATTCGCCGCCATATCGATCTTGACGCCACCCAGGGTACTGATGGTAATGCGCAGCGAGGAGCGCACGCCGATAATATCGTCGATCACCAGGAAAGTCTTGTTCTGGAAATCGGCCGGAACATTTTTTGCGCTGGGGAGAGCGGCCATGTTTTGTCAGGTTTTCATTTCGACTGTTTGACCGGCCTGTGCGCTCACATCGCGGCCAAGAGCAGCGAAAAGTTCGCTGCCGTCGCGCGTGTTGCGCCAGGCATCGTCTTTCCAGACATAGTGATATCCGCCAGACTTTGCCGCCACCCACAATTCCTGGCTGGCCGACTGACGGTTGATGATGATTTTGCTGCCATTCTGAAATTCGAGTTCGAGAATGCCAGCGCTGGTTTCAAAATCGATGTCCGCGCCGCTGGCCTCGATGGCCTGTTCGATGCGAGTCAGGGTTGCGTCAACTAATTGGGTAAATTCGGTTGGGGTCATGACGGCGGCCAGTATGTTAAGATTTCGCGCACACGCTTTACTAACCGGGAAGAATACTATGCGGCCTGCTTTGATGCTAGTTCTGTGCGCCCTGCTGCTCGCCGGCTGCGGCCACAAGGGGCCGCTCTACCTGCCGCCGCCGCCCTCCTCCTCGCAACAGGACCACAAGTGAACCCCTTTCAGCCTATCAGCGGCGAACTCCATGCCGAATCCGTACCGCTCAGCCGCATCGCACGGGAATACGCCACACCCTGCTACGTCTATTCGCGCGCCGCGCTGACTGCGGCTTACCAGGACTTCGACATGGCCTTCGCCGGACGCGAGCATCTCGTTTGCTACGCCGTCAAGGCCAATTCCAACCTCGCCATTCTCGACCTGTTCGCCCGGCTGGGCGCCGGCTTCGACCTGGTCTCCGGCGGCGAGCTGCAGCGCGTCCTGGCGGCGGGCGGCGACCCGCGCAAGGTGGTTTTTTCCGGCGTGGGCAAGCGCGCGGACGAAATGCGCCAAGCGCTCGAAGCCGGCATCCTGTGCTTCAACGTGGAATCCGAAAGCGAACTGCTGCGCCTCAACCAGGTCGCAGGCAGCATGGGCAAAAGCGCACCGGTCAGCCTGCGCGTCAACCCCGACGTAGATCCCAGGACGCACCCCTACATATCCACCGGCCTCAAGGGCAACAAGTTCGGCGTCGCCCATGACGATGCCCGGCGCCTCTACCGCCTGGCCAACGAACTGCCCCACCTCTCCATCCAGGGCATCGACTGCCATATCGGCTCCCAGATCACTGATCTGTCGCCTTTTGCCGACGCCCTCGACAGGGTCCTGGAACTGGTCGACAAACTGGAGCAGGACGGCATCACACTACACCACCTCGACCTCGGAGGCGGTCTCGGCATCCGCTACCAGGACGAAACACCGCCACCCGCAGCGGAATATGTTCGAACCCTGCTGGACAAGCTCGCGGCACGCCCCCACAAGATCATCATCGAGCCCGGCCGCGCCCTGGTGGGCAATGCCGGCCTGCTGCTCACCAAGGTGGAGTATCTCAAGCACGGCGAGAGCAAGAATTTCGCCATCGTCGACGCCGCCATGAATGACCTGGCCCGCCCCGCCCTCTACGACGCCTTCCACGACATCCAGCCGGTACGCCCCGGCGCTGGCGCGCAGCAATGCTATGAAGTCGTCGGCCCGGTGTGCGAAAGCGGTGACTTTCTCGGCCATGACCGCCACCTCGCGCTGGCCGAAGGCGACCTGCTGGCCATCCTGTCCGCCGGCGCCTACGGCATGAGCATGAGCTCCAACTACAACACCCGCCCGCGTGCCGCGGAAGTGATGGTGGATGGCGACAAGTCCTACCTGGTGCGCGAACGCGAGCAGGTTGCCGCGCTATTCGCCGGCGAGCGGCGGCTACCGGATTAAAAAAGCGATTAACCACGGGGTTCACGGGGAACACTGGGCAAACCGCGGATTGTTCGAATTGGTTTTGCCTTCCCCGTGACCCCCGTGTTCCCCGTGGTTAATTTTCTTTTCCAAGGATCAAGCTTGCTCAAACTCCTGATAGCCCCGTCACTCGGCATCCTGTCGGTGTTCAGCTTCGCACCATTCTATCTCTACCCCCTCCCGCTGCTCGCGCTGGCGGGCCTGTTTCATCTCTGGACACAGGCGCCGACAGCCCGGCGTGCGGCACTGGACGGCTTCACCTTCGGCTTGGGATTTTTCGGCGCCGGGGTGAGCTGGGTTTATGTCAGTCTGCACGATTTCGGCGGCATGCCACTGGCCGCGGCGCTGGCCGCAACGGCGCTGTTTTGCACGGTACTGGCTTTATTCCCGGCTTTGACCGGCTGGCTGCAGGGCCGCTGGCGAGGCTCGCGCGTCATGCGTCTGCTGGTGCTGATGCCCGCATTATGGAGCCTGAGCGAATGGCTGCGCGGCTGGGTGCTGACCGGCTTTCCCTGGCTGTCAGTGGGGTATTCACAAGTGCCCGTCAGCCCCCTGGCAGGCTTTGCGCCCATCCTTGGCGTCTATGGCGTTTCGCTGGCAGTAGCGGTCGGCGCTGGCGCCCTCGCATTACTGGCGCAACGGCAGCAGCGCCGCAATGCCCTCGCTATTCTCGCGCTGCTGGCTGGCCTCGGGCTGGCACTCAAGCAAGTGCCATGGGTTCAGCCTGTCGGCACGCCGGTTTCCGTTTCCCTGGTGCAGGGCAACATCGCCCAGGACATGAAGTGGCTCCCGGAAAAAGCGCGCAACACCCTTGAAACCTATGCCCGCCTGTCCGCTGCCAGTCGGGGGCGACTAATCGTGCTGCCAGAAACCGCGCTGCCGATGTTCTACGACGATGTGCCAACCGCCTATCTTGATCAGATGGCACAACTGGCACGGCAACGCGGCGGGGATCTGGTAGTAGGCATCCCCGAGGAAAAAGATGCGGGACAGTATTTCAACAGTGCATTCAGCTTCGGCTCCTCGACTTCCCAGCTTTACCGAAAATACCATCTCGTCCCATTTGGGGAATATCTGCCGCTGCGCCCGATTTTTTCCTGGGTGCTGAATATTCTGCACATCCCACTGTCCGACTTCGCGCGCGGCGCGCAGGTACAGCAAGCGATGGCGGTGGCAAACCAGCACCTGGCCGTGGACATCTGTTACGAAGACGTGTTCGGCGAGGAAATCATCCGCCAGTTGCCGCGCGCCACCATTCTCGCCAACCTTACCAACGATGCCTGGTTCGGTCACTCCCTGGGACCCTGGCAGCACTTGCAGATCGCCCAAATGCGCGCGCTGGAAACCGGGCGCTTCATGCTGCGCGCCACCAATACCGGCGTGACGGCCATCATCGACCAGCGCGGACAGGTAACGCGGCTCGCCCCGGTTTTCACCGCCACCGTGCTGGAAGGCAGCGCCCAAGGCTTCGCGGGCGCCACGCCCTACGTCCGCTTCGGCAATTTGCCGTTATTGTTGCTGCTTGCCCTGCTGCTGGCAATGGCCCGCAAGTTCAGGCAATGAGCTGGCACTGCTACCTGCTGGAATGCGCCGACGGTACACTTTATACCGGCATTACCAACGACCTGGAAAAACGCCTGGACGCACACAACGGCGGCAGCGCATCAAAATACACCCGCTCGCGTCTGCCGGTGCGCCTGGTTTACGCCGAGCCTCATGCCGATCGCGCCGCGGCCTCGCGCCGAGAAGCTGCGGTCAAAAAACTGAGCCGCACCGCCAAGCTGGCACTGGCGGCGGAAAGTGCAAACAGTTGATCCTAAATCCGGCAGTGGGCATAGGGCGCAAAACCTTCGGGCATTGCGCCGCATGTAAAATGCCCCGACTCACCCCATGCCTGACCACCATCGAATCTGGCCGGGCGGAACTTATTTTTCGCCGTCAATTTGCTGGAAACCAATAGGGTCTGGCTATGTAGCACGACGCCCTCGCCCGGAAGATGTCGCCCGTAGTTTTGGATTTTTCTGCATCGCCCACCACTTTCCCGCCCCTCACATAAGCTTCAGCGGGCATTTCCCCGCACCCCTGAAATGCAGTAAAATCAGCGCTTTTCTTTCCTCTGCTTCCTTACATGCTGACTTTCCAGGACATCATTCTCACCCTCCAGCGCTACTGGGCCGAACGCGGTTGCGCCTTGCTTCAGCCCTATGACATGGAAGTCGGCGCCGGCACCAGCCACACCGCCACTTTCCTGCGCGCCATCGGGCCGGAAGCCTGGAAGGCCGCCTACGTGCAGCCTTCGCGCCGCCCCAAGGACGGTCGCTATGGCGAGAACCCCAACCGCCTGCAGCACTACTACCAGTACCAGGTGGTCCTCAAGCCGGCGCCGGAAAACATCCTTGAACTCTATCTCGGCTCCCTGGAAGCGCTCGGTTTCGACCTCAAGACCAACGACATCCGCTTCGTCGAGGATGATTGGGAAAATCCCACCCTCGGCGCCTGGGGGCTGGGCTGGGAAGTGTGGCTGAACGGCATGGAAGTGACCCAGTTCACCTACTTCCAGCAGGTGGGCGGCATCGACTGCAAGCCCATCACCGGCGAGATCACCTATGGCCTGGAACGCCTGGCCATGTATTTGCAAGGCGTGGACAACGTGTTCGACCTGACCTGGACGAAAGGGCTCACCTACCGCGACGTCTATCACCAGAATGAGGTGGAGCAGTCGGCCTACAACTTCGAGCACAGCGACGTGGAGTTCCTGCTGACTGCCTTCAACGCCCACGAGAAACAGGCCAAGCACCTGATGGAACAGCAATTGGCGCTGCCCGCCTACGAACAACTGCTCAAGGCCGGCCACGCATTCAACCTGCTGGATGCCCGCGGCGCTATCTCCGTCACCGAGCGCGCCGCCTACATCGGCCGCATCCGCAACCTGGCGCGCAGCGTCGCGCAGAGCTACCTGGACAGCCGCGCCCGCCTGGGCTTCCCGATGGCGCCCAGGGAATGGGCCAACGAAGTTTTGGCGCAGATAGAAAAGAAGGCGGCATGAGCATGACGACCAAAAACCTTCTCGTCGAACTGTTTGTCGAAGAACTGCCGCCCAAGGCGCTCGGAAAACTGGGCGAAGCCTTTTCCGCCGGCCTGTTCGAATCCCTCATGGCACAGGGACTGACAAGCGAAGATTCGCGCGTCACCCCCTACGCCTCGCCGCGCCGCCTCGCAGCGCATGTCACCCGGGTCGCCGCGCAGGCGGCAGACAAGCCGGTGTCTTACAAGCTCATGCCGGTGAGCGTGGGGCTGGCTGCCGATGGTCGGGCCACCCAGGCATTGCTGAAAAAACTGGCCGGCATGGGCCTCGACGCGGGTGTCGTCTCCCGTCTCAGGCGCGAAGGAGAAGGCAAGGCGGAAGCCCTGCTCTTCGACACTGAAATTCGCGGCGCAACGCTCGTCAAGGGCCTGCAACAAGCGCTGGAAGAGACTCTGGCGAAACTGCCCATCCCCAAAGTGATGAGCTATCAGCTTGCCGACGGCTGGAGCACGGTCAATTTCGTGCGCCCGGCCCACGCCCTGGTCGCGCTGCATGGCGCGGACGTGATTCCGGTTTCGGCGCTCGGCCTTGCCGCCGGTCGCATCACCCGCGGCCACCGTTTCGAGGCCGCCACCGATTTCCTCTCTCTCAGGGATGCGGACAGCTACGCCACGCAAATGGAAAACGAAGGCGCAGTCATTCCCTCCTTTGAAAAACGCCGCGCCGACATCGTGCGCCAGCTGCATGAAGCCGCCGCAAAAATCGGCGGCGTGACGCCGATCGGGGACGATGCCCTGCTGGACGAGGTAACCGCCCTGGTCGAGCGTCCCAACGTGCTGCCCGGCCATTTCGACGAAAGTTTCCTCGAAGTGCCGCAGGAATGCCTGATTCTCACCATGAAGGCCAACCAGAAATATTTTCCCCTGCTGGATAATTCGGGCAAGCTGACCAACCGCTTCCTGATCGTGTCCAACATCCGTCCCGCCGATCCGTCCGCGGTGATCGGCGGCAACGAGCGGGTAGTGCGTCCGCGCCTTGCCGATGCCAGGTTCTTCTTCGACCAGGACCGCAAGAAAACCCTGGCATCCCGCGTCGCCAGGCTCGCCAACGTGGTGTATCACAACAAACTCGGCAGCCAGATGGAGCGGGTGCAGCGCCTCGCCAAGCTGGCCGGGGAAATCGCCCGCCGCCTCGGGGCCGACGCGGCTCAGGCCGAGCGTGGCGCCTACCTCGCCAAGGCCGACCTGGTCACCGAGATGGTCGGCGAATTTCCTGAACTGCAGGGCATCATGGGCCGCTACTATGCTGCTCACGATGGCGAACCCGAAGCCGTGGCGCGCGCCATCGAGCAGCACTACTGGCCGCGCTTCGCCGGCGACGCCCTGCCCCAGGACAACATCGCCGCGTCCGCCGCCCTGGCGGACAAGCTCGATACCCTGGCGGGCATTTACGGCATCGGCCTGGTGCCCACCGGCGACAAGGACCCCTTCGGCCTGCGCCGCCATGCGCTCGGCGCGTTGCGCATCCTGATCGAAATGCAGCTGCCGCTGGACCTGGTTTCCTTGCTGAACCTGGCCAAAGGACAATTCCCGGATGAAGTGATCGCGGAAAGCGTGGTTCAGGATGTGCACGGCTTCATGCTGGAACGACTGAAAGGCTATCTGCGCGACAAGAACTTCGAGCCGGATGAAATTGAAGCGGTGATCAGCCAGAATCCCACCCGCATCGACCTGGTCGCGCCGCGCCTGGACGCTGTGCGCGAATTCCGCAAACTGCCCGAAGCCGCCGCGCTGGCGGCTGCCAACAAGCGCATTCAGAACATCCTGAAGAAAACCGCCGCGCCAAGTGGCGATGCCGATCCGGCACTGATGCAGGAGACGGCGGAACGCGAACTGTTCGAGGTGGTGAACCGCCTCGCGCCCCAGGTCACCTCCCTGCTCCAGAACGAGGATTACGCTAGCGCCCTGACCCAGTTGGCCGGCGCGCGCCAGGCGGTGGACAGCTTCTTCGACAGCGTCATGGTAATGGCGGATGAACCGCTGATTCGCAACAATCGCCTCGCATTGCTGAAATCCCTCGGCGACCTGATGAACCAGGTGGCCGATATTTCCAAGCTTGCAGCTTGACAGTAAGGAGTGAAGAGTGAGGAGTGAGGAGCAAAGGCGGTGTGCGGTGATTTTACCCCTCACTCCTCACTCCTCGCTCCTCGCCGGAAAACCATGAAGCTCATCATTCTCGACCGCGACGGCGTCATCAATTTCGATTCCGAGCATTTCATCAAAAGCCCGGAAGAGTGGAAGCCCATTCCCGGCAGCCTGGAAGCCATTGCCAGGCTCAACCAGGCAGGCTACCGGGTGGTGCTGGCCACCAACCAGTCCGGCATCGGGCGCGGCCTGTTCGACATGGCCACGCTCAACGCCATCCACGACAAGATGCACAAGGCGCTGGCCCAGGTCGGCGGCCGCATCGACGCACTGTTTTTCTGCCCCCACACCGCGGATTCCAGGTGCGATTGCCGCAAGCCCAAGCCCGGCATGTTCGAGGAAATCAGCCGGCGCTTCAGCGTGGACCTGACGGGCGTGCCCGCCGTCGGCGATTCCCTGCGCGACCTGCAGGCGGCCGCCGCCATTGGCGCCCTGCCAATTCTGGTACGTACCGGCAAAGGGGAAAAGACCCTCGAAGCCGGCAGCCTGCCGGAAGGCACCCTGGTGTTCACGGATCTGGCCGACGCGGTGCGCCACCTGACCATTTCTATCGCATGATGGTCTGGCCGCGCTCCCTGTTGTTCGCCTTGGGCATGTTGCTGCTCACCCCCTTATTTTCAGTCATCGCCTTGCTGACTTTTCCCCTTCATCCCCTGACACGTTCCCGCATCATTGCCGGCTGGGCCAAAAGCATGCTGTGGTGGGTCAGGGTGACCTGCGGCCTGAAATACCGCATCATCGGCGCGGAAAACATTCCTTCCACCCCCGTTGTCATACTCGCCAAGCACCAGTCCGCATGGGAAACCCTGGCCTTCCAGTGCATCTTCCCCCCCGTGGTCTGGGTCATGAAGCGCGAGCTCCTGAAAATTCCGTTCTTCGGCTGGGGGCTGGCCATGACCAGCCCCATTGCGATAGACCGCGCCGCCGGCAAGGAGGCCCTGAAACAGATCACCGAACAGGGCGGAAAAAGGCTGGCGCAGGGTTTCTGCGTGGCGGTTTTCCCCGAAGGCACGCGGGTGAAGCCGGGAAGCCGGGGAAAATACAACATCGGCGGCGCTTTCATGGCTGTCCATAATGGCGCCACGGTGCTGCCCCTGGCGCATAATGCCGGGGAATTCTGGGGCAAGAATGCCTTTCTCAAATATCCCGGCACCATTACCCTGAGCATCGGCAAGCCGATCCATGCGGCAGGCATGAAAGCGGGCGCGCTCAATGCCATGGTGGAAGAATGGATCGAAGGGGAAATGCAGCGTATCGCGCGCGACTTTGAAGGTGGACCGCTTGCACCGCATACTTCTCGGTAACGAGGAAGTCTCCTACCTGCTGCGGCGCAGCCCGCGCCGCCGCACCGTCGGCCTCAGGGTAGACCCGTCCGGGCTGACCGTCAGCGTACCCAGCCGAACGCCGCAACGCGCCTGGGAAGCCATACTGCGAGAAAAATCCGGCTGGGTGCTGGGCAAGCTCGAAGCAATGCGCGCCTGCAGCGTTCCAGCCGTCAACTGGCGTGACGGCGAGTGGCTGCCCTTTCTCGGCAGCCCCATCGAGCTGGTGGTGGAGCAAGGAACGCCACGCGCGCGCCCCATCCTTGGCGACGGACAATTGCGGGTCGCGCTGCCCGACCCGTCCGATACCTCCGCGCTCGAATCCCGCATCGTGCAATGGTATCGCCGCGAGGCGCTGGCCTTTTTCCAGCACCGGGTCGAAGTTTATGCGCGCCAACTTGGCGTGCGCGTGGCGCGACTGGGCCTGAGCAGCGCCCGGACGCGCTGGGGAAGCTGCACCAGCGGCGGCAATATCCGCCTCAACTGGCGCCTCATCAAGGCCCCGCCATCAGTGATCGACTACGTGGTCGCCCACGAGCTGGCCCATCTTGTCGAGCTGAATCATTCCCCATCATTCTGGCAAATCGTCGCCCGCCTGTGTCCGGACTACGCCATGCAGCGCGCCCTGCTCAAGGAACAGGCCGCTCATTACCACCGCTTTTGAGATATTTCGCCCTCATGCCCGATTCAGGGTTTTTCCATCGCGCCAGGCACGTTATGATGTGCCTACAAAATCATAACCATAGACGGGGGAACCCACCATGAAACCGAGTATTCTGCGCAATCTGCTGCTGTCCTTTCTCGCGCTTGGCCTGGTAATGGGAGCGGTATTCCCGTTCTTTGCCAACATCTTCGTCGAGTGGAAGCCGGGCATGCTGCTGTGGTTCTGCGTCAGCGCACTGGCAGCCGGCATCATTCTCGGGCTGGCCAATTACTGGCTGGTCAACTGGGTGCTGCTATCCAAGCTGAGGCGCATTTCGCAAGTATCCACGGCGATCAGCAACAAGGACATCAGCCTCCGCTGCACCATGGAAAGCGACGACACGATCGGGGAAATCGTCTCCAGCTTCAACAGGATGGCCGACAACCTGCGCGACCTGATCGGCGAAGTGGCCGGCATGAGCGGCTCCGTGAACCGCGATGCCAACACCATCCAGGAACTGATGAGCGGAGTGCGCAACCGTTTCGAGGTGCAGCATCAGACGGTGGCCAGCATCAACGCCAGCACCGGGACGCTGTCGGAAACGGTAGCGCAAATTTCCGGCAGTGCCAGCCAGGTCTCCGAGGCGGCGCGCAGCGCATCGGACCTTGCCAAATCGGGCGGCAACATCGTTCAGGAAACCATCCAGGGCATGCGCCAGATCAACGAGTCGGTCACGCTGGGATCCTCCGCGGTGGATAGCCTGGGGCGCAAATCGGACGAAATCGGCGCCATCGTGGCTGTCATCAACGGCATTGCGGAGCAGACCAACCTGCTCGCGCTCAACGCGGCGATCGAAGCGGCTCGCGCCGGCGAACAGGGACGCGGATTCGCGGTGGTGGCGGACGAAGTGCGCAAACTGGCGGAAAAAACCGCGCAGGCCACCAAGGAAATCAGCGAAATGATCCAGAGCGTGCAGCAGGAAACGCGCAACGCGATTTCGACCATGCAAAGCGGCACCGAGCAGGTGCGCGGCGGGGTGGAGAAAGCCACCGAGGCTGGCCAGGCGTTGCAGGAAATCGTGCGCAGCGTGGAAAGGGTGTCCGAAATGATCGAGCGCATCGCCACCAGCGCCGCAGCGCAGAACCAGATGGTATCCGGCGTGCGCCATCACGTGGATGAAATCAGCCAGATGGTGCAGGAAGCCTCCGTGGATACGATTGCCAGCGAACAGGCCGTGAGCAAACTGGCAAACCTCTCCGCCAAACTCGACGGTGTCATCAAGCAATTCAAATTGCATTGAGTTCGCCATCAGGTTAGTGCGCACGGCAGCGCCGAATGAACCTGAAAACCGCATTTCAACCATGGAGCACACCTGGTGCACAAGGACAGGCA
>JAQTLK010000009.1:0-11621 GCA_028714955.1 Sulfuricella sp.
ACGTTCAATTGCTGTCAACGATTGGTCTGATTGAAAAGCGCGATGGCGTCCTGTTTGCTCCTTACGACGACATCAATATCCATAAGATGCTTCGCAAAGCCGCTTGACCAGATGACCTACGGGGTCAGGTCTATCAATGTAGCATTCTTCTTCCGCACTCATCACCCTCCTCCCCGAACAATTCTTCCTGCAGTGGTGAAATGCACGATGCGCAGCGGGTTGAAGGTGAGGGCGCTGCCGGTGGTCATTGTGGATACCGCTGAATGATGTCTTGAGCATAGGCCTTCACGGTTGGCACAGTCGCCAGTAGCAAGGGTGCAAGTGTTGTCACAGCCGCAATGCGCCTCGTAGCGGCGGAGAGGGGGACGAGGTCGCGCTGCGCGAGTTTCGTTAAGCAGCGCGATTGGAAGGGGGCATGGTCACGTGCTCCCTCATCCCCGGCCCTTCTCCCGGGGGGAGAAGGGAGCACACCCCTCGCCCGCCGGGGTAGGGTGAGGGCGCACGGGTGGATGCTGGCGTTGCAGCAGATTTCGTCAACCCGACTGCATTTTCCAGGCGCCTATGCGCGCCATGAAGCGGGCAACTGCGGTTTTCAGGTTATGTGTTTAACCAACAAGCTGTCACGCTTTCAAAAATTCCTGCTGCAGCCCCAGCCATCGCGTTAAGTGCAGTTCGGCGTGCTCGGGAAATTCGGCCAGCATCTGTTCGGCGATGGCCCGCGCGGGATCGAGCAGCGCCTGGTCGCGTTCCAGGTCTGCGAACCGGAGCATGGGCACGCCGCTCTGGCGTGCGCCGAGGAACTCGCCGGGGCCGCGCAGGCGCAGGTCGTGGCGCGCTATTTCGAAGCCGTCGGCATTTTCGTAGATGATCTTGAGACGGGCGCGGGCGGTCTCCGACAGGGGAGGCTGGTACATCAGGATGCAGGTGCTCTGCGGCGCGCCGCGTCCCACCCGGCCGCGCAACTGGTGCAGTTGCGACAGGCCGAAGCGTTCGGCGTGATCGATTACCATCAGAGAGGCGTTGGGCACGTCCACGCCGACCTCGATCACTGTGGTGGCGACCAGCAACTGGATGTCGCCGGATTTGAACGCCGCCATGGCGGCGGCCTTGTCCGCTGCCGGCTGGCGGCCATGCACCAGGCCGATGGCGAGTTCGGGGAAGGTCTGGCTCAGGGTCTCGCAGGTTTCGAGCGCGGTCTTGAGCTGCAGGGTTTCGGATTCTTCGATCAGCGGACAAACCCAGTAGGCTTGCCGGCCCTGCATGCAGGCGTCGCGCACGCGGCTGAACACTTCTTCGCGGCGGGCGTTGTCCACCAGCCTGGTGACGATGGGCGTGCGGCCGGGGGGTGGTTCGTCGATGACGGAAATATCGAGGTCGGCGTAGTAGCTCATCGACAGGGTGCGCGGAATGGGTGTGGCGCTCATCATTAGCAGGTGAGGGGTGAGGGGTGAGGCGTGAGGCGCATCTGCTGCCTTGCCTTTCTCCCGCAGCGCCAGGCGCTGGTGGACGCCGAAGCGATGTTGTTCGTCGATAATCGCCAGGCCAAGCCGGCTGAAGATTGCCTGCTCCTGGAACAGGGCATGGGTGCCGATGGCGAGTTGCGCCGCGCCGCTGGCAATGTGTTCCAGCGCGGCTGTCCTGTCCTTCTTGCCGAGGCTGCCGGTAAGCCAGGCGACATTGATGCCGAGCGGCGCGAGCCAGGCGGAGAGCTTGAGGAAATGCTGTTCGGCGAGGATTTCGGTCGGCGCCATGAGCGCCGCCTGAAAGCCGTTTTCGATCGCCTGGCAGGCCGCCAGCGCGGCGACGATGGTCTTGCCGCTGCCCACGTCGCCTTGCAGCAGGCGCTGCATGGGGTGGGGGCGGGCGAGGTCGGCGCTGATTTCGTGCGCTACCCGTTGTTGTGCGCCGGTCAGGGCGAAAGGCAGTCTCGCCTGCAAGGCGGCGGTCAGCGTCTTGCCGGATGGCAGGGGAGGCGCGCCGCGCGCGTGGCGGCGCCGGTAGTGCAGGCGCATGGAAAGTTGTTGCGCCAGCAGTTCGTCGAAAATCAGGCGCTGCCAGGCGGGGTGGTTTCTTTCATCCAGCGCCGCCGGGGAAACATCGGGTGGCGGCTGGTGCAGCAGGCGGATGCTGTCCTCGAAATCCGCCAGCCTGAGAGCGGCGCGGATGGCTTGCGGCAGGGTGTCCTTCAGGTCGCACTGCCGCAGCGCTTCCCCGGCCAGCTTGCGCAGCGTGGCCTGCGACAGGCCCTGGGTGGTGGGGTAAACCGGCGTGAGCGCTTCGGCGAGCGGCGTGTCCTTCTTTACGACATGGCACTGGGGGTGGACCATTTCCGCGCCGAAAAAGCCGTGGCGGACTTCGCCGGCGGCACGTACCGTGACGCCCGGCGTGAAGGTGGCGACCTGGCTGGGATAGAAGTGCAGAAAGCGCAATTGCAGAGTGCCGCTGGCGTCGCGAATCTTGACGGCAAGCATTTTGCGCGGCTTGTAGGTGACGCTGGCGTGGGTGATGATGCCCTCGACCAGCACTGTCTGGCCTGGCGCGGCATCGGCGATGGGGTAGAGGTGCGTCTCGTCCTGGTAGCGCAGCGGCAGATGCAGCAGCAGGTCGAACGGGCTGCGGATGCCCAGCCTGGCCAGCTTGTCCCGGGTGGCCTTGCCGATTTTCTGGAACATTGGGCTAAAACCTTATTTTAACCACGGGGCGCACGGGGAACACGGGGGGTAATGTTGAAGAATGCGCCGCCATCACGATGCGTGAGAACTCTTGAATGCCTTGGTTATCCCCGTGCGCCCCGTGTTCCCCGTGGTTAAATTGTTTTTTAAAGGTCATTCACCCAGAAACAGGACCGCGTCCATTTCCACCAGGGCGCCGCGCGGCAGTTCTTTCACGCCGACGGCGGCGCGGGCGGGGTAGGGCTGGTCGAAATACCTGGCCATGATTTCGTTCACCTTGGCGAAATGTCCCAGGTCGGTGAGATAGACATTGAGCTTGACCGTGGCGTTGAGACCCACGCCGGCTGCATTGGCGACCGCGCCGAGGTTGAGGAACACCTGGTTGACCTGCGCGTCGATGCCCTCGGCCATCTGCATGGATTGCGGGTCAAGGCCGATCTGGCCGGAGAGGTAAACCGTGTCGCCGGCGCGCACGCCTTGCGAATAGGTGCCGATGGCGGCGGGGGCGTTGGCGGTGGAGAGAACTTGTCTGGTCATATTCGTTTCCCGTTAATTAGAATCAAAGACTGATGACTGATAACTGAAGACTGATTCAGCCCTTCATCCGGGTGATTCTCACCACTTCCGCGATCTGGCGCAGGCCGCGCATCACGCGCGCCAGGTGCATGCGGTTTTCCACCTGCAGGGTGAAATACATGGTGGTATAGGCGCTGCCGTCTTCTTCTTCCATGCTGACGTTGTCGATGTTGGAGTCGGCATCGGCGATGGTCGCGGCCACCTTGGCCAGCACGCCGCGCTGGTTGGCGACCACCAGCTTGATGGAGACATCGAACAGCTTGTGGGTTTCGGGATCCCACTCCACGTCCACCCATTTGTCCGGGTCGCTGCGGTAGTGGGCGATGGTCGGGCAGTCGTGGGTATGGATGATGAGGCCCTTGCCCTTGTTGATGAAACCGAGAATGGGGTCGCCCGGAATGGGGTGGCAGCAACTGGCGAATTGCACGGCCATGCCTTCGGTGCCGCGAATGGTGATGGCGCCCTGGGGGCGCTGTTCGGCGGCAGAGACGTCGCCCAGGGAAACCAGCTGGCGCGCCACGACGATGTTGAGGCGCTTGCCCAGGCCGATGTCGGCGAGGATTTCGTCCCTGGTCTTTCCGGCATTCTCGCGCAGCAGCTTTTCCCAGGGGCCGGCGCCGATGGAGGCGGGATCGACCTTCAGCGCGCGCAATGCCTGCTCCAGCAGGCGGCCGCCCAGTGCCACCGATTCTTCATAGTGCAGGGTCTTGAGGAAATGACGGATGTGGGAGCGCGCCTTTCCGGTGGCGACGTAGTTGAGCCACGCCGGATTGGGGTTGGCGTGACTGGCGGTGATGATTTCCACATGGTCGCCGTTGTTCAGTTCGCTGCGCAGCGGGGCGTGTTCGTGGTTGATCTTGACCGCCACGGCGCGGTTGCCGACATCGGTGTGCACCGCGTAGGCGAAATCCACCGCCGTGGCGCCGCGCGGCAAGGCCATGATCTTGCCCTTGGGGGTGAACACATACACTTCGTCGGGGAACAGGTCGACCTTGATGTGCTCCAGGAACTCGGCCGCATCGCGGCTCTCGTCCTGGATTTCCAGCAGGCTTTGCAGCCACTGGTGGGTTTTTTTCTGCATGTCGCTGATGCCGGTTTCGCCGCTCTTGTAAAGCCAGTGCGAGGCGACGCCGGCTTCGGCGATCTGGTGCATTTCCTGGCTGCGGATCTGGATTTCGATCGGCGTGCCGAACGGACCGAACAGCGTGGTATGCAGCGACTGGTAACCATTGGCCTTGGGGATGGCGATGTAATCCTTGAACTTGCCCGGAATCGGCTTGTACAGCGCATGCAGGGCGCCCAGGGCAAGGTAGCAGGTCGGCACGTCCTTGACCGTGACGCGGAAGCCATAAATGTCGAATACCTCGGAAAAAGCCAGGTTTTTTTCCTGCATCTTCCGGTAGATGCTGTAAAGGTGCTTTTCGCGCCCGGTGACGGTGGCTTCGATGTGGCAGCTCGCCAGTTTGAGTTCGATGGCCTCGCGTACCTTGCTGACCACTTCGCGCCGGTTGCCGCGCGCGGCCTTGACGGCCTTGTTGAGCACCAGGTAGCGGTTGGGGTAGGCAAAGCGGAAAGCCAGGTCTTCCAGTTCGCGGTAAACGTTGTTGAGGCCCAGGCGATTGGCGATCGGGGCGTAGATTTCCAGGGTTTCGTGCGAGATGCGCTGCTGTTTTGCCGGCTGCATGGATTCCAGCGTGCGCATGTTGTGCAGGCGATCGGCGAGCTTGATGAGGATCACCCGCACATCGCGCGCCATGGCCAGCAGCATCTTGCGGAAGTTTTCCGCCTGGGCATGGGCTTCCGACTGGAACTCGATCTTGTCCAGCTTGGAGACGCCTTCCACCAGTTCTGCCACTTGCTTGCCGAATTTTTCGCCGATTTCCTGGCTGGTGGTGGGCGTGTCTTCCACCACATCGTGCAGCAGCGCGGCCATGATGGCCTGGGCATCCAGGCGCCATTCCGCCAGGATGGTGGCGACTGCGAGGGGGTGGGAAATGTAGGCTTCGCCGCTTCTGCGCGTTTGCCCCCGGTGGGCGGTTTCGGCGACGCGGAAGGCTTCCTCGACCTGGGCGATATCCTCGGGCTTGAGGTAGCCGGAAAGGATGTCGGCAAGCTGGGACAGGTTGGGCATCGGAGCGGGGAGCTGTGAGCAGTGAGCAGTGAGCAGTGAGTAGTGAGCGGTGAGCGGTGAGCGGTGAGCGGACTGCTTCCCGCTCACTGCTCACCACTCACCATGTCTCACGCCTGTCCACGATTAAGGACTTCCCTGCCCACCTTGCCGTGGGCGATTTCGCGCAGGGCGATCACGGTGGGCTTGTCGCGGTCCGGATCTACCAGCGGGGTGGCGCCATTTGCCAGTTGCCGTGCGCGGTAGGTGGCGGCGAGAGCCAGTTCAAAGCGGTTGGAGAAGTATTTCATGCAGTCGTCGACGGTAATGCGTGCCATGGTTATGCTCCATTTTCAGGGAAAATTAGGTCAGGCTGGCGATCAGGTCGCCGTGCCGCTCAAGTTGAACACCGGTTTTGAGACGTTGTGCCCGAACCACCGCCAGCAGGTCTTGCAGGGCGGTGTTGAAATCGTCGTTAATGATAACATAATCGAATTCGCCCACATGGCTGATGTCCTCGCGCGCGGCGGCGATGCGGCGCCGGATGACTTCTTCGGCGTCCTGGCCGCGCCCGGTCAGGCGCTGGCGCAAGGCTTCCAGAGAAGGCGGCAGGACGAAGATGCCGATCGCCTCGGGTATCAGCCGGCGCACTTGCGCGGCGCCTTGCCAGTCGATTTCCAGCAGGATGTCCTTGCCGGTTTTGCGGCTGGCTTCGATCCAGGGTTGCGAAGTGCCGTAAAAATTGCCATAGACTTCGGCGCTTTCGAGAAAATCCCCCCGTTCCAGCATTTGCCCGAAATTTTCACGGCTGACGAAATGGTAATGCAGGCCGTTTATTTCTCCCGGTCGTGGTGGGCGCGTGGTGTAGGAGATGGAAAGCTGAATGCCCTCATCGGCGGCCAACAGTTCTTTTACCAGGCTGGTTTTTCCCGCTCCGGAGGGGGCGGCGACAATAAACAGGTTTCCGGTGATCATGATGTGTTCGGTTCCAGGCTTGATTTGAAATTCAGGTGCAACGATACCAGAAATGCCTTTATGCGGCATGCCGACGGGAGCCGGCATGATATTCCTGTCGCATCGAGGCCGCCGGCATGACGTCATTGATGGATTAGTTGCTCAAGTTCCCCTAAAATGGACACTCCTGTCCACGGATGTTGTTTTTATTCGAACTTGAGGGATTTCATGACAACGAACAGATTGCTTGCCGGCGCACTGGCCGGATTGATTGCCGCGGGCATGGGTGCCGCGGTGGCGGCAGAAACCAGGGTTGCGCCAAAAGTTTCGCTTGAGGCGCGGCTTGGCGCCATGTCGCAGGATCCCAAGGCGATGGAAGCGGGGATCAAGGCAGGCAAGAAAGTGGCTTCGTTTTGCTTCAACTGCCATGGCAATAGCGGCAACAGCGCGCGGCCCGATGTGCCCAATCTGGCGGGCCAGCACCCGGCGTATTTGCTGGAGCAGATGAAAAAGTTCAGCGATGGCCGGCGCCGCAACGTATTCATGGAGGGCATGATCAAGGCCATGAGCGATGAGGAAAAGGTGAATACCGTGGCCTATTTCGCCAGCCAGGAAGTCACCCCCCATGCCGTCGCCAACCCGGCGCTGGCGAGCCACGGCAAGGATTTGTTCTACAAGATTTGCTGGCGCTGCCATGGCAACGAGGGACGCGGCAACGAAAAAATCGCCCGCATCGCCGGCCAGCAGCCCGAATACCTGACATTGACGCTGAAGCGCTATCGCGACCGCACCGGCGAGCGCATCGACCCGTTCATGGCGGCCAGTACCGAAAATCTCACCGATGCCGACATCAATTCCCTGGTGGCGTTCGTTTCTGGCATGAAGTGATTTCCAGTGGGGGTGGCCTGGACATCTGTGTCGCCAGTGGCTACTGGCGCACTTTTATGATTGCCGCGCCGATTTCGTAACCCCTGTTCTCGCCCAGGCGAACGCAGCGCCGCACCTGAACCAGCGCCTTGAAGGGTTTGAGCGTGGAGCCGCGCGGCGATTGCAGCTGAATTTCCATCATTTCGCCAAAGCGTGGCACGTAGTGGGCGGTAAAAGCCAGCCCGTCCACGCTGAGATCCTTGCTCATGGCGTAGAAGATTTCGCCGCTGTCGACCACTCGCGCCTTGACGTAGCACTCGAGCGGAATGCGCCGCGAGCAACGCATTTCACCGCGTGGTTCGTTGATGCGTGGGCCGCCATGGATGAGGCGGAGAGGGGCGGGAGGGGTGCGGTCAGGTTCGGCGCGGTGGTGTTGCAGCTTCGCTTTGGCAAAGGGCATGGCGGATTCCTCCGTTGTTTTCGTCAGGGCGCAGGGAAATCACTAAATCCGATGATTACTTTTGAAAGTGTATCAAGATATTGTGGTTTTGTGTGAATACTAACGGTCAGGCGCAGCTCTCCCCCCGGGAGAATGGGGGCGGGGTCTCGCTGCGCGAGTTTTACGTTAACCGCAATATGCAGGACGTGCGCGGGCTTCGGGCCCGGGCTGGCCCGACAGGCAGAAAACAGCAGGGGTATTTACGCCAGCAGGCGGGTGCGGATCTGGCCGAACAGGCGGGCGGGGAGCAGGGAGCGGAAATCCATTGGCGGCAGGTCCATGCCGTCCAGGGTGTTTTTCAGCAGCAGGCCCAGCTCGGTATCGCCTTCCATCACCAGGCGGCGACAGAAAAACAGGGTGTCGGGATCTTCCTTGCGCAACGCGAGAAAAACGAAATCCTGCGCGCTGGCGGAAATGGTGAGATCGGGCTGGGCCACGGCCTGACGGGCCGCCAGACTGTCAGGCGTGAGCGTGAAGTGGAACGCGATGCCGGCATCCCTGACGCGGATGCAGATCTGCTTGCCGCGGAGCGGCTGCCAGACTTCGTCGCGCAGCTTGTCTTTCAGGGCCAGACTGACCACCCGGGTGAAAATCATGGAATGGGGATACTGCGGCAGCAGCGAAAACAGGGTACTGACGGCTTGCGGGATGAAAAATGGCTTCATGAGGAACCTCTTTGCGCGGTGGCGGATAAATTGTCGTTGTGGAAGAATTCCAGCCCGGGTTTGCCGTGCCAGTAACCGTTGCACGGCGCTTCCGGCATCAGCTTCTCCATCTGTGTCAGTGCCAGTGCCGGAGAAAGCCGCTGTTCCATGCATTCATGGAACAACTGGAGAATTTTCCCGCTATGGTAGGCTTGTGGGCTGACCCGTACGATATCGACCCCCGTTTCTTGCAGGGCCTGCAATTCGCCGATCAGGTTGTATGGCCGCGCAGATTGGGTCTGGATGCCGTTCAGGGTAAGGAAGGCTTGTCCTTCGCGGGTTTTCAGGGAAAGTCCGTTGCCATAATCGAGACAACGGAACTGGCAGTCATCTTTCTGCAAATTATGGTGGCGCGCGGTGAAGCAGCGTGCGGAATACGCCAGCGGCAATCGTCCGTAAGCGAACACTTCCGTTTCCAGCCCGCTTCGGCGGCTTTGCTGTATCGGGACAAGCGCATCGCGCGACATCTCGACCGGCATCACCCAGCGCATCGCGCCCAGCCCGGCAAGCAGGTCGAGCGTCTGCGGGCTGTAGATGTTGAGCGTCGGCCCGGCGACGAACGGCACCCTGTTCGCCAGCAGGCGCACCGCGCCCATGTCGTTGGCTTCCACGCTGAATTTTTCGTTGCCGCAAATCCTGCGCAGCGTTTTGAGATCGGATTCTGACTCGATCAGGGTTTGTGTCGAGAGCACGACTTCCTTGCCGGCGGCGGCGAGTTGTTCCGCCAGGTCGAGATAGTCCTGCAGGCGCAGCAGGTGACGGCGCGAGCAGACCGTTTCGCCGAGGTAAACGATATCCACCGGGGATGCGGCGACCTCGCTGTAGAACGAAAAGGTCTTGTCGCGATCCCAGTAGTAGAGGTTGGGGCCAAGTGCCAGTTTCATAGCATTATTTCCACGGACGATAGTACGCGCCAAGGGTTTGCTGCTGCCCTTCCGAGACTTTGCCCAGTTCCGCCATCCATGCCGGTTTGACGGTGAAGCCCTGGCCCTCGCGCTGGCAGGCGTCGATCGCCTGGCGCCATACCCTGGTGACCTGGGCCACGTAGGCGGGGCTGCGCTGACGCCCCTCGATCTTGATCGCGGCAATGCCCATGCGCATCAGTTCCGGCAGCAGTTCGAGGGTGTTGAGGCTGGTGGGTTCCTCGATCGCGTAGTAGGTTTCTCCGGCGACTTCGAACCTGCCCTTGCACAGGGTGGGGTAGCCGGTATTTTCCTTGGCGTCGTAGCGGTCGATGAGGATGCCGTTCAGGCGCGACTCCAGTCCGGCCGCGGTCTGCTGCCAGCGCACCGCCTTGGGGGGAGAGCATACCCCGCAGGTGTTGGGGGATTCGCCGGTGGCGTAGGAAGACAGGGCGCAGCGCCCTTCCACCATGACGCACAGTCCGCCGAAGCCGAACAACTCGATTTCCACCGGGGTGTTGGCCATCAGTTGCTCGACCTGCGCCAGCGCCAGCACGCGCGGCACCACGGCGCGCCGGATGCCGAACTGTTCGTGATAGAAATTGATGGCCTCGTAATTGGTGGCCGAGCCCTGTACCGATAGATGCAGACGCAAATCGGGGTGGGTTTTCGCGGCGTATTGCATGAGGCCGGGATCGGCCAGGATGACCGCGTCCATGCCCAGCTCGGCCGCGTTGTCGATGGCGCTGGTCCAGCGCTGCCAGCCGCTGGCCTGGGGGTAGGTGTTCAGGGCCAGCAGCACCTTGCGGCCTTTGGCATGGGCGTAGCGCACACCTTCTTTCGCATTCGCAAGATCGAAATTGAGGCCGGTGAAATTGCGCGCGTTGGTGTCGTCGCGGAAACCCATGTAGACACAGTCCGCGCCATTGTCCACAGCGCTTTTCAGGGCCGGCAGGCTGCCCGCGGGGCAGACCAGTTCAATTTTAGGCGGCATCGAGTATTTTCTCCTTTTGCATGGGCATGCCGGCGAACTGCCCCTGGCGGTGGCCGCGCCGCGCCAGTTCGCGCTCGATGCCGTTGAGCACGTTCCATTTCTGAGAACACCAGTCCGGCGCCAGCAGGATGTCTTTCGCCGCCGTGCCGGTGACGCGGTGGAAGACGATATTTTCCGGCGTGCGCTCGATCAGGTCGCAAACATGCCGGATATATGCTTCCCGCGTCAGCGGCCGGTATTCCCCGCGCCGCCACTGAGTGGCGAGAACGGTGTGCCTGACCACGTGCAGCGGGTGCAGCTTGAGGCCATCCACGCCGATCTCCAGCACGCTGTCGAGGCTGGCATGATAATGGGATTCATCTTCTCCCGGCAGGCCGAGAATCAGGTGGGCGCACACCGGGATGCCGCGCCGGCGCGCCGCGACCGTCACCTCGCGGTATTCCTTCAGGCCGTGGCCACGGTTGACGCGCCGCAGGGTTTCGTCGAATGCCGACTGCAGACCCAGTTCCAGCCATACGATGCGGCCCTCGTCGCGATAACGGGCGAGCAGGTCGAGCACTTCGCCGGAGACGCAATCCGGCCGCGTGCCGACGGAAAGCCCGACGATGTCGTGCCGGGTCATGGCCTGCCGGTAGAGCGCATCGAGCTCCGCAACATCGGCGTAGGTATTGGTGTAAGCCTGAAAGTAGGCGAGGAATTTTTTTGCCCGCGTGCGCCTGGCAATGGCGTGTCTGCCGCTGTCGAGTTGCGCTTCCAGTGCTTGCGGTTGCCGTCCGTTGGGGTTGAACGAGCGATTGTTGCAGAAGGTGCAGCCGCCAATGCCTTTCGAACCGTCGCGGTTGGGGCAGGTGAAGCCGGCATCCAGGGCGATCTTGTGCACCCGCTCGCCATGCCGTGCGAGCAGGTGCTGGCCGAAGGTATGAATGTAGTCGGATAGCGCCATATTTAAGGACAAGGAGACTAGCATATCCGGTTGGATGGCTCAACCGTAATGCGGACATGGCTTTTGCGGGGTCGGGTGCGCGAGCCTCGGCAGGGCGGCGGACAGGCGGACATAACCCGGATGTTTCATAAATTGACGCGCGCCCTCGCTGGTCTTTTGTTCCGTAGGGAAATTTTGTTCGGTCGGGCGTATGAATAACTACGCCACTCCCTCACAAAATTCCCCTACGGAACAAAATCCTGCGCGATCATCACGCGAATTTATAAAACATCCGGGATAAGAATGCTTTTCCTGAATCTGGCAGTGCAGGATTCTTGTTCATTGGTTAAACTTAACCAAAATATGGATTGTCATATCAAAAGCTGACAGCGGGCTTGGAGAGGTCTCGCGGCGTGGCTTGGGA